>JAJRTY010000115.1 GCA_024278055.1 Alphaproteobacteria bacterium | reverse complement strand
CCCAACCACCCGTAAAGGTACCCTGAGGGGTGGTTGGGCCGGGGGAGCGGGCTGGCTTCAGGACTTTTGAGTCAGACTCTCAGAAAGAAGCCTCAGCCAAAGCATTCGCTGCCTTGTTATTTGCCAATGTTCTTTTTGTCCCAGGATCTGAAACCCGAATAGCCGAGATAGCCTGCACCGAATAACCCCCATAAGGATTCAGGGATAGCGGTGAGCCAGCCCTGCATGCCGGCAATCACGCGCTGGGCAATGTCGGGTTCAAAGGCACTTAAAAACCCCATGGGTATCGCGCCGAGGATCATCAGATAAATAACATAGAGAAATGAGGGCCGCGCCCGGCTGGTCCACGGATCTGCGCTTTTTGCTTCGGCAACGATAGCCGACATGTTTTTTTCAAGCTGTTGCAGGGAGCGCTGGCCTTCCTGTGACAGAAGTTTTCGTTTGGCTTCAGCGCGTTCTTCGTCCGAGGTAAACAGGCCGTCAATCAGTTCAAACAGCGGCGCGGCCAGTCCGGTCAGCAATGTTGAGGGTAACGCCATTGTATTTCCTCCTTAACCGAGGCTTTTGGAATTGAGGTCGAAAGCCTGATAAAGTGCTTCCATTAACCGCCTCGACCAGCCAAGCCCGAAAATCGAAAAAATCGACAGAAGGCCGTAATGGCGCATACGGCGGGCGGCAAATTCTATCATCACGCGTTTTGGCTCTCGCCTTCGTACGGCTTCAAGCGTTCTGGGACCGATTATGCCATCGACTTTTGTATCTATAGATTTCTGCAGAAATCGGGTGGCTCTACCAACGCCCTGATTAACGGCGGTGTCAAACATCAAAAATGCCAGCGCCGGAGGCAGCTGATCACATTTACATTGTTGCCAGTATTGCCGGTGATAGATGCTTGATGCTTCTCTGCGCGTGAGTGATCGCACGTCCGCGCGGGTCACGCTTTTTCCCCGCCATTGCGACAGGGTTGCACGGGTTATGCCAAAATTTGTGGCACCACCGGGATCTTTGGCATTATCGCTGAAGCCGCCTTCCTGCGACAGGACGAAGGCCAGCGCGCGTTCAAAACTCATAATTTATCTTCCCTGATGCGGGTTTTAGCTCAAGGCTTCTATCAACCACGGCCTGGATGCGTTTGAGCGCAATTGCATAAGGGCCGGTGACCCATTTGAAACCGCGGCCCTGTTTCATGACAACGACCACATAGGCCCGATTGCCTGGGGCTTTAGTCACCACAACGATCTGCACTTTTTCGGGGGCTTTCTCACCAAACTCAGCGGCAATTTCAGGGGCGAACTTGCTGAACACCAATGGCGGGCGGGGTTGTTCCGCTCTGGCGGAATTAATCCATAAAAAAACCACCACCAGGGCGGTTAACAGGGCGATGGATTTAGGGGGCATGGCAGTATTTCCTTAGGTTTGAAGAAAAATTATTGAACCGTCACGACACGACGATTGGCGCTTCCGCGACCAAAGGCCGTACTGATCTGGTAAACCGCAATATCAAGCTGAGCCTGGGGGGTTGCCCAGTCAGCTATTTCTTCGGTTGAGGTGTAGGTGGTCTGCGGCTGTTGCGAATACAAAGTGCGAACAACTGTCTCACCGCTCAGTATGTCGATTTCGTAGGCTTCGAGTTCCTCGCTCAACGGCACTTCGACCGGCTGCCAGTCGTCGCCGCCAAGGCGCGTGCGCCGTATCCATGATAATTGAATATCGCTGCCTGTCCTTTGGGCTTTGACATGGGCCGGACTGAAAGGCTTTTGTCCGCGCCCGGCAAAACTTTTGACCACCTCGAGATAGGCCGGATCACCGACATCTTTAGCCGGTGGGCCTATACGGTAGGTGAGACTTAACGCGGCCTGTCCGCTGAGCAGATCGGGCTGAACCACGGCATTGTCGATGAGAACAAAACGCTGGCCTGCCGGCACAGGATCGCGCATGGCCTGTTCGGTGCCCTGCTGGCCGCGCAAAAGCATGGAAAGTTCATAGGTATCAACACCGACAAGATCTGCGTTCTGGAATTGCAATAATTCCCACTGACCGTCCTGATTGAGGATGGCAGCGATATTTGCTCCGGCAAACAGGCCCAGTTCATCAACCGAACTTAAGGCACCGGAATAAATTCTGACTTGAAACCTGTTGCCCCTGTCCAACCGATAAAGCGGCCCACTGGCAAGATCGTCCAGTGTCTCTCCCAGAACAGCAGGAACATCTATGCGCCGGTTGAGTTCAAAGCTGGTGGCGTTGGACGAGGTCATCAGATTTAAGCCACCGGGCCATGGCTCGGCATAGGCGGCTATGTAGCCCGCCTCGGGATTGTCAGTTGCAATCAGTTGCGGCAGGTCCATGAATTCAACCAGCGGCAGGCCCGATGTCAGGGGCTGGCCCGGATTGGTGGTTCGGTTGGACGTGGTTGAACCGCTGTAGATTGTCGGAACAGCGGACAGGGCTGAAACGTTTCTTGCCTCTGCTTAACCGACTTCCTGCAACCGGACAGAGAGATTATTCTGGCCGGTATTGAATTCAATCAGGTCGCCGTGTTCAAAGCGCAAAAAACTGGGAGGTAAGGTAAAATCAGCTTTCTCCCGCCCGGCCCAGGCCTCCTGCAACAGGATATCGGAGATCGATTGTGCTTTTGACTGGGCCATGACAATCGGCATGTCGCTGGTTGACTGGCGCTGGCTGCGCCCGACCAGGCGGCGGGCTTCAACGCTGGCGCGGCGATAATCAGCGAGGCTGTCGATATAGCCGATTTTATTGCCATTAGGCAGTTCGGTTTCCTGCGCTCGCGTGAGCGTAAACTCCCTGTCATCAGCGCTTTCGACCACAAGATCATCGGGCACAAGCTGGCCGATCACATCTTCATTGCGATGGCGAAACTTTATGACGCCCTCGCTTTCAACCGCATCGAATAAAAAGGCCCGGCCCAGAGGCTCAAGTGCTGCACGCACAGACATGGGACGGTCGATAACGAAGCCATCCATAATGCCTTCAAGGTTTGATACATCAAACCGGTCAAATCCGAATTGCTCCAGCAGGGTGCGGACCAGAGGTTCGAGGGCAACCGCGCCCAGCCTGCCGCTGAGCCAGTGGCCGCGTTCCCAGTTGTCGCCATCTGACCAGATCGAGGTGAGAAACGGAAAGGCTGGGAAGGGTCTCGCATCCCACGTCCAGATTGACATGGCGCCATAATCCACCATCGGGGCGCCATAGGCGCTCGAGGTTGGATTGTTGGCAGGATTTACGCCACTATTGCCTGCTCCCCAGTAGTCCAGCATGGCTTCGAGATAGCGGCGCTGGATAAAATCATCGCGGTTGGCGGATGAAAAATAGGGCGCGGCACTGGAGGATGATTTGGCATCGAAAAACACATTGGGCTGATTGGTGCCGGCATCTATTGCCGGGCAGCCAAATTCGGTAAAAACGATGGGTTTGGACTCAGGCACCCAGGCTGTAGCGGTTGCATCTTCAATGCCACCGGGGCGATTGTAATGGCTGTTCTGCCACCAGTTGGTGAGGTCCTTATAGCGAAATACCCACGGCTTGTTGTAAGTGCTATCGGTGATGGCTGTGCGCACCTGCTGCGTGCGATCGCTGTCGCTGGCGTAATACCAGTCAAATCCCTCACCACCAGCGATATTGCTTTTGAGGTAGTCGCGATCATAAATCGATCTGGCACCGTTCTGCCGGTCAAGATGATTGTCGCCATCGCGCCAGTCTGACAGGGGCATGTAGTTGTCTATGCCGACAAAATCGATGCTGGAGTTTGCCCACAGATCATCAAGATGAAACAACACATCATTGCTGCCGTCTTGCGGCTGATGGCCAAAATATTCCGACCAGTCGGCAGCATATGAGACTTTGGTCGAGGCACCAAGCACCGACTTTACGTCGCCAGCCAGGGTCGCCAGCAAATTCACCGCCGGGTAATTGACGGCACTGTCGCGCACCTGTGTCAGGTTGCGCAACTCGCTTGAGATGAGGAAAGTATCAACGCCGCCCGCCAGCACGCACAGGTTGGCGTAATGCAGGATCATCCGTCGCAAAGACCAGTCCACCGGGCCTGAATAAGTCACAACACCGGAGCTGATTGAATAATCGCTGATCTGGGATGTGCCAAAAAAACTGTTGATCTGGGAGGTGGCGGCTGCGGTTTTATCAACCGTTGCACTTGCACTAGGAGCCGGGTTACAGGTGATTTCTCCACGCCACGGATAGACCGGCTGGCTGCTGTTGCCGGTATAGGGATCACTCAGCGCGTTGTCTGCCGGAATGTCCATAATCAAAAAAGGATAGAGCGTGACTTTAAGGCCGCGCGATTTTAAATCCTGTATGGCTCTGATGACGGAGGCATCAGTGGGCGTGCCGCCAAAGGCGGGCCGATTGTCATGGACACTGACCAGATGAGCACTGCTTCTGGTTTCACCGGCGACCAGCCAACTTTCAGGCGTGGTGATTTTTCCCCGGTTTTCAACACCGGGCCTGATGTCGCAATTGGCGCAACGCAGATCATTGCCAAACCAGGTCACCACCAGAGATACGGATGTTAGGTTTGGACAGGTGCCCAGCAGCTGATCAATGGCCACGGACCAGTAGGTCTGCTCCTGGGTGGTATGGCGGTTTTCGGCCAGTGTCACGCCCGCTCCGGCGCTGCGGGTAATTTCTGTTGTATCATAACCAAATTCAGTGGTGCCGGGGATGATGTTGACAGAAGTAATCAGGCTTTCAATATCATCCAGGGATTTGAATACCTCAAATGACAGTTGCGGCAGGCGATTGCCGAAGCGTTCCAGCGGCATGCGATCAAACACCACATAGGCCAGCCCGCGATAGGCAGGGGTATTGCCTGTGCCTTCCTTGGTTTCAATCAGGCTGTCAGGGGTTTGCGTTTCTGAACCCCTGTAAAACCGGATGGTCAGCGCGCTCTGGTCAAGCAGCTTGCCATCAGCCCAGATGCGACCGATGCGCGTTATCGGTCCCTCACACAGGCCAACTGCAAAATTGGCATAATAGGCGTATTCGGTGATTTTGGTTTTGGTGCCGCCTGAAGATCCTTTGCCGCCAGATTTTTCCGTGCGTGTTGAGATTTCCTCTTCAAAATTTGTCGCCCAGATGATCTGACCGGCCAGCCTGCCGCGACCGAATATCTTCGGGATGGGTGAGCCTTCGCTGGAGGCCTGCACCTGAAGGTCCGAAACTCTAGGGCCTTCAACCTCGCGGGCCTGGGCGCCAAACAGCTGGCCGTCAATCGCCTGCCCGGCAAAGGCACCAACGGCACGACCTATAACGCCGCCCAAAGGACCGCCCAAAAATGTACCCACCGATTGCCCGGCGGCCTGCAAAACCAATGTAGCCATTAATCTAAAATTCCTGGAAATCTGAAAACATATGCCAGACGCCGCAACCACCATGGTTGCAGCGATATTTCACACACATCCGCGCCGGACTGGGCGTGGATCATTTTACTGGTACTGGTGGCAATGCCGGCGTGTTTTGCCGGCAGATGCGCGCGCCATCTGAAGAGCAGGACGTCACCGGCGTCAAACACCAGATTGTCGCACTCAATCAGATGGCGCCGGGCAGCCGCAGCAAACCGTTCATGTCCGCAAGCCTCTGCCCAATCCGGTGAATAGGGTTGAACCACCTCAGGTTCGGACCCGTGAAAAGACCGGTAAACACCACGTATTAGCCCGAGGCAATCGCACCCGACACCGTGCAGCGCTGCCTGGTGGTGATAAGGTGTGCCGAGCCAGGTCCGCGCCTGTTCAACAATCCGGTCGCGGGTGACGGGCATCTTTGCAAGGGGCATATTCAATTTGTATTCTGCGAACTGCCATCATTGGTGCCATCGGCCTTGTTGGGATACGAGATGGCAAAATCATTGCCCGGCATGGCCGGGAAACCACGAAAGTTCACGCCGTTGTTGAATTTTTCCCGGCAGGTGGAAATTTGTTTGTCACATCCCGCCGTAACGGTGAATGTATCGTTGAGGGCAACATCGCTGGTCATCGGTTGCCACAGCTCAATCACGTGCAACCCCTGATTTATACGATGGACTTTGACCTCCATGGCACGGTTTAAATTGGCACCAGAGGTCCAGGTGAGTTTGCCGCGCTCAAACCAGTTGGCCACATAGGTTTCCAGACCGGTAACAAAGAAGCGGCGGCGATCTTCAAGACCGCTGACTTGACCGCTGGCTTGAAACTGCGATGCAGTCAGATCAACACTACAGCGCAGATCTCCCACATCGGCATCGCAGGGATATTGAAACAGGCGGCCGAAAGGCTGGTTGAGCTTGTGGGCAAGGCCGCGTATTTCAGCTTCAAAGGCCAGTTGACCGCGTTTGACTTCGCCAAGGTTTCCCTGACGTATCAACAGACGCTGATTAACATCGCTCCAGTTGACGATATAGATTTCAACCTCGGCATCATCAAACAGTCCTGCAGCAAGATCTGCCTCATCCAGCCGGGCTGATTGCAGGGCGCCTGAAACATCGAGATTATCAACCGACAAGCCCAGGGACGACAACACCTCGGTGCCGTGAAAGCCTGCCGTTGCTTCAAACAATGTTCCATCAAAGGTGAGGTTTTGATCGTGATTGGTAAAGCCCAGCACCAGACCGTCATCGCGGGTCAGTCGCCAGCACCAGCACATGGTGGTGGCACCCGAATCAAGATGGGCCTGCAGGCCTGAAGGTAAAGTTTTCACAATCTGATCTCCACAATTGGAATATCGGGAATGGCACCGGCATTAAAATTAGTCAAATTGATTTCGAGATAATCACTGTCGAACCTGGCGGGCACATCAAACAAAAACCCGGCAGTGATCAAGGCACCGGGGGTGGGAATATTACCGCTGGCAAAAAGGACAACACCGGTAGCCTCATCAATTGAGTAATCGCTGCCAGCGGTTTGCAGCACACTGTCAACGGCAACGACCACGGAGCCAACAACTGGTTTATCAATGCGGCGTTGATAGGGGTTTATGTTTTCGCTGTAATCTTTTGTCAGCAAAAACAAATCCGAAATGCCATCGCCCACCCCGATGATCTGGTCCTGAGGGCTGGGAATGCTGCTTGGCGGGCATGATTTATAGTCGACGGGATCGCGCCATCTGAAACCGTGCAGACGACCGCGGCGTTCTTCAAAAAACCGGATGACCAGATGTATCTGGTCAAGGGTCTTTATGCCGTAGCCCGCATTAAACCGACGTCGTGAATTTGCCCAACGCGTGTTGCGCTCCTCGCGGCCAGACCCGAGTGTTACAATCTCGGTGCGGCGTTCGGGACCGCCCGTGGCTCCAATCGAAATATCTACCGGAAACCGGATTTCATGAAACATCATTGTTACAGGTTCCTTGAACCACGGTTAACAGCCCGCGCCACCATGGCGCTGATCTGACTTTCAGACTGGCGAAAGCTGTTGGCATCGGGTGTGGAAATATTAAAAACAATGCTGGTACTTTGACCCGACGCACCCGAACGCACGCCCAGCTTGCCATCGGCTCCGCGCGCCAGCGGCAATATGGCTTCGCGCCCCGCCTCCCCCATCAGGCCCATACGGTTGTTGTTGAAGGGAAACAACGTTGGCCCGTCGACGACGCCGCCGCGAGCGAAGGGAATGATTGAAGCGCCCGATGCGCCCGCCTGGCTACCGCTGGAAAACAGTCCTGAAACGGCATTGTTCAACAGGCCACCTAACGGTGCAACAGCGCTGCGAAAAGCCTGTCTGGAAAGACTTGATGCAAAGGTTTTGAAAATCTCGGAGGCTTTTTTGCCCTGAAAGGCCACGCCTTCGAAGGCGCTTACCAATGTTGAGCCAAAATTGACACCGAGGGATGTGGCTTCCCTGATATTTTTTCGCAAGGGGGCGACGTCCATATCAAGACGCAAGGTCAGACCTTCTGACATTTCGGTCATTTCATTTTCTCCTCATAATTGGCATCGGGATAGGCTTTCATCAAGTCTGTGAACTCCCTCCTTGTGGGGGCTGCCCACAAGGAGGGCGGGCCAAAGACGCCACTTGCGGCTGCTTCAAGTTCACGCAGCGTCATGGCCCAAAAAGTGTCGCTGGAAAGACGCAAAACCCCTAATCCGAACACCATTACTTCCTGCCACGGCACAAAGGCACCTTTTTTGAGCTTAGGTTTCATCGGGATTTTCTGCGGCATCGAGCGTTGAAAATGTTGCCCGCAACAGGCGCGCTACAATATCGACAAACCCGGCAGCACCGCCTTCTGTCGGCATGGCCGCAACATCCTTGTCGCTGACGACGTAACCGGCACCGCGCAAGCCCGCACCGATAATCCTGATGGCATCACATGATTTCAGGCGGCCGCTTTGAAAGCGCTCGGCAATGGCGGCCATGTCTTCTTCACCGTAGGCGTTTTCCAGCTCGGCCAGGGCGCCCAGAGTGAGGCACAGCCGATAAGACTTGCCGCCGATTGTGGCATCAATCTCGCCGCGATATGCATTTGCCAATTCTCTAAACTCCAGTGAAAGTAAGAGCGCCGGCAGATTCCAGAGCAATCTCGTAGGTCATTTCACCATTGTATTGCCCGGTGTATTCCAGGCTGGAAATCTGGAACAGTCCTTCAATTGTGCCAAAAGCCGGGATGACAATCTGCCAGTCGAGAATGTCGCCATTAAAGAATGCGGTTTGAATATCGCTGTCGGCGGTTTGATCTTTAAAAATACCGCTGCCGCTGACGCCGGCACTGCGCACGCCGGCTCCGGCGAGAAGTTCTCGCCACTGGCCAATGGATTCGGCGTGGGTTGTATCCACGGTTTCGCTGTTGAAACTGATGCGGTTCGAACGGATACCGGCAACGGTGGTAAATACGCCTGCGCCGGACGGCTTGATTTTCAACAACAGGTCCTTGCCCTTTTGAGCTGCCATGGCAATCTCTCCTTGGATTATGAATGAATGGTTTTTGATTGGTTAAAACGCGACCGGACAAATTGGAATCGAACAGAAGTTGCCCTGTTCTCCGCACCGGCTCGGCTTAAACCGGCTCGGTTACGGCGCGAAATCTCAAAATATTGTGATGGGTTTTGCCATCGCGATCGCGCAGGATATCGGTGCTTAAAAAACGCAGGTTGACCAGAATATTATCCTGCAAAACGAGGGCTGCATCATGCAACACCTGAATAATTTCTTCGGCAATCAACTGGGCTTCGGTGCCACCGCTATAGCGTGACCACACATGTATGCGAAACAGGTGCTCACGGCCCTGGTCGGTGGCCGTACTCCAGTCAACCATAGAGGACTGGCCGATGGTGACATAGGGAAACTGGGTTTGTTTGGGAATATCGTCAAAGATCTTTGCACCGCCAAGATAATTGACCAGAGCGGTTGAGCCGGATAATGCCGTGAAAATTGCCTGTTGCAGCGACAGGCCGGGGGGATGGGTCATGGGTTGTTTCTCGCACCTGTGTTTAAAGTGGCGGTTGTTAGCAATAGATTGCTTATCCGGTTTTTGAGGGCCGGTTTTTCGGTTGCCAGCGCTGAGCTGAGCCAGGGTTTTGGTGGCGTGCGCAAGGTTCCAAATTCAACGAAGCCTGCGTATTTGAGATCGCTACCAATTACCTTTGAAAATTCCCGGTCGCCTGATTTTACGGTAAGCGAGGAAGCTATTTTCCCGCCCGGTTTTTCTGCGCCCATGCGGCTCAGGTTTTGCGCTGCCGTTGCCGCAATCTCCTGTGCCGAGCGTTCAAGTTCACTATCAAAACCCTGCAATTGGGCAAGGTTCGACAGGTTTTTCTTAAACCTCCCAAGGCCTTTAATGGTCAGCTTCACCGTCACGCCGTCGTTCCTTCGACGCAGTAACACACCAGCCATTGGTCGCGCTCGGCCTCATTGATGATGGCTTCGATATCAAAGATCCGCCCGTCGCCGGTAAAGCGCATGGTGGCATCAATGTCATTGCGATAGCGCAGGGTTATTCTGTGTGTCACTTTTTCAGCGCGTTGTTCGGCTGATCGTTGTTCGCGCGCCGAGATTGGCGTGACGTTGGCCCAGACAGTGGCAGTTTCCAGCCAGCTGGTGACAGCACCACCGGCACCATCGGAGACACGTTGCGGGCTTTCAACCGCCAGTCGGCTGCGCAGTTCTCCCGCTCTCATAATCGCACCGGAAGGTAACCGTGCAGCAGCGAGGCGACAGCGGCGGGCATGGCATTATCTGGCCCGTTCAATGTGGGAGGCTCACGGTGTTCAAACCACTGGGCGACCAGCATCAAGATGGCCTGACGTATGGGTTGAGGCACCTGGGCGCCATCATTGCCGTAGCCGGCGTTGACAATAATTTCAATGCCATTGAGTGCGCGACCGGGACGTGGCGGCACACCGGTCCCACGCCACAGGATACGCGGGCGAGAGGATGCCGCATCGACCACATAACTGACCGGATCAGCGGCGACGAAACCATCGTCTTCATCATAGATATTGATGGCTGTCACCGACTGCACCGGTGAAATCGGTAATGCCAGCGGTTGGTCCTGCGGCCATTTATCGAGATAGATTGACCATGTCTGGGTTATGAAAACACGATGTGTATATGCCTCCATATGGATACGGGCAGCCGCAATCAGGCTGGAGACAAGAGTGTCTTCATCTGTGCCATC
The DNA here is from genome assembly GCA_024278055.1 of Alphaproteobacteria bacterium. Taxonomy (GTDB): domain Bacteria; phylum Pseudomonadota; class Alphaproteobacteria; order Rhizobiales; family JAJFHR01; genus JAJFHR01. Next base: position 53,264 of record JAJRTY010000115.1, on the reverse strand, counting down.
CACTCGCAAATGCGCTTTGGCTTCGGTTAGGGACACGGGCTCAACCGCCGGTCCGGTGATCAGGACAGCCGTCATTTTGTTCATCTCCGTTTTGGAATTGTGCCAGTAGCGGTGAGGTTTGATCCATCTTCCCGTCATACCGGCGAAAGCCGGTAACCAGTGCTCAAGGTTCATGCTCTGCCGCCTGGATACCGGATTTCGCCGGCATGACGAGTGAAAACTATCTTTCAAACGTCGATGCTGTTGGTATTGTGCGACCTGAAAAGAACAGATGGCCCGGCTTGAAGGCCGAGACCATCTGTCAAGTTTCAGGGAGAAATTATGCAGTGCCGAATTTCAAAAGCTTGATAGCTTCAAAGTTTTGAACGCCACCGCCAACACGCTTGGTGGTGTAGAACAGCACATAGGGTTTGGAGCTGTAAGGATCGCGCAAAACCCGCACGCCGATACGATCAACAATGAGATAACCCCGGTTGAAATCGCCATAGGCAATGGCATAAGCATCGGTGGCGATGTCGGGCATGTCTTCTGATTCCGCAATAGCGATGTTCAAAAGCGTTGCCGGTGCGCCAACCTGAATACCCGGCTGCCACAGATAGTTGCCATCGACGTCTTTAAGCTTGCGAACTTCAGCCTGGGTTGCCCGGTTCATGACCAGGTGGGCGTTGGCGCGGTAGCCGGATTTGACCGAATAAATCAGGTCAATCAGACCATCACCGGGACTGGTGGCTGCAAACGCGCCCAACGCACCGGTGACCGTATAGCCGATATTGCCCCAGCTCCACGCGCCATTATCGACCTTGTTATAGTCGAGAAACCCGCGTGGTTTGTTGACGCCATCGCCGTTGACGAAGGCAGTGCCTTCCTGTTCGGCAAAGGCAATCTGAATTTCCTCGGCAATCCACTGGTCGATGCTGACCGCACTGTCATCAAGAAGTGCTGAGGTGGCAGCCGGCATGGCATAGAGCTCCATGGTTGGAAACTGCATTTCGGCAAGCGTTGGCGAGTTGGTTTCAGGGCGCAGATCGGTTTCACCCACCCAGCCGGTTGCCGGACCAGTCAGCGTGTATGGCTTTTTGTAGACGGATGAGCTGACCTGACGCACACCGGAGATTGCGCGGATGGGAGAAGCATCAGAAAGTGCGCGTGAAATTTCACGTTCGGTTTCTTCCGGCACCAGATAGCCACCGTCGGCATCCACCTGAATGGATAGCGCTTTTTCTTCCAGTTGGCGCAGGTTGGTGTTTTCACCTTTACGCATGTAGCTGTCCCAGGCAGATTTATGTTGCAGGGTGGCGTGACTGCGCGGACCGGTTTGTTCACCGGAAAGGTGCGGGCGGCTCGACATCAAACTGAGTTCGTCGAGAAGTTGTTTTGAGTATCAAGGGCTGCATTGATGCGATCAACTTTTTCAACGGTGATCACATCCGCAGACATGCGCTTTTCAATCTGTCCCAGGCGTTCGTCATTGGCCTGTTTGAAGCTGTCAAATGAATGCATGAATTCATCGACGGCTGAATTGAGCTGGTGGTTTTTACCGCCAGGGGTCAGCGCCTTGTTTTCGGGCGATGCGGCTTTTCGTTCGGTTTTCATTACTTTCCTTTCGGGGTTGAGGTCTTGAACATTTTGGCGGCCTGTAAAACCTTGCGCGTCAAAGCACTGTCATCGATTTCACATAAATTGCCGTGCTTTTTGACGGCGCTTACCCGGGCCAGGGGTTGCATGGGGAAAGTCACCACGGAGATTTCCCACAAATCCACTTTTTCTATATGGCGCACGGCACCATTGTCACTTTTGCGCGCCTTGATGGTGCGAAAACCAATGGATAGACCATCGAGAGCCCCGGCCATCATCAGGCTCAGGACTTCGCGGGCACGCGCCACATCCATCATCAGTTTTCCACGCGCATAAAGACCGCGCGGCATTTCCTGTAATTCTTCCCACACGCCTATGGGCTGGTTGGGATCATGTTGCAGCAGCATTTTGATGCCGCTGGTGCCGCGATTGACAAGACTTTCGCTAAAGGCGCCGGGTTCAATTACATCGCGGCCAAGGTCTTCTTGCCCGAACAGTGAAGCGAAGCCTTCAAAGGTGCCATCGGCATGTATGCTTTTGATTTCAAAGTTCATTGCATGGTCCTGTGTGTGTAGGCGTCCGCACTTGAGCTTCGCGAAGGTTTTTCACATGATTTTTCAATCAGTTCAGTGAAAACCCGGAACGTTGTCACGTAATCGCCAGCGGGCTTCAGCCACGGCCTGAAAGCCCATCTTGAGGTTTTCAAATACAAGGTAGAAATCATGATAATCTCCCGGATAAATAGCTGTTCAGTCGCGTAATCTCAGCGACAAAATCATTGAAGCGGCAATTGGCCCGCACCAGTTCACGCAGGGACCAGACCAGCAGGGCCGAAGATGAACTTGCCCACAAAAACAGGGCCAGGTGAGCCAGATCACCCTTGGCGATGAAGGTTTGAGTGAGTTCCGTCACAGGGTTGATACGGTGGGTGGTTTATCGCCACCCTTGACGGGCCCATAACCAACGCTGGCACGTTTTTCATTGACGGTGAGGAAGTTGGCGGCCCCAATCCGGGTCCATTTCGCTTCGCGCTCCACATGCAGCGCATCAATCTGATCAAGGTCGTACCAAAGCCGGATTTCAGAGCCGAAGTGCGGGCGCAACCACCGGGTCAGCGATTTTGCGGTTTTGCCAACCAGCGGGATAACCGTCTGACGCCAGAAGGTTTTATTGGCCTCCTGATAATTGGAAAATGTATTGTCGCCGGGAATACCCAGCAACATTGGCGGCACCCCAAAGGCCAGAGCGATCTCACGCGCCGCCACATGTTTGGCCTCGATAAAGTCCATGTCCTTGGGGCTGAGCCCCATGGATTTCCAGTCGAGCCCGCCTTCGAGCAACAAAGGCCGCCCGGCATTGGCTGCTCCCTGATAGGTGTTTTCAAGCTCAGCTTTAAGGCGCTCGAACTGATCTTCGGTGAGGTTGTTGGCACCCCCCGCTCCTTTGAAGACAAGGGCACCGGAAGGCCGGGCTGAATTATCCAGCAGTGATTTATTCCACGAGCCCGCAGCATTGTGAATATCAATGGCGATGGCAGCAACTTCCAGCGGGCTCATGCCGTAATAATCATTGGTGGGATGAAACAGCGCCATGTGCAAAATTGCGCCAGCCTTGTCATCGCCGTCGTTGTCAAATCTACCCGTGCGATCACCTACCGTATATTCGTAAGCCTGGGGCCAGCCGTTGGGGCCGGGAACGACTTTCATGCGGTCGGGGCGCAGGGCGTAAAGTTCCTTGACCTCGCCTGCCACGCTTACGGCTTCGAGATAGGAGTTGCCGGAGATCTGTAAATATCCGTACCAGTCCTCCATGAATTCGGCCCCGCCCTGATTGGGGTTGGGTGCGGATAAAAGCTGAAGTAACGGGTGGGTATCCAGTTCGCGACCGTCATCATAGATCAGCCACGGTACCGAAGCTGCGGCTTCCGCAATCATGCGCACACAGCGATAGGCTATAGCATTTCTGGCGTAACCTTCGCGCGCCAACGAGGCATAATCGCGTGGCGTCCACATCGGCTGGCCATGATGATACATAGCTAAAATGCCACCGGTGGCACTTTTTTTTGCCTCAAGCGGAGGTGTTTCCAGGTGAAGCAATCGCTTGAGATCTTTTAGAGGTGAGAACATGGTTTTGTCCCTGATTGTTAAAGCGTTAAAATTCGCGTATGCGCGGTGGGCCGGCTTCGCGGGCCAGCATTAATTCTGTCAGTGCCCAGACCAGTGCATCGACCCGGTCGGGACTGCGCCCGCCTGATTTGCCATCGCCGGTGAGATCGCACATCTGGTCTTCCAGTTGCGCCAAAGCACCCACATGATGAACTCTGCCTTGCGCATAAAGAGCTGCCACCGGTTCAGCGCGCACCCATTTGCCGCGGGTGGCATGCACGGATTTTACCGGCACGCCCGCGTCTACCTGGGCGATGATGGTTTTGACCATGTCACCACCCTGATTGACTTCAGCCACCAGCGCATCGGCTTCAAATTCATGGTATGTGCGCAAAGCTATCCTCGCCCATTCCAGTGGTCTTACCGCATGGCAGGTTTCATCTTTGAGCACAAACCCATGGCCGAGATCATCAATACCCGCACAGATGATGCCGCAGGCATCCGAGCGCCGGGTACTGGAGACCGGCGGGTCAATGGCAACGATGATGCGGGTCAATTGCGGGCACATTCTTACCCTGAACTGGTCGATGACATCGCGCTGCCACAGGGCATTGGGATTGTCCTCAAGAATTTCAGCATCTATTTCCTGCCGCCCCAGCCGGGTTCCTTCATAACGACCGACAACGGTTTGCAAAAATCCCGGTGCCAGGTTTGCAGCATTGGCGTGTGTTGAGGCACGCGAAATTACCGTGGTTTTCGCACCCATAATGCGTTTGAGCAGCGGCATGGGCCGCGGTGTTGTGGTGACGACCTGTTGCGGATTTTTTCCCAATCTCAAACCAAATTGCAACATGTCCCAGGCCGCTTCGCCATAGCGCCATTTGCAGAGTTCATCACACCAGGCGGCACTAAACTGAGGTCCACGCAGACTTTCAGGGTCTTCGGCGGAAAACAACTGGGCAATCGCGCCGTTTGGCCACACCAGCCTGCGCCGGGTTGTCTCGTAAATTGGGCGCTGGTCTGAGGGATGCACGGCAAGAATGCCCGAAACACCATCCACCATAACCTCGCGGGCATCACTGAAAGTTTCGGCGATCAGGGCGATTTTGCGATGGGTGCCCTCGTAAGATGCCTTAGGTGCCTGTGCCAGGGATCTTACCCATTCCGCACCGGCACGGGTTTTGCCTGCCCCTCGCCCACCTAAAATGAGCCACGTCAACCAGGGGTTGCCCTGGGCATCTGTTTTTGGCGGCAATTGATCTTCGCGTGCCCATAGTTCCCACCAGTTATTGTGAAAATCGAGTTGTTGTTTATTTAATCCATCGATGAATGTTTTAAGTGTTCTCTGCCTGTACGAGTTTTTCAATTTTTTCGTATAAGGTGTTGCGGAGCGCTTCAGCGTCTTTTTCGTCTGCTTCATTTATACTATCATTATTCGTTTCCCGGGTTTCCAGCAGCTCTTCGGCTTCAAGTTCTTTTATCTTCTCAAAACTTCTGATCAACGATGACAGGGTTCTGGCAGAACGTTCGCGGTCTGCCGTTCCTGACCTGGCAACTCCTTCGTCACCGGTTGTGCTCGAAGATTCCATTTCAATCTCCTTCATCAAATGATCCAGCAGCGCGTAAAGCCGCTCGATCTTGTTTTTATGAATTTGCTTTGTCGTTTTCTCAGCCGTTGCCGACATGTTGTTACGGTGTGGCCAGTTTTCTATTCTGCGGCGATAATACAACCCGGCTTTGGTTATTCCGCAGTGTTGACAAATTTCCGCAACCGTTTGATCGCCCGCGCAATACGCATGCCGAACAGCGGCCCAATCCACCTGACCGTTGTTTTTCATATAAATCTGACTGTTGAGTGTTTGGAGGAGCTTGGCGCCGCTCACAATTTTCTGACTGTACCTACTTGTATAACTAATACCGTGACGATGTCAATAGATTTTTTACGTATTATGTAATTTATTTTTATTACGCAACTTTTTCTTATTATTTTCCAACAGTTTAAAGGGTGCAAAAAGTCCTTCAACTCACCGCCTCATCCCCCGCAATCCTACCAGATGATGGCCACATGGGTATAAACGGTGGGAATCACGGCTGCTCAGGACATTGTGACCTCTCTTTTGTGGTAACTGCTGGAGTGTTGTGTATGATCGCCGATTTATTGCTTCAACCGGATTTGAAATTGACCACACAGGATTTTCCCGCCGCATTCAAATATGCCTCCCCCGCCCCGGTCACCATGACATGCGACCGGCTGCTGGTGTTTGGCGGGCCTTATAGTAATCTTGCCGCAACACGAGCGATGTTGGCACAAGCCAGGCGCCTGGGTTTTGAAACAGAAGAAATCCTGTGTACCGGTGATGTGATTGCTTATTGCGGTGAACCGGCTGAAACCCTTGATCTGATCGCTGCCAGCGGCATTGAGGTGATCATGGGCAATTGTGAAGAAGCGCTATCGGCGAATAAAGACAATTGCGGCTGCGGGTTTGATGCCGGCACCCAATGCGAAGTACTGTCGGTCCAGTGGTTCAATTTTGCCAGTGGAGAAGTAAGCCCGGCTCAGTGCCGCTGGATGGCAAGCCTGCCGCGTCAGGTTTTCGTTGAGATCGGCCGGCGCAAATTGCTCGCCACCCATGCTGGTACAGCATCGATAAATGAATTCATCTTTGCATCATCATCTGCTGATGACAAACTGGCACAAATGGAAGCTGCCGGAGTTGACGGTATGATAACCGGCCACAGCGGCATCGCCTTTGCACAAGTTCTGTCGTCTCGATTATGGTTGAATGCGGGCGCTATCGGTATCCCGGCAAATGATGGCACCGCCCGCGTCTGGTATGCCATTCTGGAAGACAACCATGGGTGTATAGATGTGCAGATACGCAGCCTAACCTACGATCCCTCTCCTTCCATCAAAGCGATGAATGAACGCGGACTGGCCAGCGGCTATCGCGACAGCCTGTCAACCGGCCTGTGGCCAAGCATGGATGTGTTGCCACAGGCCGAAACCGCACAGGCGGGCGTGGCACTGGATGAAGTAGCGTTTAAGTGGTCACGCGACGATTAAATCACAAAGCTAAGTGTCATCACCCTCAACGGTGTCATCCGGCCCGAAGGCTGCTTCTGACAGGGGCCAGGTGACCATGCGATCAACCAGATCATCTTCAGCCACATCGGCTTCAGGAAGGCAGCGGCCGCGCACGCCGATGCCAGCGTAGTGAACGCTCATCTTGTCGCCGGACACCAACGGGTGCCACCAATACAGGTCTTTGCCTTCTGCCAACAAACGATAGCCGCAGGTAGGCGGCAGCCAGTCAATTTCTGCCAGGGATTGCGGGGTTAATTTGATGCAGTCAGGCACACGGATGTGGCGATTGGGGTAGTCTGTACATTGGCATTTATCCAACTCGAGCAGATTGCAGACAACATCGGTGTAGTGAATTTCACCGCTATCGTCATCTTCAAGTTTGATGAGACAACAGCGCGCACAGCCATCGCACACGGCATCCCATTCCTCAGGCGACAGTTGTTCCAGCGATTTTGTCTGCCAGAAATTTGACATAGATCGTTCTCTTTCAAAATCGGGGCAATTTTTCGAACGCGTTTACCGTTTTTTTTGATTGGATTTGCTCTTTTTATCAGGAACGGGCAAAAAGTCTTAACAATCTCTTAAAGACACGTATATTCTATATAGCGTTGTGTAACTGTTGAGTAGTGTTCAAAGTGTCCAAGCTGCCAAAACACTCCCGCCTGATATCGCGCCTGTTTGATGCAGACGCTTTTGTTGAAGCGGGCGTCTATCAATTCTGGCAGAAATGCTGCCGGGGGTGGAGTGCCTATGCAACCGCTTTGGACAAATGGAGAATAACCGGCGCACGCCGCCTCATCGTTGATGTTCTCAGCGAAGGGGGAACAATGGTGACAGTCGCTTTAATTCTCATCTTCTATTTTGCTTTGCCCGCGATTGAAGAAAGCGATGAGGTCTGGAACAAGGGACGCCAATACAGCGTTGTATTTACTGATAAAAATGGCACTTTTGTCGGCAGGCGCGGCATCCTTCAAAATGACGCTGTGCCTCTGGATGAAATTCCACAGAACCTCATAAATGCCGTACTGGCCACCGAGGATACAAGGTTTTTTGATCATTGGGGCATCGATCCGGGTGGTATTATCAGAGCATTTCTAGCCAATCTGCGCGCCAATGAAGTTGTGCAGGGTGGCAGCACCATCACCCAGCAACTGGCTAAAAACCTGTTTTTATCACCAGAAAGATCATTAAAACGCAAGATCAATGAAGCATTCTATGCTCTTTGGATTGAGGCGCGATTGAGCAAACGGGAAATTCTGAAACTTTATCTTGATCGCGCTTATCTCGGCGGCGGCACCTATGGAGTGGAAGCTGCATCACAGTTTTATTTTGGCAAATCGGTGAGAGATATAAATCTTTATGAATCAGCCATGCTGGCCGGTCTGTTCAAGGCCCCCAGCGACTATGCACCACATATCAATTTAAAGGATTCTCGCTCGCGCACCAATCTGGTCCTTGATCGAATGATCAGTGCCGGTCTGGCAACCGAAGGGGCTGTTTATGCTGCGCGTAAGAACCCTGCCAATATTGTGACGGTGGCAAGTGCCGGTGCGCCCAGTTACTATCTTGACTGGGCATTTGAGCAGACCGAGCAGGTGCTGAAACAACAAAAACTTGAAAACGAATATGTGATTACAGTGAAAACAGCACTTGATCTCGACATGCAGAAAAAGGCCCAGGAAACGATCAGCGCCATGGTTGATCTCAACGGACGTGTGCGCAAATTCGATCAGGCCGCTCTGGTCGCAATGTCGGTAGATGGTGCTGTGCGGGCTATTGTCGGGGGGGCGGATTACGAAACCAATCAATTTAACCGGGCAACAAATGCCAAACGCCAGCCCGGATCGGCCTTTAAGCCAATCGTTTATCTGGCCGCCTTGAGATCGGGGTATCAGCCGTCTTCAACTCTGGTTGACAGGCCGATCAGCATCAAGGGCTGGCAACCCAAAAACTATGGCAGATCCTATAGTGGCCGGGTTACCCTGCAAAATGCTCTGCGGCGTTAGATCAATACGATACCGGTGCAGATTGCCCAGCTTATCGGGCGCAAAAAAATCATCGAAACGGCACGGATGCTGGGCCTGAAAAGCAAGCTGATATCGACGCCGTCGATGCCGCTGGGCACTTCCGAGGTTACCGTTATGGATTTAACGGGGGTTTTCGCAACCCTTGCCAACGGTGGCCGTGAAGCCACACCTTATGCGGTACTGGAAATTTCCCGGCCTGACGGTACATTACTTTACAGCCGGGAAAAGCAAAAACCCGTCCCGGCGCAAATGGTGGAGGCCGACAAAGTGGCCGAGCTGAATTACATGCTCAATCAGGTGGTGGAAGCAGGAACAGGGCGACGGGCACAATTGAATTTTGCTGATGTTGCCGGAAAAACCGGCACAACCCAGGAATACAGAGATGCGTGGTTTTTAGGCTACACGTCACGAATGGTCACAGGTGTGTGGTTCGGTAATGATGATTACAGTTCCATGAACCGGGTTACCGGCGGCAGCCTGCCGGCGCAAACATGGCGCGAGTTCATGATACAAACGCAATCGGACCAACCTCCGGGTTTCATTCCCGGTGTGATCGGTAAAATGCGCTCGGCCAGCCTGAAGCCAAATGGCCTGTCCCCGGCGTTTATCACACCTGCATCATTGACGGCTGCAGCCCCTGCCGTTGAACCGGGAACCAGGGTTTACATGAGTATGGCACAGTTGTTCAGGAGCATAGAAGCTGCCATTGAGGAAGAAAATCCAACCGCTTTACCACCGGTGCGAAAGACCGTTAAGACAGCACAGCGTCGATGGTCGACAAGACAACCGACTTTCCGGTTTTCAACCAAAACCTTTATGCTCAACTGACGATTCGCAGCCTGGAACATTTCTGGATCATATTGGATACCCACATTGCTTAACTGGATTTATTTTCTTATTTCACTGACGCTTGGCCTTGGAGCCGGTATATATTCAGCGCAATATGGTGTTCGCCAGGGGGCTGCGGCACCAGCGGTTGTTATTGGGCCGTGGCAATCCCTCACGGAAACAGATGCCAACGAACTCAACCCTTATGTTCTGGCTCATGCGTCCCATTATGGAAACCTGAAACTGGGAAATTTCGAAGCTCTCTACTTTATCGCCAAAATCGATGATGAAAATGTATCACTGTCGGGCAATTGTGAATATAGGGTCAAAGGAAAAGTGCCCGAGGCCAAATGGTGGAGCATCACCATCTATGATCAAAACGGCATGCTGATTGAAAACCAGGCCGACAGATATTCATTTAACGCCACTAACATTCGGCACAAGGATAAGGCGGCATTCAATATTTCATTGGCGGCCAACGCCAGGCCCGATAACTGGATTCCGATAAAACCGGATGAACCATTTGTTATTGTACTGCGCCTTTATTCTCCGGGTATTAATTCCATTCGCGATGCAAATGAAATTTCCTTTCCGGGAATTGAAAGGTTGAGTTGCTCATGAAAAAGCTTTTGTTCTGGTTGAGCGCCACTGCGCTGATTGCTGCGATCGGGCACGTAGCCACACTGCTTTATTTTCAATTCAACCTGCAATCCGCCGCGATTGAAAAAATAGCCGGTCAAAAACCGCCGAACACTTTGAACCTCCTGCCTCCGGTGGGGGCAAAATCAATGTTTACGTCTTTGCTCAGCCCGGATATTTCTTATGGCTACTGTTCATATGACATCAGCGAAAATCCCCTGCGGGTGCGGGTGCAACTGCCATCCACATATTGGTCGCTGGCAGCATATTCGACAGAAGGCAAAAACTTTTTTACCATCAACAATCAGCAGATCAAAACAGGGCAGCTGGAAATCGTTTTTGCGCTGGAGCAACAACAGACCTACCTTGAAGAAGGCACAACCATTATAACGCCACCGAGCGAAACCGGCCTGTTCCTGTTTCGCACCTTTGTACCCAACCGTTCTTTAACCGAAGTGGTTCAGGCGCAAATGAAGGAGACAAGCTGTACACCTTTATAGGTCAGGCTGTGTCATACAATACGAGCGGCGTGGATTTTTTTTCGAACCTGTGTTGGCGTGTAAACCTATCCAATTCGATACCAAGTCTTTTAACCGAGGCTCTGGCCGGTTTAAGATCCAGTTGCGGATCAGTTATTGACAGAACATCAATGGCCCTTCTGTAGCGCTTGATGCGCAATCTGGCGACCCGCCGGATATAATCTGCTTCCAGCAGATTTTCACGCGCCCTGACGGTAACACTGTCCCGGTCTGTCTGGCTTGCATTTTTCATGACGGCAAGTCGCCTCAATCTTGATTTGTCATCGGCAACAATCAACCGGGAAAGATCGCGCGTACGCCTGATCAAGCTTACATCTTCATCAATTTCGCTGTTGAGAGCGTATGGATTTCTTTTTGCAATTTCCGGCAACTTCACAACAATTTCCTCGACGCCTCGCCCCGGTCCGGCTTTGTTTTTCTGATGTGGTGAAGATGTTTGAGCCGGTGCTACAGCGGGGATGAAATACCGGCTTGTGGTATCACGTCCCAAGCGGCGGCTGTAGGTGCGCAGCAATTGTTCTTTTTCGGTAAGAGCAAATTTGCTGACGGGGGTATTGCCGGTGGATGTGGCAAAATTGCGAATGGACGGCAATATCTCATCATTGAATACAGATGGTCTATCACGGCCAAAGTCGCCTTGAGTTGCACATGAAACCAAAAACAACATAGAAAACGATGCAAACATCACCCGCCGGAGTTGAGGGCCATTTGGCGTCATCATTCTTTTAATTTCTGTCCCGATTGCCGCGTTTTCTTTGTTTGGCGCGCGGAGGTGGGGGGTGAATATAAGCGGTCCGCCAGACTAAAACACTTACGTTCTATGCGCACACCGGGAAATATAAAAACCTCTGCCGATGCATTCGAGCCATCGACTTGCCCGCCAGATGTCTCTTTTGGCCTAAACTCCAGAACCACTCCCATAACGTCCTCCTGCACCAGACACTTTTCTTCCACTCCTGAAGAAAAAATCGTGCGTTGCCAAACAGCTTCGGCAATTCAGACCTCAAGAGGGTTAACATATATATAACACCGGTGCCAAATCGGGAATGTTGTTCCAATTCCCGTTTAGATGGGATGGATTTGTACAATTGTTACAACTTTTACGATTTATCCAGACTTATGTGGTCTGTTGATTGATACGAATAGTACCACAGGTTGAGCAGGAACAAGAATGACGCAAGGCGCAAGCAGACTGGAAAGATTGGTGAATTTAGCCAACGAGTCGGGAAGCGATCAACGGCGTAATTTACTGAGTGAAATCACCAGTATTTTCCTCGAAGATACCGGAAGTTACAGCGACCTCGAAAACCAGTATTTCGGCGATATTATGAGCAAGGTTGCCTTTGATCTTGAGCAGGAGGTTCGTGAAGAACTGGCAAACTGTCTTTCCAATGAAGCCTCGGCACCGCGTGACCTGATCATGCGACTGGCCCAGGACGAGATTTCGGTGGCAAAACCGATAATTGAAGGCAGTTCGATTTTGAACGACGAGGACCTGGTGGAAATCGCCAAGACAAAATCCCAGGATCACCTTATGGCGATGACACGGCGCAGCGACATCAGTGAAACAGTAACTGAAGCGCTGGTGAGCCATGGTAGTGATCAGGTGCTGGAAGGTGTCGTCAAGAATACCGGTGCGTGCATATCGCAAACCACCATGGCGCGGGTGGTAGAACGTTCGCAGGGCAATGAAAAACTACAGGCCCCCTTGATAGAAAGACCCGACCTGCCTTTCGAAATGATGCAAGGCATGTTCGATCAGGTGTCGATGGAACTGAAACAGAAAATTCTGAAACAGACCAAGGAAATTGCACCGGAAAAACTTGATGAGATGCTTTCCTCGGTGCGGGCCAAGTTTGATCGCAAAGGCAAAGTCCGCAAACGGGTTTTGAGTAAACCTGAGTTATTTGTCCAGGATCTTGAAGACAAAGGAAAACTGAAAGAAGGAATTCTGGTTACTCTTCTTCGCTCGAATAAATTCACGGAATTTCTTTTGGCCTTCGGCAAGCTGACGAATATTGACCTTGCCACTGCCAAGCGGCTGGTTCAGGATGCTTCAGGTGAAGGATTGGCCGTTGCCTGCAAAGCCAGTCAGTTTGATCGCTCCACCTTTTAATCGATCCTTCTGGCGTTGTCCCAGGGAAACTCGCGCTCCATCGATGAAACCTACAAGCTGATCAACCTCTATGACCGGATTGAATTACCCGTAGCTCAACGCACCCTGCGCTTCTGGCGAGTGTGCAAGCAGGCCAGTGAAACCGAGGAGGGTGGCAGCAGTGCCACCGAAGGTGAAAAGCCGCTGGCAAGCGCTTCTGCTTAACCTCAATCTTCTTTCAGCACATTATCTAAAAAGACCCGGCCCTGGCTGTCCTCGATTTCAATCACCCAGAAATCGGGGTCATACTTGCGCTGCCGTTCGAGATAGGCATCAATTTCCGCTTCGGGACGGGGGTGTGAACCCAATGGCTGCGACCATCTTCTGTCACCGTTTTCGTCATGGGCGCCACCGGGGGCAGCGCCAAAAATACTGGCAGTACCGTTGAGGAAATTAGATTTGATGAAAACGCTGCCGGCATCCTCATTGCCTTTTTGCAGCAGCATGGCAGGCACACCTGCATTATTGCACCGGCGCAGGTGAGCCTGCACCCATAATTTGCTCTTTAATCGCACCATCCATTGTGCCCTGTTTTATTTCTTCCTGGAATTTCCGGGCCCTCCCTCTCCCCCGGCCCAACCACCCGTTAACGGTACCCTAAGGGGTGGTTGGGACGGGGGAGAGGGAGGGCCCGGAAATTCCAGGAAAGACTCCAGCCCCCTCAGGTAAGATCAAGGCTGGCGAAGCTGGCTTTTTTCAACAGGGCGGCAATCAGGGCGCGAGAGATTTCTCCGGTAACCGGAATTTTTCGGGTACCTTCAAACTGTCTTATGGCCTCACGTGTCTGTTCGCCAAAAACACCATCAACCGGTCCAGGTGAAAATCCCAGTTTTGCCAAACTGGACTGGACAAATCGAATGCGCTTTTCATCAAGGAAAACCACCTTGTCGGATGTCGGTTTTTTCTCGTTTTTTTCAGCGGCCTGCAGGAGTTGGCCAATACCATCTTTTTTTACTGTGGTTTGTGTAATTCCCGGCCGGGGACGCGGTGTAACTGCGACAGTCTTTGCCGGGCGAGATTTTCTCCGTAGTGTTTTGGCGCTGGAAACCGACTTTTCAGTTTTGGTGATTTTTTGATGCGGTCCCGCTTTATTGAATGGTGCCGGATGCTTACCATCCTGACCAACAACCGCATTAATGGTGATTATCGCTGCAACCGCAACAATCGCCGGTAGAGCGAAATTTCGTTTATCAATACTCATAACATACCTCCTGTACGCATAACTTTGTTTCTTTAGAGTGCTTCATTCCTGTTTTTGGCACAGGATTTGGCTGAATTTATGCCGACTTTCTGGTTGAGTCTCTGGCGAAGTCAATCGCGCTTTCAGGCTCAGTTTCAGTCTGCGAATTTTGATCGTGGCGGTGACGCGGAATTGTGATGGTCACACAGGTTCCTTTGGCAAGTTCACTGGCAATATTTATTTTTCCGCCGTGCAGCTCCACAAACCCGGCGACCAGGGACAGTCCAAGTCCGGCCCCCTCGTAAGATCGACTATTGCTGCTATCAGCCTGCACGAAAGGCTGACACAGCATTGGAATTACCTCTGGAGAAATTCCAATACCATTGTCCACAACTGATAAAGTTACCTGTGAGCTGTTTGCCTTCAAAAACACCCGAACCTCACCGCCTTCGTGGCTGAATTTTACCGCATTGGATATAAGATTGAACAAAATCTGGTGTACAGCACGCCGATCAGCAGTAATATTGCAGAGGGCTTCGTCGAGATTTTGAGAAATTTTAATGCCGCGCTGGTCCGCTGTAACCTGCATTATTTTTACAACTGACGTGATCAATGCGGAGAGATCAAATTTTTCACATCTGAAACGTAGTTTGCCGGCTTCAATCATCGACATATCGAGCAAATCATTAACCACAAGCAGCAAATGACTGCCACTTTGGTGGATGAGTTTGATGTAGTCCCGCTGATTTGGAGTTACATTGCTATTCAGGCGCCTATCTCCCAACAGGTCGGAAAATCCGATGATGGCATTTAAAGGTGTGCGCAATTCGTGGCTGATGTTGGCAAGAAATCTTGTCTTGGTGCGGCTGGCTTCTTCAGCAATGTCCCTTGCCTGGATAATCTCAATCTGCTGGGCTTTTAGCTCGGAAATATCACGGGTCACCGCAACCACGCGCACCGGCTCAATGTCATCATCATCACCCGCACTGATTGCCTCATCCGTCAATGGCTTGCACCTCATCTCCACCCAAATGTACCGGGTCTGATTTTGGCCCGTTTCAGTTTGTTGCGATCTTGAGGAATTGGATTTCATCCTGAACTCTGCCTGAGCAAGCGTGTTTTTGGTAGCCGCACGGGAAAATGTTGCCAGGTAAATGGCCCGGTCTTCGGGGTGAACAAGATTGATAAACCCGTCTCGAACAATCCCCTTCTCACCAAGCGATGTAAATCGAAGTGCTGCACCGGAGCAAAACAGAACCTGACCAAGATGGTTGTGATAAGTGATCATGTCCGTGGCATTTTCAGCCAACAGCCGGAACTTTCTTTCGCCTTGATGAATGAGTGCCGTTGCTTTTTCATGCAGCACTTGCGTATTCACCACCATGCCGGAGATGTAGGCCACAGCTGAAATGAACGACAGGCCGATCAGAAGTGTGTTGTCATGATTGAGAACACGGTTTGCAGGCAAAACATTGAGAAAATCCGCATAGACCAGAAATACCACGCTTGCGCACGACAGGACCAAAGATGCGGCGATGACTTTCTTGCTGCCGGAAAAAGCCGATTCCACCGGCACCACGATCATCCAGGCCATAACGAACGATGTGACACCGCCAGTATAGGCGGCTGTAAAAGTGACAAGGGTTGTCAGGTTGATGGCGGATAGAAGATGTGCAATGGCCAATTTGCCGGTTCGCGACAGAAAGATTGCTATGTAGGCAGGCGTGATCAACCCAAAGAATATCAAAAGGCCGACAAAATCTTTAGGACCAACAATGATCAGATAGACCGGCAAGGCTACTACTGCCAGCAATGCACTGCCAAGGTGGGAGGCTATAAATGCCCGGTGACGAATTCGCTCTATAGCATCACCGCGTGCAGATACATGTATCAACAGGCGCAAGCTGCGTTTGAGTTTGCGCAATAAACCCCTGATCATCGAAAATTCCATACTACCCGCTTTTATGCTTCAAACAGCAGGATGCCTGATTGAACTTAAAGAACATTGAAACCGAACCGGGCCGGCAGAGGTAATTAGTTTATTTCAAAGTTGGTTTTTTACCAATGTTTTCATGGTGTTATATTAACGTGGTATAGAAAGTGTTGCATTTCATCGAGGAATGGTCAGGAATGAAACACTTTTCGTGAAAATACAGCCGCGGCAAATATTTTTTCCAAAATTTTGACGACTTGCAAACGCACTTTTTTTGCGGAACACGTCAGGTATTCGCCCACAACTGAATGCGGGTTTGGAGTTGCAAAGATTGCTCCTGCCCGGGTCAACATGGATGCGGGATGAAAAAAACCGCATTATTCTGCGATTTTTCCAGCATGGGATTTACTTAAAATTTGAATTAATATCATTTTGAACTTTATTATAAATTGTGTAATACTATAATAAAATTGAGTATAATAAAATTTTATTCTAAATGTAATAAAGTAAAATTCAAATAAATACATATTTTTTACTTGATTTAAACCTGCTCGTCGTAATGTTCATCATCTTCGAATTGAAGGAAGGGCAAATAATGTTTTTAGTACGTAGTGCATTTTGGCTATCGGTAGTGATATTGCTGCTGCCGGCCGAAAATGGCGAAACGAATGATAAGTTAAGCGCAACCCAAACCAAAGTAACCGCGGGCGAGGCGCTGGTGGCGGCGCAATCCACAGTGAATGATCTCTCAGGGTTTTGTCAGCGCAATCAGACTGCCTGCGCGACCGGAAAAGCGGCTGTTGATACATTCATACGAAAAGCTCAATACGGTGCCAGCCTGCTGAACAGTTGGGTGAGCGGGGTTTCCTCTGCCAATGCATCAAACGTTGAACCGGTCGATCGTTCGGCTAATCTTAAACCCGTGAGCGGTGAAAAAGTTAAAATTACGGTCAAAAACCAGCAACAGATCCAGCTGGCAGATAAAGTACGCGCATCCCGACAGACCTTAACAAAAGAGGATTTATCCCCGGCATGGGGAGGACCCAAGATTAAAAGAAAAGCATAATTACGCGTATCGGGTCTGGGTTTTGAAAGGCCGGTATTGGGGGCAGAACGCCAATATCACCACATTGACACCAGGACCGATGACAACTCATTCAGAGGGACCCCCGCCCCTCGAATACGGCAGCAACCCTACCTGCCGACAAGCGCACCACGGACGCCGGATTACCCTGCCCTTTCCGAGCCTCCGTGGTGCTTCTTTGTGCGTGAGTGTCTGATTAAGGGTCCGGTGCCAGGCTGTAAGATAAAAACTTCTCAGACTTCTTGTTATCATCATCGTTTGCCGCTATCTCTACGTTAAAATTTATCTGGAACTCGCCGGGGCAAGGTTCACACGGGTGGTTGCACTTTCAGGTGAACGGTTGAAAGACTTATGAACGTTCAAGATCTGCTGGATGATTTCGAATTCCTCGATGACTGGGAGGACCGCTACCGCTATGTGATTGAGCTTGGTCGCCAACTCGCACCACTTGCGCCCGAAGACAGAACGCCTGCCAACAAAGTCAACGGCTGCGCCAGTCAGGTGTGGCTGGCAACAAAAGTCACACCCGCAAATTCAACTTCCGGCCAGCCGATACTCACCTTCGCCGGCGACAGCGACGCCCATATTGTTCGCGGGTTGATTGCCATCCTGTTCATTGTTTTCTCGGGCAAACCAGCCGATGAGATCGCCAGCCTTGATGTCAAAAAAATCTTCAACCAGATCGGTCTGGATGAACACCTCTCGCCCCAGCGCTCAAACGGCCTCATCTCCATGGTAGCGCGCATCAAAACGGACGCTCAAAAGGCGCTGGCAGCGGTGGAATAAAATCCATTTGATATTTTTCTTATTTCGAATGGGATAATAATTCCCCATGCTGTCAGGTTGATGGCACCTTCACTTCCAAAGTGTGTTTAAGCTCCATTTCGATATCAAGACGACGCAGGGCTGCGTTGATCTCATCCTTATCCAGGCCCATTTCCGCAAGGCTCTCTGTTGCGCGATACAGTCCATCAAAAACATACAATGTAGTATGCCATGGATTATATGTTCCGGTCTCACCACGCAATAAACGGCAGGTGGCCGAGATTTCCACAATTCCCGCCTGATCAGTGCAAATAAGTATTTTCGCGGCACGGCGCAGCAACACCATTGCCCGAAAATGCAGTGGATTATGCGGATAGTCGAATTTCACAACCGCCGCCATGCCCGCGCGTGCAGGTTCAGACATCGCCAACGATGAAACCCCGAAAACAGCTGCAAAAGCGGCCAAGCCTGAAAAAACCTGTCTTCTGTCTATCATCATTTATGTCCCTGGGGAATGGTCTGTTGCTGTAAACCAAATAAAAACAAAGCGTAGTTCGATGCGGCACGCCAGGCAAGGTCAACAATGAAACCAATGGTTTTTTTTGCAACAAACACTTGAGCCTGTCATGCATATACGGACAAAGCCTCGGTGCCATGGTTGGCAAATTTACTCTATTTGACTTTTCAAAAAACCGTGACGCTCCCACTTCATTGGTGTCTCCTGCAGATAGGTCACCCGGTGTAAACTCTCATAGAAGCTGTGTTACAATTGATAATGGGCGAGGGATGGTTACCGGGCATTTTATCCGTGGCCAAAAATATACAAACATACTCACTCATACCTTCGGGCGGTAATTATCGTCGCCCCAGTGGCGGATGCCTGTTGTTTTATAGTGGTGGGTGGTTGTGGACGGTATCAGCCCGTAGTGCTGGGCTAATCTGGTGAGGGCTATACTTAAGACTATTTTACCGGAGCGCTGGGGCAGATTTAAGTGTTTTTCAGCTTCATCCATACCCTTCAGGTGGCAACAGACCTCTATCAGTACGTCGGCAAGGTCAGCACCCGCTGCATCGAGGGCTTTGAAGAAGCGTTGTTTTGCAGCGACAGCTGCATCGCGCATGACCACGCCGTTGCCGGCATCTCCTGCTCGTTTGCCGGTGGAAGATGTTAGTGGTGCGGTAATGTCCGAGGTTATGCGCGGGCTCATCTGGGCTTTTTCAAAATCAGACCGCAGCCTTTCGCCGGCTTCATATTGTTGCTGGCTGAGGAGGGGTTTTCCATCAGCGCTTTTGCGATGACGCAACCAGCCCAGCGGGCTTTCGGTCAGGTTGACGGTCAGTTTGCGCACGGCATTTGGTGCTATTTCGATGTTCCTGGTACCGGTGAGCTGGTGCTGGGCGCGGTAGGGATCATTGGTGGCCATTCGGCGCCGCAGCCACGCCTCGCCCTGGCTCGATATATGCCAGTGACCATTGCTGTCCTCAACCAGCCAGTCACTGGCTACAAAACCTTCGAACATATCAGCCTGCAATTTCAGCACCGGCTTTTTATGGCTGTTGCGTGAGACAAACAGGCCGTATTCACCTGAACTATCCAGATGCCCGCCCAGCTTTGCGAGGTAGGATTTGACCTCAATCAGACGTCGAAAAATACGCACCGCTTCCTGTTCAAGCGCTTTTACCGCCACTTGTTTGCCCGATGTTCTAGCCCCCGATGTTCTAGCAATTGTCCGTGTCATTGTGCCCCCAAACGTGCTTGTTGCTGAAAGGCCCAGCCACGAACCGCGCTTTCGAGGCAGTCGAGGCAAAAATCAAGATCGGGATCATCGCGGCAGTCTTCGATTTTTCGACAGGCGTGCGCTGCCGTGGTGCGGTCGCGCTGAAACAATATGCCCACTTCGGTAAGAGAATATCCGCACCCCACATGGGCCAGATACATGGCGACCTGCCGGGCAAAGGCGGCGGCGGCGCAACGCCTTGTGGATGCCCGTAATTCGATTTCACGGATGTTAAAAGCACTGGCCACGGCCTGAATAATCAATCGGGACAAGGCAACACTCTCCAGTTTGCAACTGTTGCCAAATGTCAGATTGTCGCGTGTTAAGGGGCGCGCGGCTTGCGGTGCGGCTGGTGTGTGCGAATTGAACATCAATTTTTCACCTCCGTGGTTAAGGGTATGAACAGGTCAACAGGATAAGTTTTCCACTGTTTATAGGAAAAAATACCTTTCTTTTACTATTTTTGCAAGTTTTTCACTCACGGGGATAACTTTTCTGGAATTTTTCACAAATTAGGAACATTATAGGATGAGGCAAAGGAGTTCACACATGCAGACCCGAATTCGCAAATTGCGCAAAACGCGCGGCTGGACCTTGCAGCAATTGGCTGACCTGATCGGCACAACACCACAAACCGTACAGCGGCTCGAAACCGCCAACATGACGGTTTCCATGGACTGGCTGGAAAAATTCGCCAACGCCTTTAATGTCTCAGCCGTTGACCTGATGGAGGCATCTTCGAGCCGGGACATCGAATGCATTGGTGAAATTGGCCATAATGGTGCGCTGGAAAACTCAGCCGGAGGATTTTCCGAACAGACCTTTCTCAGCTTCGATATACCGGCACACAACCCTGTGGCTGTGCGCATCACTCAATCTGTGGGCACATATTTGCCCGGAACCGTGCTGGTGGCGGACAGGCTGGCACGGCCACAATGGCCGGAGGCGGACGGTTGGGACTGCCTGGTTGGACTTGAAGATGGCTCCACACTTCTTCGCCGGTTAATAGAGGGATCGAATAACAGGTTCACCCTTGTTGCCCTAGCCTCAGGCATTCCGGTTTTATACAATCAAAAGCTCGACTGGGTTGCCCGAATTGTTATGCGAATGGATTATCTTTAAAGGGGCTTTTTGGTTTTTCCCTGGCTCCAGATGAGCAGGCCAGCCTGAAACATACAAAAATTCTCCAAAATTTATTCCCCGCCACCCTGAACGCCCACATTCTCCTTGCCGAGCAAAAAGGAGAATTGATTTGGACACTGTTACCTCGCACATACCCGGCAAAAACCAGTCTGGCGTCGGGCGGTCGCTTAAGCAACTGGTGAAGGCTGGAAGCGGCAGCTATCAAAGACAGCAGCACCTGCAACAGTTGCTGCCAGTTTCGCTGGTGAAGATTGATGACCGGTCGTCACAAAACTGTCGATGGATTGTTTCCCGACTGGCCACTGCCCTGCGCCAGGAACGCAACCGTGGCAGATGCGGGCACTGGGCCTATAGTCTCAACCGGCATGTAGCCTTGTTACAGGCTTACCGGGGCGAGCGGGAATTGCTGGAAAAACTGATGGATTAAAGCTTGTGAGGTCTCAATGGGCGCTGCTGATTCTTGCGCTTTCCACATCCGCCGACAAAAAGCCCGCATCAAAATGCGCCTGGTCGGCTATTGTTTTTGCCTGGGAAACGGGAAGGAACACGTCATATGACAGAATCATTGATACATTTTTTCCATCTTCGGAAAGCGGCAGCTTTATCCAGAATTGGGCAAGATGTTCTTTATGTTCGCCTGAACCCCGGACAACGCCTTGAGCGGGGCGGCCCTCAAAAGCTACGCGATGGAATGCCGAGAGCCAGTAATCGGTTTTTGCACCGTAATCAACTTCATCGAGATGAACGCCGGTAATATCACGGCCATAGTGCTCCCTGAGCTGGGTGCCTGCCAGGCGTACGCGAAACCGCTTGTGTACAATATCTACATCGATCAAAGAAATGAGCGGAAGGAGGCGTGGGAAATCGCAAGGGTTAATATCGCGACGGGAGGGAAGCTGACCCTGATTGGATCGAGACATCCAGTATTCGAAGAGCTGCCTCTGCTCCGGAATAACCAATTGCGCCTTAAAGGCCAGTTCAGTTGTCAGCGCCATTCAGTCCCCACCGTATTGCGAATCACTTGATGTTTAATTCACAACACAATGAATCAAAACGATGAATCTTGGCAAGCCCTAAATAAAATGAATTAAAACCTGTGGATTCTTATGGGCAGATTTATTGGAATTTGCACAAAAAACCCTGCGCAAACATGGTTCACGCAGGGGTCAGTTTTTGTTTTGTTTTCGCTAATTCTACAAGACAAGGTAACTTAAGCACGCTTGCGCTGGCGACCTTTTTGCCCAAGCCCCATGTTTTTGGCAAGCTTGGAACGGGCGGCAGCATAATTCGGAGCAACCATCGGGTAATCTCGCGCCAGGCCCCATTTCTCGCGATACTCTTCAGGTGTCAAATCATAATGCGTGCGTAAATGGCGCTTCAATGATTTGAATTTCTTACCATCTTCCAGACAGATAATAAATTCAGGTGTAATTGATCTGCGTGGTGAGATTGCGGGTTTTTGTGGTGGTGCTGCCGGATTTTCCCCCTGGGCTACGGCGCTATGAAGTGCTCTATGCACATCATTAATCAGTGCCGGCAAATCTCCAGCAGTAAGCGCGTTATTGCTTACATAGGCGGAAACAATTTCGGTAGTTAATTCAACAAGTTCAGTTTTAGAATCCATGATCGGTTCCATATTTCAGTAAATTCCTCAGTTTCTTTTGCCGCGACACCCTTATCTGTAATTATGTAACAGAAATCAAGTTTTTTAACTGTTCCCCATGCAATTTTTGTTAATCGGTTGCAAATTTCCCACCCAAACAGACAATTCATCAACCTGAGGCTGAATAAAAATACAACTGTTACGGCTAACGGCTTTTGATGGTCTGGATATCGCCCCGTATTTTCATTCTTGCAAAGTCGACATATTTCCGAACGCATGACTATACACTATTAATCTTGCCAGCTGTTTTGATATTTTATGACGAAAAAACTTATGTAAAACAACTACTCAATCAATATTTTAATAATTCATTAACCATCCCCACCTTAAACAATCCCTAAGAGCGTAGTCAAATTCAGGGGTAAATCTGATAAAATGAGATCCGATACTGGAATACTCTTTTTTAGCCTGAGCGCTACGCTTTTTGCTTTTTGGCTGGCGCTGTCGGGCCAATACAATGCGACATTTTTCATTATAGGAATCATATGCGCCATTTTAGTGGCGGTATTTGGTGTGCGCCTGGCGGTAGTGGATGAGGAAGGTCATCCGATTCACCTCGGCCTTCGTGCCCTTACCTATTGGCCGTGGCTGATTTGGGAAATTGCCAAATCAGCTGTTGATGTCACTACCATCATTTTAAACCCGAAATTACCGATATCGCCGACAATGGTAAAAATTAAAGCCAAACAAAAAACCGGCCTTGGTGTCAGTATTTTCGCAAATTCCATCACCCTTACGCCGGGAACTATTTCTGTCGATGTGGTTGGCGGTGAAATTCTGGTTCACGCGCTGTCAAAATCCGGCGCCGATGACCTTGAAGAAGGTGCCATGAACAGACGGGTCGCCAGATTTGAGGGAAGTTCATAATGTTTACTGCTGCTGGTCTAGCCGTTTTATTCGCACTTGTTCTTGCGGTTGTCAGAGCTTTGCGGGGGCCAACGGTTTTTGACCGTCTGCTGGCTGCCAACTCAATAGGCACGACCGCCATCCTGCTGCTGGCCGTCTTCGGCTTTATTACCGATCGCCCGGAATTTCTCGACATCGGCATTACCTATGCCCTGCTTAATCTGGTCGGCACGCTGGCAGTATTGAAGTTCATCCGCTATGGCGATCTGGGTCACGACGGTATTGAGGAGGCCAGAGACACATAATGGAGCTCCTCATCAATATTGTCATCTGGATATTACTGGGCAGCGGCAGTTTTTTCTACGTTGTCGGAGCGCTGGGCTTAATGCGCATGCCTGATGTTTTCACACGCATGCATGCAACAAGCGTCAGCGATACGTTCGGTGCGCTTTTGCTGCTGAGCGCCATGATACTTCAGGCCGGGTTTTCGCTGGTTACCTTTAAACTTGCCATCACTCTGGCCATAATTCTTTACACCGGCCCTGTGGCAACCCACGCCCTGGCCCGTGCAGCACGCCATGCCGGCATTGATCCAGTTTTGGATAATGACGACAACAAGGAGGGTGCGCCATCGAAATAGAAGCCCTGATAAATATGGTGTTGCTTACCTTGATGGCGGCAATAACCATTGGCATTGTGCGCATACGTAATCTTTTCGGCGTTGTTGTGTTGTCCGGCATTTACAGTTTTCTTATGGCAACCGTAATGATCGTGCTTGATGCCGTCGATGTATCAATGACCGAGGCAGCCATCGGCGCAGGCATTTCAACGGTTTTGATGCTTGGTGCCCTGCATTTAACCAAAACTTTTGAATCTGATCCTATTCACAGTCAGATCCCGGCCCTGCTCATCGCCATTGTCGTTGCCTCAATTCTGGTATTCGGCACCATCGACCTGCCGCCGTTTGGCGAGGCAGGAAATCCGGTTCATGTCAATGTAGCCAATTACTATCTCGAAAATTCGATGGCCCAGACAAAGGTGCTAAATGTCGTCACCTCGGTGCTGGCAAGCTATCGTGGTTTTGATACGCTGGGTGAAACTGCCGTTGTTTTCACCGCCGGAATTGGCGTCTTGTTGTTATTGCGCGGCCGGCGCAAAGCCAAAAAGAACAAAGATCAGGAGAGCCGGAATGAAGCTTGATCTTATCTTGCGGGTTACCACCAAATTATTGCTGCCATTCATTTTGATGTTTGCACTGTATGTGCAGTTTCATGGTGATTTCGGACCTGGTGGCGGTTTTCAGGCCGGTGCGATGGTCGCGGGAATGGTTTTTCTTTATTCCATTACCTATGGACTGACAGCAGCTCAAAAAGCAGTGCCGCCAGGCCTCGCCATTAAAATGGTTCCCCTGGGAGTTTTGATTTTTACCGGTGTTGGCGTTTATGCAATGTTCAAAGGCGGGCAGTTTCTCAATTATTCGTTCCTTAAGAATAATGGACCCGACGGCCAGCTTATCGGCATTTTGCTGGTTGAGATTGGTGTGCTGGTTACCGTTGCCGGTACCTTCATAAGTATTTTCTATACATTTGCCGGGCGGGGTCGGTAATGGAGTTTACCAAGGAAATTGTTGAGAATTACAACAACTGGGTCACCATATTTCTGATGATCTCAGGCCTCTACATCGTTGTTGCCCGCGGCAATATGATCAAGAAACTTGTGGGCCTGTCACTGTTTCAGACGTCAGTCTATTTACTATATCTTTCACCGGGAAAAATTCTCGGTGGCACCCCGCCTATCATTGCCGAGGGCTATACGGTTTATTCAAACCCCCTGCCTCATGTTTTGATGCTGACAGCTATTGTTGTCGGTGTGGCAACCCTTTCCCTTGGGCTGGCACTGACGGTTCGCATCAATGAAGAGTTTGGCACGATTGAAGAAGATGAAATTTTCGCCAAGGGCGACGATCAATGAATGTTTCAATCATCTCCAACCTGCCGGCGTTGCAGATTGTAATTCCGCTTCTTGGCGCGCTTGTCTGCGCGATGATCAATCGGGGTTTAGTTGCCTGGTTTATCTCCATGATCATATGCCTGATCATGCCGGTCATTTCCGTTGCCCTGCTTTTAACCGTTCTTGACAGCGGGACAATTTCATACTCCATGGGCGGATGGGCACCCCCCTTTGGTATTGAGTACAGGATTGATCTCCTCAATGCCTTTGTTCTGGTGCTGGTATCTTCCATTGCAGCGGTGGTTCTGCCTTATGCGCGGCTGAGTGTTGCAGCAGAAGTCAAACCCGAAGACCTGCCCTGGTTTTACACAATGTTTTTGTTGTGTCTTACCGGGTTGTTGGGAATTACAATTACCGGCGATGCTTTCAACGCCTTTGTTTTCCTTGAGATATCCTCGCTTTCGACCTACGTTCTGATTGCCATGGGGCGCAACCGCAAAGCCCTGCTTGCAGCCTACCAGTATCTCATTTTAGGCTCGATTGGCGCAACCTTTTACGTCATCGGCATCGGCCTTATCTACACGCTTACCGGCACCTTGAACTTTGCCGATCTCAGCAACCGCATTTCTGATATCGAACAAACCCGTACCATACTGGCGGCGGCTGCCTTCATCGTGGTTGGCATCAGTCTGAAAATCGCCCTGTTCCCACTGCACGTCTGGTTGCCCAATGCCTATGCCTACGCCCCTTCGGCAGTAACGGTGTTCCTGGCTTCAACGGCTACCAAAGTTGCTCTTTACCTGCTGATCCGCTTTTTGTTCTCGATCTTCGGTATCGAGATTGTCACCGACAAGCTGGCACTGACACATATCCTGATAATCCTCTCGCTGGCGGCAATGTTTGGTGCCTCCACGGTGGCGATATTCCAACAGGATGTTAAGCGCATGATTGCGTATTCATCGGTAGCCCAGATCGGCTACATCACCTTAGGGATTGCCCTTGCCAATCAATCCGGCCTGACGGGATCTTTGGTGCATATTTTCAATCATGCCATTATGAAAGGTGCGCTGTTCCTGGCCATTGGTGCTGTGGTCTACCGTGTCGGATCATCACAGATTGAAAGTTTTTCCGGCCTTGGCAAGAAAATGCCGATCACCATGGGATGTCTTGTTGTCGGAGGCCTGGGCCTGATCGGAGTGCCGGGAACCGCCGGATTTATTTCCAAATGGTATCTGGCAGTGGGAGCAATTGAGGCTGGATATGTCTGGCTGGTGTTCCTGCTGGTTTTATCCTCACTTCTGGCATTGATCTATGTGGGCAGAATTATCGAAGTTGTGTGGTTTCGCGACCCCGGGCCTGAACTTGACAATGTTAAAGAGGTGCCGCTTTCGCTTTTGGCTCCAACCGTACTTCTGGCAGCAGCTACAGTTTATTTCGGACTGGAGACATCGCTGTCCGCAGGCATTGCAGCCCAGGCTGTTGAAACATTACTGGGGCTGGCGAAATGACACCGGAAACCTTGATAGCATATGCTCTGGTGTTGCCTCTGGCAGGTGCCGTTCTGATTGGTGTTTTTGGCAAAATTGCTGATCTGCGCGAAGCTGTAACCCTGACCACCAGTGGTGCCCTGCTCTACATCATCATCTCCCTGACCCGACTCGTCCTTGCCGGTGAACAGCCGGAACTTCAGGTGCTTGATGTGGTGCCGGATCTTTCTTTATCCTTCAAGGTCGAGCCGTTGGGCATGTTGTTTGCCATTATCGCCTCGGGCCTGTGGATTGTGAATTCAATCTATTCAATCGGCTATATGCGCGGCAATAATGAGCCGCGCCAGACACCATTTTACATTTGTTTTGCTGTTGCTATTTCCAGCACAATCGGTGTTGCGTTTGCTGAAAATCTTTTTACCCTGTTCCTGTGTTACGAGATTTTGACCCTGTCGACATATCCATTGGTGACCCATAAAGCTACCAAGGATGCCATGAAGGCCGGACGCCTTTATCTGGTTTTACTGATGACCACATCGATGGTGCTGTTTTTGCCAGCCATCATCTGGACATTTGGCCTCACCGGTACTTTGAGCTTTACACCGGGCGGTATTCTGGCCGGCAAGGCTGACGGGCTCACCGTTGGTATCCTGATGGGTCTTTACGTCTTTGGTATCGGTAAGGCTGCTATTATGCCGGTTCATTTCTGGCTGCCTGCCGCAATGGTTGCACCGACACCGGTGAGCGCGCTTTTGCATGCGGTGGCTGTTGTCAAAGCCGGTGTGTTCTCGATACTCAAGATTGTTATCTATATTTTCGGCATAGATTTCCTCAGCACAACCAACACCACGGACTGGTTGTTGTATATTGCTGCGGGTACAGTGTTGTTATCGTCGTTGATTGCCATGACCAAGGACAACCTCAAGGCGCGGCTGGCCTATTCCACCATATCGCAACTGGCCTATATTACTGTGGGCGCATTGCTGGCCAGCCAGTTGGGAGTGATCGGGGGCGGATTGCAGATTGCCATGCATGCGGTTGGCAAGATTACATTGTTCATGTGTGCAGGTGCCATATATGTGGCAGCACATAAAACCCTGGTCAGCGAACTTGGCGGGCTCGGACGGGTTATGCCCTATACATTCACGGCCTTTTTTATCGGCTCACTCAGCATTATCGGCCTGCCACCCATGGGAGGTGCATGGAGTAAATGGTATCTGGCACTTGGCGCGCTGGAGGCTGATCAACTGTTTATTATTGCGGTTTTGATGATCTCATCATTGCTCAATGTCGCCTATCTTATGCCGATAACTTTCAACGCATTTTTTGGCAAACCGGCCGATGGCGTTGAGGTCGGAAAAATCAAGGAAGCACCGCTGGCCTGCCTGATTGCAATTGCAATAACAGCCACCGGCACGGTGCTTTTGTTTTTCTTCCCCGGCACAATTTTCGAGCTGCTTCAGCTCATCAAGACCCGTTAGGATTTGAAGCAATGGACAAAGACGAAAAAAAATATTTTCTCGATGATCCGCGCAACGTGCAACGGCTGCTGTATGTATTTTATTTCATCAGCGCCCTGTCGATTTTTGCCGAGTTTTTCATAAAGCGCTATGTCGACCATCCATGGGAGGCTGTGTTCGGATTTTATGGCATCTACGGTTTTGTCGCCTGCACGCTTCTGGTTCTGGTGGCAACGCAAATGCGCAAGCTGATCATGCGCAAGGAAGACTATTATGATAACTAGTTTTCCACCGTTTCTGATCTTCTTCCTTGGTGCCATCCTGGCGAGCATGACCTTCGGGCGAACGCGCTCGATAATTCTGCTGGCCGTTCCTGTGTTAGGCGCATTAAACCTGATGCAACTTGGCGATGGCCTTCAGTTTCAGGTGCAGTTGTTTGATTACACCTTGACGCTGGTGCGTGTGGACAAACTCAGCTTTTTATTCGGTCTGCTGTTTCACATAGCAACACTTCTCGGCATCATCTTCGCTCTGCATACAGATGACAGACTGGAAAGCAGCTCCGGTCTGATCTATGCCGGCAGCGCGATTGGCGCTGTCTTTGCCGGTGACCTGATCACATTGTTTATTTTCTGGGAACTGCTGGCAGTAAGCTCTGCATTCCTGATCATGGCACGGCGCACGGAAAAATCCCTGCGTGCCGGTATGCGCTATCTCATCATTCAGGTGTTGTCGGGCGTTATCCTGCTGGCCGGCGTGTTGATCTGGTCATATGAGACCGGATCAATTGCATTCGACTACATCGGCCTGGATGGCATGGCTTCATGGCTGATCTTTCTTGCCTTTGGCATCAAGTGCTGCTTTCCGTTCCTGCACAACTGGCTCACCGATGCCTACCCCGAAGCAAGCCCCACCGGCACCGTTATTTTGAGCGCATTCAGCACCAAACTGGCGGTTTATGCATTGGCGCGCGCTTTTCCGGGCACTGAACTGCTGGTCTATATCGGGGCAACAATGGCCATGTTCCCGATCTTTTTTGCGGTGATCGAGAATGACCTCCGGCGTGTGCTGGCCTATTCGTTGATCAATCAGCTGGGCTTTATGGTGGTCGGAATTGGCCTTGGCACGGCGCTTGCCATCAATGGCGCCGTCAGCCATGCCTTCGCGCACGTCATCTACAAGGGGCTGTTGTTCATGTCGATGGGTGCGGTTTTACACCGCACCGGCAAGATCAACGGATCTGACCTTGGCGGCCTGTACAAATCCATGCCGTGGACAACAACTTTCTGTATTGTCGGTGCTGCGTCGATTTCAGCCTTCCCGCTGTTTTCCGGCTTCATAGCAAAATCCATGGTGATAACGGCGGCATTGTCGGAAGGATACCCAATCGTCTGGATGGCATTGTTGTTTGCTTAGGCTGGCGTATTTCATCATGCCGGTATCAAAATTCCATTTTTCGCCTTCTTCGCCCATGACAGTGGCATTAGAACCCAGGAAGCCCCGCGCAATATGTTAATCGCCATGGGGCTGGCTGCGGCTCTTTCGATTTTCACCGGTGTCTACCCCTGGTTTTTGTACGATCTGCTGCCAATGCCGGTCGATTATCAACCCTATACGGCAGCGCACGTGCTTACCCAGATGCAGATACTGTTGTTCTCAGCACTGGCTTTTGTGTGGTTGCAGAAAAAATGTCTTTATCCACCAGAGCTGCCAGGCATCAATCTCGATGTTGAATGGATTTACCGTAAAGCCTTACCAGCGGTGGCCGTATGGGTTGTTTCGCTCGGCGTTTACTTCCGCATCGGTTCACTGGCGCAGGGGCAGCGGTGGCTTGAACGCACATTCAATCAGATTTACCGCCATCATGGACCAAATGGCATTTTTGCCAGAACCTGGGCAACAGGCAGCGCTGCTTTTTGGACAACCGTTATGCTGGCAGTCTATCTGCTGCTTTACTTCTCCGGGCAGCTGGAAAACCTGTTTGTCGGTTTTTAGGATCTGTCGCCAATCTTGCAGTCCCAGTATTGCAATGCCACCAGAGCCTGATCACGCGATAGTCTGTCAAACAGATTGCGCAATGGGTCCAGTCTTTCCCCGCTGCCGATAAGGCAGGGTTTGGCGTTTATTAAACGCAGCAATGCTTAATTGACACCGGCGCGGCTTGCTCCGATCGCTTTGGCGGTTACCAGGAAAGCCTCACCACCTTTATCATTCAAAATGCGTGCAGCCGTTTTGGGAGACAGGCGCGCATTGCAGACCAGTTGTTCAATTGCCCTTTCGTGTTTGTCACTAACCAGAAATTTGGCCAGAACGGTCAGGCGTTCATCGCTGATGTCAGGGGAACACAGAGTTTTTTGATGTTCCTGCCAGGCATCGTCTTCATACAGAAATCCGGCAAGAGTGCGCTGATCACACAAATATGTCAGCAGAATATATTCGCGTATCTGACCGGGAACATGCCAAAACAGCTCCATCGCATCGGCTGCGGCTATTTCCGGTCGAAATAATATGGCGTTTTGCAGGGTGGTATTATCCCTGGCGCGGGCAATCAGATCACTCAGGGTTCTGGTGGAAATCTTTGAGCCGGTGTTCATTAATACGGCTTTGACAATCTCCTCTGCACCGATGTCCACAAGCAGGTCAGATACCAGGGGCGAGAGATTGCGTCGGCTGGCGATGTTCAACTGTTCGGGCTGTTCGCAATTATGGGCAATTTCCACGAGATCAATATCATGCAGATCACCGAATTTTAACAGTGGCCCTGAAATATTAAACCGCCCGCAACGCGCCAGCCTTAATGCCAGTCTTGGTGCTGTTTCGACCGTGTTGGCCAATCGTTCGGCCAGCCTTTCCAGAACGGTTTCAGACAAAGCGTCCCAGTCGCGCAGGAGCAACGTTTCCGCAAAGACGCGTTCATTTGGCATAACGTGAGTTGACGGCAAAAACAGGAAATCAATCAACCGCTTTAACGAGCGGTGGCCAAGCGTGTGTACTGCACCGGGTGGTGCCTTATCCAATGGATCTATCGCATCAGAATCAACAATAGAATCGGTTTTGGTCGAGCTTAATTCTGCCACACTCAGCCTTATTGTTTGTTAAATCCGCCTTTGTGTCTCGGTTATACTTAGATTTTTTCAACATCCAATGAAGTTACTTGTTATTATTTGTGCTAAATTTGACTATTGTTGATTTTAAACTTATTTTATATTCAAATAAATTTAGTTTTTCATTTGATTAAATTTCGAGCGAACCGGCAGGCATGATGCTATTGAATTGACTGCGACCATGGATTAACTCTAGACAAGGGGTTTGGCCTGGGGGGTATTTTAGGGAAACTGAGTGATGACAATTGATCCGGCAGACACACGCCAGAAAATTAAAAAAACCGATGAGGAATGGCGTCAGCAACTGACGCCGGAACAATATGATATCACCCGTCGCGCTGGCACGGAACGCGCATTTACCGGCGCCAACTGGGATCAAAAAGCCGCAGGAACATACTTTTGTGTTGGCTGCGACAGCCCTTTATTCAGGTCTGAAACAAAGTATGATTCAGGCACCGGCTGGCCCAGCTTTTACGCACCCGTTAAGGCCGAGGCGGTTGAGGAACATGAAGACAGGGGCTTTTTCAGCCGCCGTACTGAAATCAGATGTGCTGCTTGCGATGCTCATCTGGGCCATGTTTTCCCCGACGGGCCCAAGCCTACGGGTTTAAGATATTGCATGAACGGCAATGCCATGAAATTTACAAAGGACTAATGAGTGACCGCAATACCAAAAGCTGCCAGAGTTCCGACCATCTCGACCAATCACGGCATTACGCGTGAAGATGATTACGCCTGGCTACGGGCTGACAACTGGCAGGAGGTTATGCGTGATCCTGATGTCTTGCCGGTCGATATCAAGGCCTATCTCGATCAGGAAAATGCTTACTGCAAGCAAATGATGGCGGATACTTCAGAGTTGCAGGAGACGCTGTTTGAAGAAATGAAGGGACGCATCAAGCAGGATGATTCAAGTGTGCCTTCTCCTGATGGACCTTATGCCTATTACGTAAGCTACGTTGAAGGCGGGCAGCATCCGCGTTATTGCCGCTGTTTGCGCGATGGCGGTGAGGAAAAAGTGCTGGTTGACGGTGACGCACTTGCTAAAGGTAACAGTTTTTTTCAACTCGGCGGCATTGCACATTCCTGCGACCATCGCCTCCTTGCCTATTCCACTGACATCAAGGGGGCTGAATTTTACACGATTTATTTCAGCAACACAGAGACCGGAGACCTCCTGGACGAAACCATAGAAGACACTACCGGTGGCATCACCTGGGCGCAGGACAATAAAACGGTGTTTTACACCCGTGTTGATGAAAACCACCGCCCATCGCGGGTTTTTCGCCATGTTATCGGTACGCCTGCCGCGTCCGACGTGCTGATCTATGAAGAAAGTGATCCGGGGTTTTTCGTTGGCGTCGGCAAGACCCAGAGCGGTCGTTACATTATCATTTCAGCGCATGATCACGAGACCAGCGAAATCCATCTGATTGATGCCAGCCACCCTGAAGGTGAACCAAAACTGGTAGCCGCACGTGTTGCCGGTCTCGAATATGACATTGATGATCAAGACGACAGGTTTTTGATCTTGACCAATGCAGACAAGGCAGAAGATTTCAAAATCATGGCAGCACCGCTGTCAGACCCGGCCAGAACCAACTGGCGCGATCTGGTGCCACATCAGGCCGGGAGACTGATCCTGTCGCTGGCATGTTTCAAGGACCATTTTGTTCGCCTTGAGCGTGAAGACGGTTTGCCCAGAATAGTTATCTCAAACACCCGCGATGATAAAGAACACGCCATCGATTGCGATGAGGAGGCGTATTCCCTCGGTCTGGGTGCGGGCTATGAGTATGATACTTCGACATTACGTTTCACCTACAGTTCTATGACGACACCGGCACAGGTTTTTGATTATAATGTTGTCAGCCGGACGCGAAGTTTGCGCAAAACCCAGGAAGTACCGAGCGGCCATACGCCTGAGGATTATGTCACCAGACGCATCTATGCTGAGGCTGAAGACGGCGAAAGCGTTCCCGTAACCCTGCTCTATCGCAAATCCACAGCACTTGATGGCAGCGCCCCTTTGTTGCTCTATGGTTATGGCTCCTATGGCCACGCGATGCCAGCGGGGTTTTCAACCGCCCGCCTGAGCCTGGTTGATCGCGGCTTTATTTTTGCCATTGCCCATGTGCGTGGCGGCAAAGACAAGGGCTTTCGCTGGTACCGGCTGGGGCGGCGTGAGCACAAGATCAATACATTTAAAGATTTCATTGCTGCCGGCAGCCACCTTATTGAGCAGGGCTATACAAGTGCTGGCAAAATTGTAGCACAAGGCGGCAGTGCCGGGGGATTGCTGGTCGGTGCCGTGGCCAATATGGCGCCACAACAATATGGCGCTGTAATTGCCGAAGTTCCCTTTGTCGATGCTCTCAACACCATTCTTGATGACACACTCCCCCTGACACCACCGGAATGGCCTGAATGGGGCAATCCCATAACCGACGAAAAGGCTTACCACCAGATTGCAGCTTACTCTCCCTATGATAATGTGAGCGCACAGGATTACCCGCCGCTGCTGGCCACGGCTGGACTGGCGGACCCACGGGTCACATATTGGGAACCGGCCAAATGGGTGGCGAAGCTGCGGAGCCTGAAAACCGATGATAATATTCTCCTGCTTAAAACCAATATGGATGCCGGCCATGGCGGTGCCTCGGGGCGCTTCGAACATTTAAAGGAAATTGCTTTTTCTTATGCATTTGCTCTTAAAGTGATCGACAACTGATCATGGTTGAGTGATATTCAGAGAAATTTCCCTCATTTGTTTTGTCTGGAGAAAAAGAAATGTCGCAAGCCGCTGTTCAATCCGGTCCCCCGAAGATCACTGCCGAATTTGACTGGGCAGACCCGTTTTTGCTGGAAAGCCAGTTGAGTGAAGAAGAGCGCATGGTGCGTGACAGCATAGCGGCATACGCGCAAGACAAATTAATGCCGAGAATTCTCGAAGCCCATCGCCATGAGACCTATGATCCCGATGTCATGCCTGAAATGGGCGAGATGGGGCTGCTGGCGGTAACCTTGCCGGAACGTTACGGCGGTGCCGGTATGGGCTATGTGGCTTACGGGTTGATTGCGCGCGAGATTGAGCGCGTCGACAGTGGCTATCGCTCGACCATGAGCGTGCAGAATTCCCTCGTTATTCACCCGATCTTTGAATACGGCAGTGAAGAACAGCGCCTTAAGTATCTGCCCAAGCTGGCCTCCGGTGAACATATTGGCTGTTTTGGCCTGACCGAGCCTGATCATGGCTCTGATGCCGGTGGTTTGAAAACCCGCGCCAGGGCCACGGATGGCGGTTATGTACTCAACGGTGCCAAAATGTGGATTTCGAATGCTCCCGTGGCCGATATTGCCGTGATCTGGGCCAAGACGGAAGATGATGTCATTCGCGGTTTCATTATTGAAACCGGTACGAAAGGCTTTTCCACCAACAAGATTGAGGGAAAGTTTTCGCTGCGCGCTTCGATTACCGGTGAAATTGTGCTCGAGAATGTGTTTGTGCCGGAAGAAAACCTGCTGCCAAATGCCAAAGGTCTTTCGGGACCGTTTGGATGTCTTAACCGGGCACGTTTTGGCATTTGCTGGGGAGCCATGGGGGCGGCTGAATTCTGCTGGCATGCAGCCCGGCAATATACGCTCGACCGCAAACAGTTCGGCCGGCCTCTGGCTGCCAATCAGCTGGTGCAGAAAAAACTTGCCGACATGCAGACTGAAATTTCGCTTGGGCTTCAAGGTGCCTTGCAACTGGGCCGGATGCTGGAAGCCGGGACCGCTGCACCGCCGACAATTTCACTGATGAAGCGTAACAATTGCGGCAAGGCCCTTGATATTGCCCGCATGGCGCGTGACATGCACGGTGGCAATGGTGTTTCAGACGAATTCCATGTGATCCGGCATATGATCAACCTGGAAAGTGTCAACACCTATGAGGGCACCCATGATATCCACGCCCTCATACTGGGACGCGCCCAAACCGGAATTCATGCGTTCTTTTAGAGAACCCCGGCATTGCATATGAGGAATTTTCGGGTGTTCAGAACACGCTTACCCAGATTTTTTTTAACTGCCGGTATGGTGCTGGCGGCGGTAGGCCTGCCTGAAGCTGCATCCAGCGAAACCATTGAAGTTCCATCCAAAAAAGCGGGCGTGGCCAAGCTGCCGCAAAATACTGATGAAGTCGGTGCGCCTGAAAAGATAGAAAAAGACAAGCCCTACCAGAAGATCGAAGACGTCAAGGCATCTAAAAAAACACCTGAAGAAAAAATCTTTATTGCCAAGGTTTGCAAGCTTTTGGAAAGCGAAGCGATTAAATGGAAGCTGCCGCCAGGTTTTTTTGCCCGCCTGATCTGGCTCGAAAGCCGTTTTAACCCGAATGCGGTCTCCTACAAAGGGGCTGGAGGAATTGCACAGTTCATCCCGTCCACTGCCAAAATTCGCGGCCTGAAAGATCGCTTTGAATATGAAAGCGCTCTTCGGGCCTCAGCAAGTTTTCTTTCTGATCTCAGAGATCAAAGCGGTAATCTGGGTCTCGCAGCAGCCTCCTATAACGCCGGGTCCGGCCGGGTGGAAAGGTGGCGGCGGGGCAGGTCTTTTCTGCCGCTTGAGACCAAAAACTATGTGCGCTACATCACCGGGTTCAAGGCGCGCGAGTGGAAAAAATCAAAGGTTCCCAAACCAACCTTCATCCTGAAAAAAGACAAGAGCTTCCAACAGGCGTGTCAGGATTTACCGATCAATCTGGGCCTGCCGCAAACACGCTATGCCAAGGCGCATTACAACCGGGGCATATATCATTATATTAACGGGCAGTATGATCTGGCAATTACACGATACAGCACGGCTGTCATGCTGTGGCCAAATTATTTCAAGGCCTATTACAATCGCGCGATCACCTATTATAAAAACCGCCAATATGATCTCGCTATCGCCGATTATAATCAGGCTATCCGGCTGAAGAAAAGATACTCCGCTGCATATAATAATCGTGGCGTGGCCTATCGAAAAATTCAAAAATATGACAAAGCCATTGCCGATTTCAGCCAGGCCATCAAGCTGAATTCGAGATACTCCAAAGCCTATTATAATCGCGCCATTGCTTTTTATAAAAAAGGTGAATTCAAACGCGCCATCGCCGATTACAGCAAAGCCATAAAGATCTATCCAAAATATGCAGCAGCGCACAATAATCGTGCTGTCGCCTATCACAGGATTGACAAGTTCAATCTGGCTATTGCTGATTACAGCAGGGTGATCAAGTTCAAACCTGAATATGCCCCGGCGTACTTAAACCGCGGGGTGGCCTATCGCAAAAAAGGTAAATTCAGGCTGGCTCTGGCAGATTACAGTGCCGCCATAAAACTCAACCCAAAACGGTCTTCAGCCTTTGGCCGACGCGGCACCACTTATATCAAACTGGGTGAGCGCACCAAAGCCATTGCCGATTTTCGCAAGGCCATTGAACTCAACCCAGGCAACCGTCGCGCCATTGCCGGCTTGAAGTCTCTCGGCGCCAAGCCATAGAGTGCCTGACGTTTGGATTGAATCAAAACCGCACTCTAACTCTTTGTTTAAGCGTCTTATTTTTCTGATAACCGGCACCCACTTATCGCTGACACGCTCTGGCGCCAGCACCGAGAAGCATCGCCGCCGGGAAGGCCACGCCCCAGGCAAAAACCGTCGTCATCAATCCCAAAGAAGGATCAATCCAGGCGACAATGGCCAGTGGAAACACAAAGACAATATTGACGGCCATGTAGCACCCAGTGGCAGCCTTGTGGCTTTGCCAGCGTTGTTGCAGCCGTTGATAGGCGTGCAGGCGGTGGCCCTCGTACCATTTTTCACCACGTAATATGCGTCTGGTTACAGTCACCGTTGCATCGGCCACAAACAATGTCACCAATATTGCCCACGGCCACAGGTTGAGCGGCGGTGTTGTGGCGATGGCCATTAAAACCACCATGAGACCGAGAAAGCCCGAACCGCTGTCGCCCATGAATAATTTTGCCGGCTGCCAGTTGAACAGCAAAAACCCGGCGACAGAAGCCGCCAAAATTCCCAGGGCCCAGGCCTGAGCGTAAGAGCCTTCAACCACACAAAAAATGGCGGCTGAGACAAAAATAAATATCGCCTGAGAAGCCGCCAGCCCGTCAATGCCATCCATGAAATTATACAGATTGATCAGCCACAGACCGGCGATAATGGTCGCGCCTGTGCCAATATACCCCCACTGCCAGACGAAACCTGATAACTCGATGGATGGTACCGGCCCAAGCCAGATCACTCCCCAAACAAGGCCAGTCACCTGGGCGGCGGCTTTAAGCCATGGCGACAGGGAATTGAGGTCATCAAGGTATCCGGCCACAGCGACAACGCCCCCTGCTCCGACCAGAGCAATGAACACATGATCGGGCATCAGCCTGGCTGCATATAGAATGAAAATGCCACAGTAAAAAGCTATGATGAAGGCCAGGCCGCCACTGCGCGGGGTCGGCGTTGTGTGCGAGCTTCGTTCATTTGGCACATCAAGAGCATGTTGGCGTTTGATAATGAACACACATAAAACAGCCGAAATAGTGAAAGAAGCGAGCAAGAGAAGGTACATCTGGATCACGTCCGTTTGTGGCTGGATAAGATATGTTTCAGGGTCTCTTGCAATTCTTCATCGAAGCTCTTTGGCGGTGACCAGGACAAGGTGGTGCGGGTGTATGTATCATCAACTTCCAGCGATCCAAAGAGGCGATTGGCATAGCTGGAAATCACCGGCAGGCGCTTTAGAATATCCTGCACCATTTTTGGCAAAGCAAACAGATTGATTTTAACGCCCATGGCTGCGGCAATTTTGCGCAACAATTCCTCCGTCGACAGCGAGGGCTGGTCGGCAATGAGAAAAACTTTGCCGGCTGCCTTGTCATGATCTTTGAGACACATCAAAAGATCGACGGCATTTTCGAGGCCAACCAGAGAACGTTTGTTGTTTGATACCTTGAGTGGAAGGGGAATATTTTTTTGGACCAGATCTATCAGTCTGCCAAAATTACCGGTGACACCGGCACCAAAGGCCAGGGGAAAGCGCACAATTGCCAGTTCCATGCCATGTTGGCCTGCAATCGCACCGGCATTGCGCTCCGCCATAAGCTTGGAGCGGGCATAGGCTGTTTGCGGGTCTGGCTGGGAATGTTGATCAAAGGGCTGTGCGCCGCTGAGTTCTCCCAGCACCTTTATTGTGCTGGTCATGATGACACGCTTGACGCCTGCATCCGCTGCCGCTGTCATTAATTGTAAGGTGCCTTCGGCATTGACGCGGTTATAATCTTCAGCGCTGATATCTGAATTGCCGCCTTCGCTCAGACCGGCGAGATGATAGATAACATCAACGCCTTTTACCGCATCATGCCATTTGGTATCGGGACCGATGTCATTTATCAAAAAACACGGGACTTTGAGATCATTCATCCGTGATCTGGCACAGGCGCGCACGTCAACATCGCGCTGGCGTAATTTGCTGATCAACGCACGCCCCAGAAATCCGGTTGCTCCTGTTACCAGTACAACGCTCATCTTCATCCCTTGAATCAAGTCTCAATAGCGAATGGTATAGCAGTTTGCGACCATTATTTGTTAATTTGGTTTGTTAATTCTCAGAGTTTCACAAACCTTGCGCAAGTTGCGCTATAGCGCTAGATTGGCGTCAATTTTATTTACACAGGATTTAAAAACGTGGCTTTAGAACTCCCTGATCTCCCTTATGCCTATGACGCACTGGCTCCTCACATGTCGGCTGAAACGCTGGAATTTCATCATGACAAGCACCACAATGCCTATGTTGTGAATGGCAACAAACTGCTTAAAGGCTCGGGCCTTGAGGACAAATCCCTGGTAGAGATTGTCGAAGGCTCATTTGGTTCCAACGCCGGATTGTTCAATAATGCTGCCCAGCATTACAATCATCTGCATTTCTGGAACTGGATGAAGCCCAATGGCGGCGGCGCCATCCCCGGCAACCTCGAGGCCAGAATTATTGAAGACCTCGGCTCTGTCGATGAGTTCAAGGCAGCCTTTACCACAGCGGGTCTGACACAGTTTGGCTCTGGCTGGGCCTGGCTGGCACTCAAAGACGGCAAGCTCGAAGTCATGAAAACCGCCAATGGTGAAAATCCGCTGGTGTTTGGTGCCGTCCCCCTGCTTGGCTGTGATGTGTGGGAACATTCCTATTATATCGATTATCGCAATGCCCGGCCCGATTACATCAAGGCCTTCCTCGATAATCTGGTCAACTGGGACTATGTGGCCGAGTTGTTCGAAGCGGAAAGCTAGAGATAAACACCAATAAAAAAGCGGGACATTTGCCCCGCTTTTTTATTGACCGAATGGAGTATCAAAAGATCAAGCGGATTTGATCTCCGCCAGGAACTGGTCAACCTCTTGTTGCAAGGAGGTAAGTTCAGTTGACAATTCTTCTGATGTGGTGACAACAACATTGGCGGCTGATTGCGTGTCTTCGACAGCGGACTTCACATTCTTGATTTCATCATTCACCGCATTGGTTGCCTGTGCCGTAGTATCAATATTTTGAGCTATTTCCAGTGTTGCCTCTCCCTGCTCTTTGACGGCATTGGCGATGCTTCCAGAAATTTCACTGATTTTATCAATCGTAGTGGCAATACCACCAATGGTTTCAACCGCCTGACCTGTTGACAATTGAATTTCCTGAATCTGAATTGAAATGTCTTCAGTTGCCTTGGACGTTTGCGCCGCCAGAGATTTGACTTCAGATGCAACCACGGCAAACCCTTTGCCCATATCACCGGCTCGCGCCGCCTCAATGGTTGCGTTGAGTGCCAATAGATTAGTCTGCTCGGCAATATCATTGATGAGGCTGATCACTTCGCCAATTTTTACCGACGAACGAGCAAGCCCCTGAACCTGCTCATTGGTGCTTGTTGCTTCCGATACCGCCGAGGCGGTAATTTCGGTAGAAGCGGTTACCTGTCTGCCAATTTCCTCAACCGAGTTGGCAAGTTCTTCCGCCGCACCTGCCACAGCCTGCACTGTTTGTGCGGCAGTGTTTGATGTTTCGACCATTTTGTCAGCACTTTGCCCGGACCCCTGAGCCACCATTGCCATAGACCCGACTTCACTCTTCATGGTCGAAGCATGTTTGTTCAAGGCGCCAAGCACCTGCCTGATTTTACCATCAAAATCTCCGGTAATCTCAGCCATACGCTGAGTTCTTTGTTGTTTCCTTTTTTCCCGAGTCTGATTGTCTGCTTCCAGACTTAACCGCTGCTGCGCCTGATCTTTAAAGATCACGACCGACTGCGCTATAGCACCAACCTCATCATTACGCCCGGTTCCAGGAATATCAACATCGCCCTCACCACCTGCCAGACGTTTCATTACACCTGTGATCTGCTTGAGCGGTTTGGTCAGGCCTTGTGTTATCAGTATAATTGTCGTTACGAGAATCAGGCCGATGACAATCGCCCCAAAAATGAGCTCATTACTCAATCGCGCACCGCTGGCAAGCTGGCTGTCAATGACTGAAGCAACCTCCAGAACACCCCTGACATCACCAAGCTTCCAATCTGTTTTAGGTGAATCGGCGCGTGAATTGTGGCAGACCACACACCCCTTGGCGACCATCTTGTCCGCAATAGCAACACGAACGATCTCTTTACCATTGCGGGTTTCGCGACGGGAGAAAACACTGTCTGGTTTGGCATTGAGGGCTTGCCACGCTTCACTTTGAAAAGCATCAAGCTTGCGCTCATTGCGAATTGGAAAGGGAAATTTGCTGTAGAGATTTAAGGTCGTATCCCGACCCGCCATCAACGCACTCAAATCATGAATGAATGTTGCCGGAAGCGGCACACCATTTGCTTCTGTTTTGTGGTCAAATGAAGGTTTTAATACACCGCTTTTGACAACTTTCTTGATAACATTATTGGTATAGTATTTGCGAATTATCTTGAACTGCTCCGCTGTTTGCTGACCTGTCGAAACCGCCTCTCGACGGGCATTGTCAGCAACAATCTTTGGAACAATGATTGCTATAGCGGCAATCACTATCACCATCAAAATGGGAACCGGCAATATCAATCGCCAGGCCATACTGTGGAACCATTTGATATTCGAATCAGAAAAATTACTATCGGTATCAGATGAATTGGAAGCAGTGTTCATGACAAACAACCTCAAAACAGGGGTAATCTGTCCCATTATTTGCCTATTTTAGTTAATATCGACTTAAATGCCGACTTTTCGGTGTTACCTTTAAGTATCCCTCTGATTTCTTGTAGTATTTAATAGAAACTCTACTTAAAGGTGTAAATTATTTTTTACGCTTTCACTTTTTATTGCTATCCAATAGCCATTTTATTTTAAATACGCGCGAGGAGTTGGGCCAATATTTTGGTTTCGTCAAGAGAAAACCTGCTGGCGAAGTGGCGGGCTATTGCCGCCTCATAGGCTGGCCACATCTCCTTTCGCAGTCTGCGCCCTTTGGCGCTAATACACACAAACGAACCACGCCCATCGTTTTCGCAAGATTGCCGGCTAACCAGGGCCTGTTTTTCCATGCGGTCTATCAGCCGCGACAGGTTGTGTTTGGGCAGGAGCAGTTCGGCGTTGAGGTCGCCATGGCGCAATCTGCCCTTGTCGGTGCGTTCGAGTTCGAGCAGAACATCGTACCAGACCAGCGGCGGGAAACCGTCTTTTTTCAAATCCGCCTCAACGCCTTCCAGTGCGGTTTTTTGGGCGCGGATGAGCCGTGCCCAGGCGGTTATGGCAGTAGCATCTACTTTTTTTGTCATCGGTAATTAATGCGTGTTTTTTGTTGCAATTGCAACTTTTTACTTCTATGTAGTTGCAACCGCAACAAACAAAAGTAAAATCCATGTTGAATTCAGATGCTGACAAATTGACCCTGATCAGCCACACGCTGTGTCCTTATGTACAACGCGCCGCCATCGCTCTGGCTGAAAAACACATCGAGTTCACCCGGGTATTCATTGATCTGTCTGACAAGCCGGACTGGTTCGAGGAGATGTCGCCGCTGGGAAAAGTTCCGCTTTTGCAGGTGGGCGATGAGGTTATATTCGAATCAGCGGTTATTCTGGAATACATCGAGGACACCACCGGGCATCCTTTGCATCCCGCAAACGCTCTGTAACGCGCCGGGCACCGCAGCATGATTGAATATGGCTCCAACATTCTCAATTCTATTGCCGGGTTTTATTCTGCTGGCGACAAAGAGACGTTTGATGATAAAATTACCGAACTTGGCAAACGGTTTTCCTGGCTCGAAGGTCAGCTCACCGGCGAAATCTATTTTTCCGGAGAAAATTTCAGCCTTGTGGATGCAACCTTCGGACCGGTATTTCGCTATTTCGACCTGTTTGACCAGATCGGAGATTTTGGCATTCTGAACAACAGGCCGAAGATTTCAGCATGGCGCACAGCCCTTGCCCACCGGGCCTCGGTACGCCATGCCGTGGTTGCGGAATATCCTGAACTGCTGCAAGAATTTGTGCAAAATCGGGGGTCTTACCTGTCGCAATTACTGGAGAAACCCCCAGGTTAATTCCCGGCCTGAGTCACAATTTTCGCGATAATCTTATCGAGTTCTTTTGCCATCTTATCGAGTGCGGGGACTTTATAGACACCAAAGACTGAACTGGCGGTGCGATACGTCAGCCTAGCGGTTTTATCTGAATTTTCAGTGATATAGAGACGTAATGGTGCTTCAATACCGGCGGCTTGGCTGGCCTTTAACATGCGTACGGCAAAATAAGGATTGAAGATCATCACCACCCGGTTTCCCGGTATTGTCACGCCGATGGCCCTGGCGCCACAAGTGGCACAGGCTTCGGCAACTATTCCCATCTTGTTGGCGCGTATGGCTGATTTGAGTTTTTTCAGGTAACTGTTGAAAGGTTGCCCCGTCTCAACAACTTTTGTCCCGGAATTTGCCGTATCACCGGCGGCCCACGCTCCCTGGATGCCGAGGGTAAGTATGATGAATAAAACTGTTAAACGCATATGTTCAACTCCTTTTTCTTCCCCCGTTAAAATCCCTTTTTAATTGTCCCCAGCAATCCTCTTACCAATGCACGGCCAATCTGGGTTCCCATTGATCTGAGAACGGAATTGACCACCGACTGGGTTGTCGATTGAGCGCGTGAGCGGCGGCGCGCCGGCGCTCTGCGCCGCGGGCTCATTTTTGGCACTGTAAATGAGCCGCGCTTTCTAGTTTTTGCTTTGGTCTCGGCCTTTTGCCGCGCTTCTTCAGCTTCCGCCTTGGCCTCGGCACGTTTGGCCAAAACCTCGTAAGCTGAATTACGGTCAATCGCTTCGTCATAAATACCGTAGACGGGGCTTTCTTGCATCACACCTTTACGTTCTTTTGGCGTGATCGGTCCCATGCGCGATGACGGCGGCCTGATCAAGGTGCGCTGAACAATCGACGGCACGCCTTTTTTCTCCAGTGTTGATACCAAAGCCTCGCCCACGCCCAGTTCCATGATCACCCGATTGACGTTGAAATCCTTGTTTGGGCGAAAGGTTTCAGCGGCAGCTTTCACCGCTTTTTGGTCACGCGGCGTAAAAGCGCGCAAGGCATGTTGCACCCGGTTGCCCAGTTGCCCCAGCACCACGTCGGGCACATCAAGCGGGTTTTGGGTAACAAAATAAACGCCGACGCCCTTGGAGCGGATGAGACGGACAACCTGCTCGACTTTTTTCATCAAAACTTTGGGGGCTTCACTGAACAACAAATGGGCTTCGTCAAAGAAAAATACCAGCTTGGGTTTGTCGGGATTGCCGACTTCGGGCAGTTCTTCAAACAGTTCCGACAACATCCACAGAAGAAAAGTGGCATAGAGTTTGGGCGACAACATCAATTTGTCGGCGGCCAGAATATTGATATAGCCGCGGCCATCATTTGTGGTGCGCATTAGATCAGAAATCTCAAGGGCCGGCTCACCGAAAAACATGTCCGCGCCCTGGTCTTCAAGGCTCAACAGGCGGCGCTGAATGGCTCCGACCGACATTTTACTGACCGCACCATATTGCATGGTCAACTCCTTGGCGCGTTGCGCCACATGCACCATCAGTGCGCGCAGGTCCTTCATATCCAGCAGTGCGAGTTTTTCATCATCCGCCAGGCGGAAGGCGATATTCAACACCCCTTCCTGAGTGTCATTCAATCCCAGCAGCCGCGC
Organism: Alphaproteobacteria bacterium; assembly: GCA_024278055.1. GTDB lineage: Bacteria > Pseudomonadota > Alphaproteobacteria > Rhizobiales > JAJFHR01 > JAJFHR01. Next base: position 8,692 of record JAJRTY010000115.1, on the reverse strand, counting down.
CAGCAACAAGGGTCCCATTTCGGAAATGGTGGTGCGGATGGGATGGCCCTGTTCGCCAAACAGATCCCAGAAAACAACAGGGAAATCCTCGTAAATATACTCCGCATCAAAACCGATGGTTTTGGCGCGCTTTTCCAGAAAATCTTTTGATTCCCCGGCCATTGACAGTCCGGCAAGATCACCCTTCACGTCAGCGCAGAATACCGGCACGCCCTGTTTGGCAAAGCCTTCAGCCATGATCTGCAAGGTGACGGTCTTGCCGGTACCGGTGGCCCCGGCAATGAGGCCGTGGCGGTTGGCGAGTTTTAAATTGAGCACTTCCGGCTTAACGCTGGTGCCAAGATAAATTGTATTGTCGGGTCCCATAAAAATCCTTAGGCGTTCCAGTTTTTTGCACTCTAACGAGATTTGCCGCCACAATGCAAACAGATGTCTTGAAGAACATGCAACACGCATGCAATATGTGTACAGAAACATGTTCATAAACCGGAGAAAAACCTATGGAAGAACTCATCGGCCGCATTGTTGCCGCCACTGGAATTGACGAAGCGCTGGCGAAAAAAGCCATTGGTATTATTCTGCAACTGGTAAAATCGGAAGGCCCGGCGGATAAAGTCGGCGAATTGTTCGCAGCCCTGCCCGGTGCATCAGAATTTGCCGATGAATTTGGCGACAGCGGTGGCGGCGGGCTGATGGGAGCGTTTGGTGGCGGTGCCATGGCAGCGTTAGGCAAACTTCAAAGTGCCGGCATGAGCATGGGCGACATTCAAAGTGCGGGCAAGGAAGTTATCGGATATGCCAAGGAAAACGCCGGTGAAGAACTGGTGAGCGATGTGGTTGGCTCAATTTCCGGCCTTGGCGGTTTCGTCTAAAGGACAGGACATGAAACCTTGGGTTTTTTTGCAAAAGACGCTATGATTGTGCGGTGCAATAAAACTTAAGGCCTAGCGATGAGCGATTTTTCCCTTGGTGACGAATTTCCCAGTCCAGACCATGAAGACTGGCTTGATCTGGTGGAAAAGACACTGAAGGGTGCTGAATTTGACCAGCGTCTGGTGTCACACACCTATGATGATATCCGCATTGAGCCGCTCTATTACAACCACAATGATCGCCCGCATGATGTCGGAGTGCCGGGAGAGGCTCCTTTTCGACGCGGCGGGCGACATGTATCAATCCATCTGTGCCAGAGTTTTTCGCATCCCGATATTGATCAGACAAACAAGGAAATCCTTGATGATCTGGCGGGCGGTGTCACGGCAATTCGTCTGAAGATAGATGATGGTGTTTGCGGCGGCATTGTCGTCAACAGTCTTTCCGATCTCGAAAAGGTACTGGATGGGGTTTTTCTCGACATGGTGCCGGTTGAACTGGATGCCGGAGGTCGTGCAATTGAAATGGCGAACCTGCTGTCGGGCCTGTGGCAAAATCAGCAAATCACCACCAAAGCTCAAGGGGCATTTTTAATTGATCCGATTGGATTGATGGCCCGGCACAATGAAGCCGACGTATCCCTTGAGCGCGCCATCGAGGTTGCACAAAAGACTGCAACCCTGACCCCGGGCGTTGCTGCTCTGGGCGTCGATATGCGCAGGGGGGCATCTGAAGTCCAGGAAATTGCCATAGCTGCGGCAACCGGCGTTGCTTATCTGCGGGCGATGGAGCGGGCGGGTATGGACCTGAAAGTGGCTGCCCGGCAAATCTGCTTTCTGCTCAATGTGGATGCTGATGTATTTCTCAATATTGCCAAGCTGCGGGCATTCAGGGAAATCTGGTCGCAAATTACCATGGCCTGCGGCATCGAGGCCCAATGCGCTCACATCAAGCTGGAAACCGCCCGGCGCATGATGGCGGCGCGTGACCCGTGGGTGAATATGTTGCGGGCAACTACCGCCTGTTTTGCCGCCAATGTTGGCGGAGCATCGAGCGTTACCATTTCGCCGTATACTGAAGCACTTGGATTGCCTGATGGTTTTGGCCGCCGCATTGCACGCAATACCCATATTGTCCTGAGCGAAGAAGCTCACCTCGCCCATGTGAGCGATCCTGCCGGCGGGTCATGGTTCATCGAGAACCTCACAGATCAGATGATTGAAAAAGCCTGGGGCCTGTTTCAGGAAATTGAAGCTGAAGGCGGTATTGTCGCGGCATTGAAATCAAAAATGGTGCAATCAAAAATTGCCGAAGTTGAAGCAACGCGTCAGGGCAATATAGAATCGGGAAAAGAAGTGCTGGTTGGCGTCAACCGGTTTGAAAACACCGATGAACAACCGGTCCCGGTTCTCCGCCCCGGAGGCGACAATGAGTAAAATACCTGATTTTTCAAACCTCGCCTTCAAGCACACCGCGGCGACAACTCGCTCAGCCGCCCATGAAGACATATGGTCCACGCCTGAGGGCATTGATGTCAAATCGGCTTATTCACGCGACGACATTGAAGACCTCGACTTCCTCAACACCTATCCCGGCATAGCGCCTTATTTGCGCGGGCCCTACCCGACAATGTACACGACGCGAGCGTGGACCATACGCCAGTATGCCGGGTTTTCAACCGCTGAGCTTTCCAATGCGTTTTACCGGCGCAATCTGGCCGGCGGTCAAAAGGGCCTGTCGATCGCTTTTGATCTTGCCACTCACCGGGGGTATGATTCTGATCACCCACGCGTCATTGGTGACGTTGGCATGGCCGGGGTGGCGATTGATTCAATCTATGACATGCGCATTTTGTTTGATTCAATTCCGCTCGATGAGATGAGCGTATCGATGACCATGAACGGCGCGGTCATCCCCATTCTGGCGCTGTTCATTGTGGCCGGTGAAGAACAGGGCGTGCCGGTTGAAAAGCTTACCGGCACAATCCAGAACGATGTGCTCAAAGAGTTTATGGTGCGCAATACCTATATTTACCCGCCCAAACACTCGATGAAAATCATCGCCGATATTTTTTCGTACACGTCCAAAAACATGCCCAGGTTCAACTCGATTTCGATTTCCGGCTACCATATGCAAGAGGCCGGAGCCAGCGCTGATCTGGAGCTGGCCTACACACTTGCTGACGGGCTGGAATATGCCCGCACCGGTGTTGCCGCCGGGTTGAACATCGATGATTTTGCCCCGCGCCTGTCGTTTTTCTGGGCCGTGGGTATGAATTATTTTATGGAGGTTGCCAAACTCAGGGCTGCCCGCATGTTGTGGGCCAAGATGATCAAACCGTTTGAGCCAAAAGACGCAAGATCTTTGAGCCTGCGCACCCATTGCCAGACCAGCGGCTGGAGCCTGACGGCTCAGGATGTTTTTAACAATGTATCGCGCACTTGTGTTGAAGCAATGGCGGCTGTTCACGGTGGCACGCAATCCCTGCACACCAATGCACTGGATGAAGCGTTGGCCCTGCCGACTGATTTTTCCGCCCGCATTGCGCGCAACACCCAATTGTTTTTGCAACATGAAACCGGCGCAACGCGCACCATCGATCCGTGGGGCGGCAGTTATTACCTCGAACGCCTGACCCATGATCTGGCAGCAAAAGCATGGGGGCATATCTGCGAGGTGGAAGAGCTTGGCGGTATGACCAAGGCGCTGGAAAACGGCCTGCCCAAACGGCGCATTGAAGAAGCCTCTGCGCGCACGCAAGCCCGCATCGACAGTGGAGCGCAAACCGTTGTCGGTGTTAATAAATACCGCCTTACGAAGAAGGAAAACATCGACGTCCTGAAAGTTGACAATCAGGCCGTACGCAGCACCCAGCTGGCAAAGTTGCGGCGCCTGAGGGCGACACGCGATGAAGGGGCATGCCGTGCTGCTCTTGACGATTTAAGCACAGTTGCAAAATCCGGTAACGGAAATTTACTGGAATGCGCTATTGTGGCTGCACGCAACATGGCTACGGTGGGTGAAATCAGTGACGCAATGGAGAAGGTGTTTGGCCGTCACCGCGCTGAGGCCTCGGCCATATCAGGAGTTTACCGCGCTGAAATGAGTAAACAGGATAAAGACATTGATGATGTGCTGGCAGAGGTTTCAGCGTTTGAAAAAAGCGATGGCCGGCGGCCGCGCATTCTCATTGCCAAGATGGGGCAGGATGGCCATGACCGCGGGCAAAAGGTGATTGCCTCGGCCTTTGCTGATCTCGGTTTTGATGTGGACATCGGACCTTTATTCCAGACCCCGGAAGAAGCAGCGCGTCAGGCGGTTGAAAATGACGTGCATATTATTGGTGCGAGTTCGCTTGCTGCCGGTCATTTGACGCTGGTGCCGGAACTAAAGCGTGAGCTGGAAAAGCTGGGCCGTGGCGATATTATGATTGTGGCGGGAGGTGTCATCCCACCGCAGGATTATGACGCGCTTTATCAAGCCGGGGCTGTTGCTATTTTTCCGCCGGGCACCGTCATCACCGAGGCTGCCAGCGATTTGATTGCCAAACTCAATGCGAAACTGGGATATGCTCAGGATGCCGCTGAATGAGCCTTGCGGGGATTGATATACAAACTCTGGCCTCCGGTATTAAAGAGGGCAACCGTACCGCTCTGGCCCGCGCCATAACTTTAATAGAATCCAAACGCCGCGACCATCTGGCACTGGCGCAAGGTCTTCTGCAATCCCTGTTACCGTTCACCGGCAAGGCCCGGCGCATCGGTATTACCGGTGTTCCCGGTGTGGGCAAGAGCACGCTTATCGACACGCTTGGCAGCAATCTCACTCACACCGGGCATAAGGTTGCCGTGCTTGCGGTTGATCCTTCAAGCCAGCGCACCGGCGGTTCAATTTTAGGCGATAAAACCCGCATGGAACGGCTGTCCGTCGACAGGTCAGCCTTCATCCGGCCCTCACCTGCTTCGGGCACCCTGGGCGGTGTGACGCGCAAGACCCGCGAGACAATCCTGTTGTGTGAAGCCGCCGGTTTTGACATCATTATCGTTGAGACCGTCGGTATCGGCCAGTCGGAAACCGCTGTTGCCGAAATGGTCGATTTCTTTTTAGTGTTGATGTTGATGGGTGCCGGCGACGAATTGCAGGGCATCAAAAAGGGTGTGCTTGAAATTGCCGACATGATTGCCATTAACAAGGCCGATGGCAGCAACAAGGACCGCGCCAGCAAAGCGGCGGCAGAATACCGCGGGGCGTTAAATATCCTCACACCGGTGTCCCCCAACTGGTCACCGCCGGTAATCACCATCAGCGGCCTTGAAAACGACGGTCTGGATCACCTGTGGCAGGAAATTGAGCGCCACCACCAGGTGATGAAAGCATCAGGCGAGTTCGATGAAAGACGCCAGAACCAGCAGGTCAGATGGATGTGGTCCCTGCTCGAAGACAGCCTGATGGCACGGCTGCGCGACCACCCGCAGGCTGACGCAGAAATTGCAGCAGCTGAACGCGATGTGCGCAGCGGTGTGGTGACTGCGGCAGGGGCAGCGGAAAGATTGTTTGGGTTGTTGGGCATTTGAGTTGGTGAGGCTATTGGCTGGGTCAATGCGAAATACCTGGAGACCGAAGCCTCTGGCCTGACAAGCGAACAGTTGCCGGACAAGCTTCTGTGTGGAGGCACGGAGCCGTTCCGGGGGTTCAGGGGTGGGTGAGCCTTTATTGCTGAAAATTTACTTCTTTTTGCTAGGCTGTTTGCCGCAATGCAACAAGGGGTAAGTTTATGGTTTTTTCCAGACGGTTTTTTTTGACAGTTGCAGGTGCCGGGGTTTTGACTTCGGGGCTTTCGCTGCAAACGCGGGCGCAAACCTTGCCGAGCGCTCTTAATGCGCGCGATCTTGGTGTTGAAACCGGGGGGGGCGATCAAACTGCGGCGTTGCAGCGTGCTATTGATCAGGCGGCAGCGAAGCAGTTGCCGTTGTTTTTGCCGGGTGGCGATTATGCGGTGAGCAATATCACCCTGCCCTCAGGTTTGCAGCTCATCGGTGTGCCGGGACAATCCGTGCTCAGCTATGATGGTGGTGGTGGATTGTTGAGTGCAAATGGTTCCCGCAATATATCGCTGCGCGGCCTCGTTCTCAAAGGCAACATGCTTGATTTGTCGCGCAGTGCCTTGTTTGTGGCGCAGGATGCGGCCCGATTAAGTTTGCAGGATTGCCGCATTTATGACAGTTCAGCCAATTGCATTTCCTTGCGAAGTGTTTCCGGCAGAATTGATAATTGCGAATTGGCGCAGGCGCGAAAAGCTGCCCTGTTTTCCATTGATGCCAATGGCCTGATTATCACCGCCAATCATGTGCATGATTGCGACAACAACGGTATTTTGGTGTGGCGATCGCAAAAATCCGAAGACGGCACAATTGTTAGCCAAAACCGCATTGAAAACATCGCAACCGTCGACGGTGGCTCGGGGCAGAATGGCAATGGTATCAATATTTTCCGTGCCCATAATGTTATGGCCAGCCAGAACCGTATTTCCGATTGCGCCTTTTCTGCGGTGCGTTCCAATGCCGGGTCAGCCTGCCAGATCATCGGCAATTCGTGTTCGCGCATAAAAGAAGTCGCCCTTTATGCTGAATTCGGCTTTGAGGGTGCGGTGATTGCCCAGAATATTGTCGAAGATGCCGCTGCCGGTGTCTCCATTACCAATTTCAACAATGGCGGGCGGCTGGGGGTCTGTGCCAATAATATTATCCGCAACCTGTTTGTGCGCGAAGGCGAGGAAGATTTGCGTGGTATCGGTATCGGTGTTGAGGCGGATACGCTGGTTTCCGGCAATCTGGTTGAAAACGCGCCGCGAATCGGAATTGCCTTGGGATGGGGCAAATACATGCGTGACGTCAGTGCCACCAACAATATTGTGCGTAAATCCCGCATCGGTATTGCGGCAAGCATCTCGCAAGGCGCAGGCAAAGCGTTGATTGCCAATAATCTGATTTCCGGTTCGAAAACCCACGCCATCGCCGGATTTGATTATGGCAAAACCTTATCCCAGGATTTAATCGACAGCGCCAATGCTGCCGCTTTTGATAACCTTAGGATTTCTGGAAATGTGGTGAGTTAGATTGTTAAATCTTCCAGCACTGAGGCTGCTCTAATAACACCGGTTTTGATGCTGTTGCGGTTCAAAATTCCGGGTTCAAGTTCGCAGCGAAATTCATCCGCATCAACCACGCCCAGTTTTTGCAACAGGTGGGCAAGAACCACTTCGGAGCTGCGTGAGGCACCATCATCAATTTTCAGCGCCAACCCCAAACCCAGTTGCGGCAGACTGGCGCAAAAAACGCCCTCAGCTCCGGTTTTAACAAACGCCTGCTGGCCCAGTTGTTCCATGACGCGGGTGCAAAAGCGACCCGTTCCCGCCACCATGAAAGGATGTTCAGCCACCGCTGATCTGATTTGCCGGCATAATTTTGCTCGTTCCCGCTCACAGTTCTCACCGGTGCCAAACCTGGCAAAACCATAGGCCAGTTTTTCCAGTGGTATGGCCCAGTTTGGCAGTGAACAGCCGTCAATCCCCATCGGCGCATCGCTCAGATCAATATCGCAAAAATTCTCAATAACGCTTCTGACACGTTGCTGCACGTCATGTTCAGGCTTTATATATCCTGAAGTCTGATGCCCCTGACATACGGCAGAAATCAGCATTCCGGCATGTTTACCGGAACAATTGTTGTGTAAGGAACACGGGCGTTCGCCCTTGCCGGCAAGATTTAGCGCTGCGGTTTCATAAGATGGCCAATGGGGACCACATTCAAGATCATCGCGGCCAAGACCGGCTTTGTTAAGAATACCTTCAGCGGTGACAACATGTTCCGGCTCGCCGGTGTGCGAGGCGCAGGCAATGGCTATTTCTGCATTGCCCAGGGTGAATTTTTCAATGGCCCCGGTTTCAAATGATGCAACCGCCTGCAACGCCTTGATGGCCGAGCGCGGGAATACTGGCGTATTTATGTCGCCAAGACTGAAACGGGTACGACCGTCACTATCAACAACAGCAAGGCTGCCTCTATGACGGCTTTCAACCACGCCGCCGCGTGTTGTCTCTATGAGAACTGGATTGTCCATAATCAGGCCTGAATGTATGAATGAACAGATATAAAGATGGTTGGGGCGGCAGGATTCGAACCTGCGCATGGCGGGATCAAAACCCACTGCCTTACCACTTGGCTACGCCCCATCAAAGGATTGCGATTAAGAGGATATCATGCAATCGATTTGGGTGATATAGTACCCGGCAATCAGGGTCAAGTCGCAAGGCATGACACGGTTCAATCGGAGTGTGGCGCAGCCTGGTAGCGCACGTCGTTCGGGACGACGGGGTCGGAGGTTCAAATCCTCTCACTCCGACCATCCACCTTCGCTGATTTTGGCAAAGCCAAAATCTAGCTACGGCGTGATTGGGTAAAACCCAATCAGCGTCGGAGCGTGCGAAGCGGATGTCACGACGAAGCCCAAAGGGCGAAGGCGGACTGCGTGAAATATGTTTATATGCTGCAAAGCGAATCACAGTCCGACAGATATTATGTCGGCTGCACGCATGATCTCAAGAAGCGCTTTGAAGAACACAATAAAGGTCAGTCCTTGCATACCAAGAAATTCACCCCTTGGAAATTAGTCGGATACATCGCTTTTTCTGATCACAGTAAGTGTCTGACCCGAAAGTCGCTTTCAGCGACATTTTAGTCCTGAAGCCAGCCCGCTCCCCCGGCCCAACCACCCGTAAAGGTACCCTGAGGGGTGGTTGGGCCGGGGGAGCGGGCTGGCT
>JAJRTY010000114.1 GCA_024278055.1 Alphaproteobacteria bacterium | reverse complement strand
CCTTCACTCCTGCCTCATATTCCTTGATCATTCCGATAATCTGTTCGTCCGTAAATCTGCGTTTCATAGTCCAGCCTTTCAATGACGGATTACTAACACCAATCTGGCCGGAATTCAGGGGGCTGGGTCACTTAATACCAAAGACGGTTGATTGCAACTGATTGGGTTTTGTCTTTAATATAGAAAACCCCCGAGTCTTGAGTCTTTCCTCTCTTTTTCTTTTTGAGGTTCATAAAAGTTGCCTTCGTCACTTCAGGAACTAAAAGCCATATTTTTGTGTGTGCTGATTGCCAGCATCGGCGGATACGTGGCCGGGTATTTGTATATTCCCCTGCCCTATATGCTGGGTTCAATGGCCGCAGCCATGGCGGCTGCCATGTTAAAGCTGCCGATTGCGCGGCCCGGCCTGCTTTTTGATATTCCCATGCGGGCAACACTGGGGGTTTTGATTGGCAGTGCGGTAACACCTGCGCTGTTTGAAAACACCGTTGCGATTTTCGGCACCGCTATATTTGTGCCGCTCTATGTCATCGCCGCCGGGTTGTTCGGCATGTTTTATTATCGCAAGGTGGCAGGGTTTTCGCGCGAACAGGCGTTTTTCTGTGCGCTGCCCGGCGGCTTGCTGATTATGACGACGCTGGCCGATGACAACCAGCTCGATATCAAGCGGATTTCTCTGGCCCATGCCTTGCGCATCGCATTTGTCGTCATCAGCCTGCCGTTTCTGGCGCGCATTTTTCTGGATGTTGATGTGGTTGATGTATCGAACGTTTCTGTCAGCACGTTCAGCATGCCGCTTTATGACTTCGCCCTGCTGGTAGCTGCAGGCATTGTCGGGGTGGTGGTCGCCGGCAAACTGGGGTTGCCTGCCGGGCATGTGATTGGACCATTGTTTGCCAGTGCATTTCTGCATCTTGCCGGTCTGACAACAGCCAAGCCGCCACAGGAGTTTATCAACGCAGCCCAAATCCTTCTCGGTGCCTATATCGGTGCGCGGTTTATCAACGAGAACATGGCAATCGTCAAATCGGCTATCGTTCTGGCTCTGGGGCATGTGGCCGTGATGCTGGCCATGTCAATTCTGCTGGCTTATCTGCTGTTTAATTTTGTCGATTTGCCAATGATGGTGGGGGTGATGTCCTTTGCACCGGGAGGATTGCCGGAAAACAGTCTGATTGCCTTTGGCCTTGGTCTTGATGTGGGATTTATTGCCACGGTTCAGGTGGTTCGTTTGCTGTTCATCTCCCTGCTGGCACCGTTTTTCTACCTGCGGATCAAACATTTTTTGCACTCGCATTAAAACCTGACAGGAATTTTGTGGCCGGACGTAATACATCAATCGCAATTATTGCCTGTGGCCAGGTAGCGGCCATGACGTTGTGGTTTTCGGCAACTGCAATTATCCCCGCCCTGCAACTGGAGTATGCATTGTCTCCGACCATGGCTTCACTGTTCACCAGTGCAGTACAGCTCGGGTTTGTTGCCGGCACCTTGATCAGCGCCTTCTGGGGGCTTGCCGACCGGTTTGATACACGGGCGTTGTTTATGTGGTCGGCACTTGTGGCCTCTGGTGTCAATGGCACAATCCTGTTGATTGACCCCACTTCGATGGCTGTTATCGTTTTAAGATTTATCACCGGCATGTGCATGGCGGGCATTTATCCCGTTGGCATGAAGCTGGCCTCAACCTGGGCCAAAGGAAACATGGGAGTGCTGCTGGGGCTGCTGGTTGGTGCCCTCACGCTGGGCTCGGCCGCCCCGCACCTGTTTAATGCGCTTGGCGGTATTGATTGGCGCTTAACACTTGGCACCGGCAGTGTGGCGGCGTTGTTTGCAGCCTTTATCATCCGCTTTGCCAGCATTGGTCCCGCCCATGCAAAATCGCCACCTTTCAATCCGCGACTGGCCTTAAAGGCGATAAGTTCGCCGCCGCTGCGCTGGGCCAATCTCGGCTACCTCGGGCATATGTGGGAGCTTTATGCCATGTGGGCGTGGATCGGGGTTTTTCTCAATGCGAGCTTTGTTTTGAGTTTTGACAATCCCGCCGATGCCGTCCTTATGGCGGGTTATGTCACCTTTGCAACCATCGCTGTTGGAGCTTTTGGTGCCTTTTTTTGCGGCATTATCGCCGACCGTATTGGCCGCACCACCCTTACCATGGCAGCCATGATCACAAGCGGCACATGCGCTGTTATCATTGGGTTTTTGTTCGGGGGTAACCTTGTGTTTTTGATTATTGTGTGCCTGATTTGGGGAATTTCGATTGTTGGTGATTCAGCGCAATTTTCCGCCAGTGTGGCCGAGCTGTCAGAGCCGTCAACCATCGGCACCATGTTGACGGTTCAAACCAGTCTAGGGTTTTTGCTGACCCTTTTCACCATTCATCTTGTGCCTTACCTTGTAGATATGGTGGGCTGGACCTATGCTTTTGCTTTTCTTGCCATCGGGCCTTATTTTGGCGTCTATGCCATGTGGCGATTGCGGCAGCGGCCCGAAGCCGTAAAACTCGCCAGCGGCAGGCGTTAAACTCAAGGATAAAATTATGTCAGGACCGTTGAGCGGTTATAAAATCATTGATTTGACTTCAATGGTATCAGGCCCGCTGGCCACCATGATACTGGCTGACCAGGGAGCCGAAGTGCTCAAGATTGAAAACCCCAAAGGGGGGGATTACACCCGCGGTGTTTCCAGCCGCAACGGTGGTTTTTCAGCCTCGTTTCTTAATAACAATCGCAACAAAAAATCAATCGCGATTAACCTCAAAGATGCCGTCGGCGTCAAACTCCTGCTCGAGCTGGTTAAAGATGCAGATGTATTTGTGCAGAATTTCCGCCCCGGCGTCACAGATCGCATGGGGGTTGGCGAAGCGGCAATCAGAGCAGTTGTACCCGACATTATTTATGTGTCGATCTCGGGCTTTGGCCACAAGGGACCTTACGCCAACAAGCCCGTCTATGATCCGCTGGTGCAGGCCTTGTCAGGCCTTAGCTCCATTCAGGGCGGGGCGGATGATGTGCGCCCGCGCCTTGTGCGCACCATATTGCCCGACAAGCTCACCGGCTTTACTGCCGCACAGGCGATAACGGCAGCCTTGTTGTCGCGTGAGCGCACCGGTGTTGGCCAGCACGTGCAGCTTTCCATGCTCGATAGTGTGGTGTCGTTTTTATGGGCGTCTGATATGTCGGGCCAGACATTTGTCGGCCAGGAGAGTGCCCAGGAAAAAGCCCAGAGTTTCATCGATCTGATCTATGAGACCAAAGACGGATTTATTTCGGTTGCTGTTCAGTCCAACAAGGAATGGCTGGGACTGACACGCGCACTTGACAGACCCGAATGGCTGGAGGATGAGCGTTTCAAAACCTCCGGCTTGCGCCACAAAAACATAGACGAGCGCCTGGGGCTGACGCAGGAGGTTTTATTGACCAAAACCGCAGATGAATGGCTGAGGCTTCTGGAAGCCGAGGACGTGCCGTGCGCACCTGTACTGCGCCGCAGCGAAGTCATTGATCACCCGCAAATTATCGCCAACGAGGTTCTTATGGAAAACCAGCACCCTGAGGCAGGCCGCTTGAGGCAGGCCCGTGGTGCCGCCATTTTTTCCGCCACCCCGCCAGACCAGCCCCATGGCGCACCATTGCTGGGGCAGCATACACTCGAAGAATTAAAGAAAACCGGCCTTGGCGATGATGCGCTTGAGCAGCTTATCGAAAGTGGCGTGGTCGCCGTGCCTTCAGGGGAGCGACACTCATGATTGATTTTTATTATTGGCCGACCCCCAATGGCTGGAAAGTTTCGATCATGCTGGAGGAGTGCGGACTGGACTACACTCTTATCCCCGTCAATATTGGCAAGGGGGATCAGTTTAAGCCGGAGTTTCTTAAAATAAGCCCGAACAATCGCATGCCGGTGATTGTTGATCATGATGTTGAGGGTGATCCGGTGAGCGTGTTTGAAAGCGGGGCTATTTTGTTTTATCTGGCCAACAAGTATGGCCGCTTTATTGATCCTACTCCTCTGGGGCAAAAGACCTGTCTTGAGTGGCTGTTCTGGCAGGTGGGCAATCAGGGGCCCGGGGCTGGCAACCTCAGCCATTTTGTCAATTATGCCCCGGGCGATGAGGCTTACAGCAAACTCCGGTATGCCAATGAGTATAACCGCTGCCTGGGCGTGCTGGAACGCCAGCTTGAGGGCCGGGAATATATTCTCGGGGATTACTCCATCGCTGACATGATCTGCTGGCCGTGGATTTTGATTGCCAAACCCTTGGGCCAGGCGTTAGATAAGTTTCCCAACGTCGTCCGGTGGCGCAATCGGGTGAAACTGCGGCCCGCTGTTCAGCGCGGGGTTGATGTGGGCAAGAAGTTTCGCCGTTCGGCACCGCCAACGGAGAAGGAAAGAAAAATACTGTTCAATCAAACGGCTGAAAACATAAATGGTCACGATGAGTAAATCTGATCATCAGCCAGAAGGAAAAAGGCAGGAAAAATGAAATACGTGCTTGTCCTTGCCATTATCGCCGTGTTGAGCGGGTGCAGCACCGCTCCTGTTTCTCTGGAATTCGAAAACAGTCGCACCTTTTACAAATCACGCGATGAGGTCTGGAAAAATCTCGAGGTGTTTTTCGAAACCGGCAGCATACCGGTTAAAACCCGTGACAAGGAAAACGGTATCATCGTGGCGGTGCGTAATTTGCAACGGGCGAGCATCTACGCTGATTGCGGCACCAGTGATACCTCCACTATCAAAGAGGGGG
>JAJRTY010000113.1 GCA_024278055.1 Alphaproteobacteria bacterium | reverse complement strand
TATCGGCATTAATCCCGTTACCATTCGTGCCGGTTACCGCCTGAGTGGTGATCGACAGGGCACCGCTGCCATCCTGATTAGCGAAAATACCATCGGTGCCACCGCTCACTGCTCCTTGCGCATTAATGGTGAGCGAGGTGCTGTCGCCGAGCGCATTGCGGGCATAAATTCCGCTACCGGCAATTCCCGTTACCGCCTGGGTAGTGATCGACGCAGCCCCGCCGCCAGCATTGCTGTTGACAACAATGCCAAAAGTACCACCGATCACCGCACCCTGGGTGTTGATGGTCAGCGAGGTACCATTTCTATTGTTAACCGATACTCCTGAACCACCGGCGGTTATCGCCTGGGTGGTGATCGACAGGACGCCCGTGCTGGTTTGGACGGCACGAATGCCCTCATCACCACCGCTCACCGCACCCTGGACATTTATGGTCAGGGAGCCGGTGCCGCCGGTGTTTTCGACATTAATCGCGTCATCATTCACCGATGAGACTGCCTGGGTGGTGATTGACAGGTTGCCGCCATTGTAGTTGCCGACATCTAAACCATAACCATCAGCACCCCCACCACTCACCAGACCTTGGGTAATGATGGTCAGGTCACCGGTGCCATAGTTGGCGGCGCGAATGCCGTCATCACCCAGCCCGGTAACCGTCTGGGTGGTGACTGACAAGGAACCAGTGCCTCGATTGCGGACAAAATACCCTGGCTACCACCGCTCACAGCACCTTGCGCATTAATTGTCAGGTCTGTTGCTGCGGTGAAGTTAGTGACAATTATTCCGCTGTCCGTCGTGCCGGTTACCGCACCGGTGGTTGATATCGAAGTGAACCCGGTGCCACTATTGCGTGCCACAATACCTTCTCCATTACCGATAATGGCAGAAGCGTTGTTGTCGGTAAAGGTGATGTTGGTGTCATTGACAGCGTTGATCAGAAATATAGCATCACCAGCAGCTGTAGTAACGCCAAAGCCGGGAAGTGTAGAGACATCAAGGGCACCACCGGCAGGTGCGGCAGGTGCTATCGTCACATCAGTGCCTGCATTAGCTGCACCTGAACAGACAAAAACACCTGAACCCGCAAAAGTCTCCGTACAAACGCCCGCTTGCGCACCGGTAACGGTCAAGGCCAGCGGAGCAGTCGTGGCCAGTGTAATGGCAATGCCGCGCACGGAAACGGACGAACTCAACAGCGCTGACAGGCGCTCAAGAATAAAACCCAGGCCCGGAGCATAGCTTGCCGCCTGACCTTTGACTTTAGTCACGCGCCCACCGCACAGCAAGCCGCGCCTGAACCTTTCAGCAAAATGATTACCGGATGCACCCCTGTTGCCGGTCATATATGCGACATCTCCCACTAGACCGGCATTCCACGCCCCTACCAGCTCCCTCTATTGTTAGCTATAAATTAACATTTGTCGAGGGGCGACCACGCTTTAAATGGCAAACACGATGCCAAGCAGGCCAGCGTCTTCATGCACATCGCATTTAAACAGCCGCCAGCGCCTGTTCCATATCAGCGATTAAATCCTCAACAGCTTCGATACCGATAGACAGGCGTAGCAGGTTTTTAGGCACGATGCTTTTGGGACCTTCCACCGTTGCGCGGTGCTCTATCAGGCTTTCAACCCCACCAAGGGAGGTGGCAGGTACAAACAGTTTTGTTGTGGTAGCAACTTTTTTGGCACCTTCCGCCCCTCCTTTTATCAATAGTGAAACCATGC
The DNA here is from genome assembly GCA_024278055.1 of Alphaproteobacteria bacterium. GTDB lineage: Bacteria > Pseudomonadota > Alphaproteobacteria > Rhizobiales > JAJFHR01 > JAJFHR01. The sequence goes on along the minus strand of JAJRTY010000113.1, from coordinate 7,264 downwards.
CGCTGAAACCGTTTTTCATCTGGCGTCTGGCGATTGCGTGGCCGGGATGGTTTTCCAGTCCGGGATAAAGGACCTTGTCAATTTTCGGGTGATGTTCGAAGTGCTGCGCAAGGGTTAAAGCGTTTTTACCTGAGTGTTCAACACGCACGAATAAGGTACGCATGCCCCTAAGCAGGAGCCAGGCTTCGAACGATCCTAAAACCCCGCCCGCAAGATGACGGACCTCACCAATTTCCTGCCAGCGTTCGTCAAGCTCTCGTGTTACCAAAACGCCTGCCAGAACATCACTGTGCCCGTTGAGATATTTAGTGGCAGAGTGAAAGACTATATCAGCGCCGAGCAACAATGGCTGGGTGGTTACCGGTGTTGCCACCGTGCTGTCGACACACAGGCATGCACCTGCTTCATGGGCAATTTCGGCTGCGGCGGCGATATCACAGATATCCCAGGTGGGATTGGCCGGGGTTTCAATCCACAGAATTTCGGTTTTGCCGGGCTGCATGGCGCTTTTAATGGCCCTGAGGTCGGATTGATCAATCAGGGTCAATTCTATATTTCGCCGCCGGGCAATGCGACGCAACCAGTCCTGAGCGCCGTGATACATGATTTTCGGCGCAACAATATGAGCGCCGCTGTTGACGGTTTCGAATACAGCGGAAAAGGCTGCCATGCCGGAGGAAAACACTCTGGCACCGGCACCTTTCTCCAGCCGTTGCAGCAGCATTTCCACTTGCTCATACGTCGGGTTTTGGTCGCGGCCATAACTGAAATCACCAGTGAGTTCGTAGGCCTTGTTGCGGGCAAAGGTGGTTGACGTCTGCACTGGCGGGACTATGGCACCGCTGGTTTTATCCATATAGAGACCGGCAGAGGCTACAAACGACTTTGGTGAGAATTCATCCTCGTTGGACATGACAGATCCTTATTTATTTGCGAATATACCATCAACATCACTATTCGGCTTTTTTGACAATGGAAATTCCTCACCATGACGCTAAAAACCAGTCTCACCGAACTTCTGGACATCAAATATCCGATCATACAGGCGCCGATGGCATTTGTATCTGGCGGGGCTCTGGCCAGCGCTGTCTCCAACGCCGGTGGGCTGGGGCTGATTGGTGGTGGTTATGGTGACCGGAAATGGTTGGAGCAGGAGTTAAACCGCAGTCATAATGCCGATATCGGCTGCGGCTTTATTACCTGGTCACTGGCCCGGTAGCCGCATCTTCTCGACGTTGTTCTGGGCACAAAACCTAAAGCGGTTATGTTGTCATTTGGTGATGAAACACCCTACATTGGGCCGACAAAGGATGCAGGTGCCGCTGTGATCTGTCAGGTGCAAACGCTTTCACAAGCATTGTCGGCCCATGATAATGGTGCTGATGTGATTGTTGCTCAAGGCAGCGAAGCCGGTGGCCATGGCGCCATTCGCGGCACAATTTCTCTGGTGCGCGAAGTGGTGGACAGGATTGACACCATACCGGTGGTTGCCGCTGGCGGTATTGCCGATGGACGCGGGCTTGCTGCCGCCTTGATGCTGGGGGCTGCGGGCGTTTTAATGGGCACGCGCTTTTGTGCCACACAGGAAAGTCTGATGCCCGAACAGGCTAAAGAGCGCGCACTTGAGGCAAGCGGAGATGAGACCCTGCAATCCAGTATTGTTGACATATTGCGCGATAAAGACTGGCCCGGGCCTTACAAGCTTAGAACGCTGCAAAATGACACGCTGGATCAATGGCACGGACGTGAACAACAGCTGGTGGATGAAATAGACGAACAACGTGAAGCCTATGAGGCAGCCTTTGCCGCGCATGATTTTGACCATGCAGCAGTAATTGTCGGCGAGGCAACCGGCATGCTTAGGGATATTCCAGCGGCCGGTGATGTGATTGAGGAAATTGTGGCTGAAGCTGAAGCGTGTCTGGCTCGCCCGCCAGGGTGTCTGTGATACACTTGGCTGAAAGCAACGATGTTGTCAAAATTTGACTATGAGGAGTTTGCCCGACAGAAACAAGGCGGGTTTTATGTGCATGTTTTTTTGGCACCAACTCTGAGGCCGATGTTTTTATACGGCCTTGTTTAGATCATTTGATTACGCCATATTGATGGTAAGTACGGTTTTTGATGAGGGTGAAATGAAAAATGTAAGTTTCCTGCATGGGTTGATCGATTCAATTGTTGAGCGTGGCCGCTCTTTGCTTGAGGGGGCATCGGGAAATGACATTGGCCTCGAGGGATTAATTGAATTATCGCGCGCGCTAGTGGCCGGACACGGTGAATTTTCCGGCTCGTTGCTGGCGCAACAGATCATCGAGGGCTACAGGGCACTGGATGAAAAGGACAGACTTGCTTTTTTTCAGTTTCTCGCTTCTGAATTTGTGCCTGACAAAACCAAACTTGAAGTAAGTGCAAAACTGTATCTGGATGACCCCAGCCCTGACCACCTGACACAATTGGCTGAAGATGTCGAAGGGCCGCGGCAGGAATTTTTTCGCCGCTTGAACCTGACGCCCAATGGCGCGCGCGCCATGGTTGCCATGCGGCTTGATTTATTGAAAAACCTTAAAAAACACCCGGAATTGAAGGTTGTCGACAATGATCTCATTCATCTGTTCGGCTCATGGTTCAACCGGGGATTTCTGGTATTGCGCCGCATCGACTGGTCAACATCAGCCCAGACGTTAGAGAAGATCATCAAGTACGAAGCGGTCCATGAAATCAGCGACTGGAGTGATTTGAAGCGTCGGCTTAATCCTGTTGATCGGCGCTGTTTTGCCTTTTTCCATCCAGCTGTAATGGACGATCCTCTTATTTTTGTTGAAGTGGCTTTAAGCCAGGATATCCCCGCATCCATTCAGGGTCTGCTGGCAGAAAAAACACTGGAGACACCGCAAACGCCTTCAACGGCTGTATTTTACTCAATTTCCAATTGCCAGAAAGGATTGCAGGGAATTTCGTTCGGCAATCTTCTCATCAAGCAGGTTGCTACAGATCTGGCGCAGGAAATCCCTTCCTTGAAAAACTTCGTTACCCTGTCACCAATCCCTCGTTTTGCCACCTGGTTGAAAGACATCCGTGCCAACGAAAATTTTGGGGCTTTGAGCCGCGATGAAATTGAAAGCCTGGAAATTCTCGATACTGTCGACTGGCAACATGATGGTGACCAGCGGGCACAGCTGGAAGAACCACTCAAGCATCTTGTTGCCCGTTACCTTCTCAGCGCCAAATCTCCACATAATCAGGTACTTGACCCGGTTGCGCGTTTTCATCTTGGCAATGGCGCCCGCCTGGAGCGTATCAACTGGCTTGGTGATTTGTCACCCGCCGGGATCGAACGCTCCCATGGCTTGATGGTCAATTATCTCTATGATCTGGCTACTGTTGAAGCCAATCACGAGGCTTACGTCAATGAAGGGGTGATTGCTGCGTCAAATGCAGTGAAAAAACTGTTGCGCGGCAAACCCGCAACCGAAGTACAAGGCTTGCCACCCAAACAATCCGCCGTTGGCTGAAAGATTTAACCCTCTGGCAACAAATTTACTGCAATTTGGATCTAATTGATTCTTTTGTCAGAAAATCCGCAAGAATTGCGGGTTGACGCCTCGCAAGGATTGCGAAAATGGGTGATGTAGCGGCTCTGATCTCCTCAGGAGGTCCCCCGCCAAGTAAAGCCAAGGCCACGGATTTTTTCGGTGGCAGAACGGCTGATTCCGTTTTCTCAATCGGTGCCAGTGGCGGCGGCGCCACCGATAGCCAACTTGCCGCCAAAGCCATTATCGCCTCAAACGAGCGCGAAATTAACCGCATCCGTGGCTACAAGGTGCAGCTCACCCCGTCCGACAATCAGCGCCTCAGGGTACTCAGAGACAAAATCATCACCATTAATGAGCGGGCAACAAATGCCACCGCTTCGGGAAAGGATTTTGAAGACCGGATTAGATACCTGGCCGAGGCCGACAAAATACTGGGGAAACCTTCTGCTGATGTTGAAGCCGACTACATTCTCGCCACCCTGAGAGAAAAGATAAATGATTTGCTGGCGCCAAAACTGAGCCCGGCAGTGGAAAGGCGCGTCAAGACGCTGGAAACGCTGAAAGCGTCCTTTGAGGCCAAGGTTGCCAGAAACGTAGAAAACCGTACACCGCAGTTGCAGCTGCAAAATGTCACCCGCCAGATACTCAAGCTTACCCCTGCCCGTTCAGTCAGCCAATTATCAGTAGCGGAGAAGCGCGAATATGATGAGTTGGCAAGGCTCACCAACCTTCATGTGGGCGACAAGCTGGTATTGAACAGCCGCGAGGCCATCAGAGTGGCCGATTTGCAGACATCAATCAACTCGCTCAAGGCCTCGTTGCCACCTGATACCAGCGGCCAGCCAACAGCGGCAGCAGTGGCGCGCGCCTATACGCGCCTGGCCTAGCTGTGATCTTTCTATAGATTGTTCCTTTTTTGCGGTCGCGAATAGTCGATATCGGGGCCCATGGGAATGATTTGCGTGGGGTTGATGGTGGTTTGGCTGACATAGTAATGGCGTTTGATCTGCTCAAAATCCACTGTCCCGGCCACACCTTCCACCTGATATAGTTCACGCAAATATTCAGACAAATTAGGATAATCTTCAATTGACCTGATGTTGGTTTTAAAATGGCCGTGATAAACGCTGTCAAAGCGTATGAGCGTGGTGAACAGGCGCCAGTCAGCTTCGGTTATTATGTCTCCCGCCAGGTATTTTTGTTCACCTAAAGTTTTTTCCAGCCTGTCAAGCGTATCAAACAGGATCAGGACGGCTTTTTCATAGGCGCCTTGCGTGGTGGCAAAACCTGCGCGATACACGCCATTGTTGATGTTGGGATAGATGATTGCGTTAATCGCATCAATTTCCTCACGCAGGCTTTCAGGGAAATAATCCGGCGTTACTTCGGTAAATTGATGGAATGCCGCATTAAACATCCTGATAATTTCGGAAGATTCATTGTTGACGATTGTATCGGTTTTGCGGTCCCACAATATGGGAACGGTAACGCGGCCGGAATATTGTGGATCAGCCCGGGTATAGAGCTGATGGACAAAGTCGAACCCGTGGACCTCATCACCCCGGGATCTGCCTTCGACTTTAAATTCCCAGCCGTTTTCAAGCATATCAGGGTGGACAATCGAAAGGCCGATAATATCCTCAAGCAGTTTGAGCTTACGAAATATAAGCGTTCGGTGCGCCCACGGACAGGCCAGCGATACATAGAGGTGATACCGGCCCGATTCAGCCTTGAAACCCGCCTCGCCCGTGGGCCCGGCTGAGCCATCAACGGTTATCCAGTTGCGAAACTGGCTTTCAGCACGTTTAAATTCGCCCTTTGTGGCTTTGGTATCGTACCAGACGTCGTGCCAGATGCCGTTAACAAGTTTGCCCATGAGTGTTTTGCCTTCTGTTTGTTGAATACAGAAAAATAGTCATTGGACGTTTTGCTTACAATACACTCTTTCAACAACACATTTATTCCTGAATGGACTTAATGTGTTGACCAATAGGCAAACCTACACGGCTGCGAAACAATCTATTCCATCACTATTTTTGGCGCTGGTTTTGAGTGGGTACCGTCTTCTTTTTCAACTTCGGCCCAGACGCGTGCGGCCAGATCGCGATAAAGAGCGGCGTGGTGACTGTCCGGGTCTGAAATGACGATGGGCTGGCCTTCATCGGAACGGCGTCTTACTTCAATATCCAGCGGAATTTCGCCCAGGAAAGGCACGCCGAGTTTTTCGGCTTCGGCGCGCGCGCCGCCATGGCCGAATATTTCCGCACGATGGCCGCATTCAGGGCAGCTGAAATAACTCATATTCTCGACGATACCCAGTACCGGCACATCAACACGGCGAAACATGTTGAGACCTTTACGGGCATCGATCAGAGCCAGATCCTGCGGGGTTGATACAATAACAGCACCGGCAAGCGGCACCTGCTGGGCCATGGTCAATTGTGCGTCACCGGTACCCGGCGGCATATCGACAACCAGCACATCAAGTTCGCCCCAGGCCACTTCACGCAACATCTGGGTCAACGCTGATATGACCATGGGTCCACGCCAGATCATTGGTGTATCTTCTTCGACCAAAAAGCCCATGGACATGACCTTGAGGCCAAATCCTTCCATTGGTTGCAGAACATTGCCCTGGGCCGGTTGCGGGCGTCCGGTAATGGCCAGCAGGCGCGGCAGCGAGGGGCCGTAAATATCAGCATCCAGCACCCCGACTTTAAGGCCGTTAATCAGCAGGCCAAGGGCGAGGTTTACCGCCGTGGTTGATTTTCCCACGCCCCCCTTGCCTGAGGCAACGGCAATGATGTGTTTAACACCGGGCACACCGGCAATCTGCGGCGCAGCCCCTGCACCGGGCCCACCCATGGGCGGTGGCGGGGCGGCATTATTGGAACGTGGCGGCGGCGGTGCCGGTCTGGCAGTTGGTGCAGGCCCTGATCCCGGTGCCTTTTCAGCCGTCAGGGTCACAATCGCATTTTCGATCCCGGGAATTTCCAGAGCTATCTTCTGGGCGGCATGACGCAACGGTTCAAGTTCATCAGCACGCGCTGGATCGACCATAATCGAAAAGTAAACAGTGCCATCATCAATGACGACTTCCGACACCATGCCAAGGGAGACGATATCATCTTTTAAATCAGGGCCTTTGACCCGCGCAAGACTGGCGAGAATGGTTTCTTTAGTTACTGTTGTCATGCGCCATGCGGAATTTGCTCCGCCTCCTGTAGTTGATTTGATTTGTTATCTTTGGTCTACCAGATCAACACGGGCAAACAAACCTAATTATCAGTGCGTGCCGCCGGTTTTATCTGACCGGCGTCAAGCTTTTTGGTAATCTCTTCGCCAGAGGGGAGTTTTGCCGTGTTATTGTCTATCCATGCCAGAATATCCTTCCACACCCGCTTTGCCTGCTTGTCGCGCAGCAACATGTGCCAGCCATCTTTGTAATAGACGACGCGCTTTGGCGAGGTTATTGCTTTCATGGTCTTGAAAGTTGGATCGCTGGGAACAATCTGATCATTAGCGCCATAAAGATAAAGCACCGGTTTGGTGATTTTTGGCGAAGAATCGTAAGCCTCGTCCATTAAAGACACCAGACCATAGATTGCATCAATTCTGGTATCCCTGACCATGAGAGGATCTTTGCCAAGCTTGCGCAACATTTCAACATTATCCGATGGCCACACATTGAGACCACTGCCTGAAGCGGTTGATGCCGGCGAAATATGGGC
>JAJRTY010000112.1 GCA_024278055.1 Alphaproteobacteria bacterium | reverse complement strand
TTTTTTCAACAATTTAATGACGTTGGAGCTGACAATGGAATCAAGTGCTGAAGTCACCTCGTCACACAGCATAACTTCCGGGTTGGCGGCAAGCGCGCGCGCCATATTGATCCTCTGCTTTTGGCCACCTGAAAGTTCCGAAGGATAGCGATTTTCAAATTCCACCGGCAATTCGACCAGTCGCAGCAATTCGGCGACTTTTTCGCGGCGCTCCTTGCCCGTGAAACCTTGATAAAACTCAAGCGGCCGCCCCAGAATGTCGCTGATAACCTGGCGGGGGTTTAGTGCGGTATCTGCCATCTGATAAACAAATTGCAGCTTTTGCAGCTCTTCTTTTGACCGGTTTTTGAGATCGGCCTCCAGTTTTTTGCCATCAAGAAAAACTTCGCCTTTGGCGGCTGGCAGCAAACCGGCAATAACCCGGGCCAGAGTGGACTTGCCGCAACCGGATTCACCGATGACGCCAACCACATGACTGTTTCTGATTTTGACATTGATGTCGCGCAATACCGTAATCGCCGGTTTGCCGTTGACGATGCCGCCATATCCCGCCGTCATATTCTTTACTTCAACATTGGGAATTTTGCGCTGGTGTTCTTCGTCCAGCACCTCTCCCATACCCGCCTTTGGTGTCGGCTTGACAGCCGCCATCAGGCGTTTGGTATATGGATGTTTTGGGTTATTGATAATCTGTTCTGTCGGGCCCTGTTCCTGAATTTCGCCGGAATATAATACGACGATATGATCAGCCACCTGGGCGACAACAGCCAGATCATGGGTCACATAGATGGCGGCTGAACCCTCATCCTTTATGACCTTTTTAAAGGCCTTGAGCACTTCAATCTGGGTGGTCACGTCAAGCGCTGTGGTGGGTTCATCCAGCACCAGCAAATCAGGTCCTGAAACAAGCGCCATTGCCGCCATCAGGCGTTGCAGCTGGCCGCCGGACACCTGGTGAGGATAGCGCCTGCCCAACCGGTCAGGGTCAGGCAATTCAAGCGCCCGATACAAGTCAACAGCTCGTTTGTCTGCTTCTTCCTGGGTCAGTGTGCCATGCAGCACAGCAGCTTCAGTAACCTGCTCGCCAATGGTAATGGCCGGGTTAAATGTTGCCGCAGCACTCTGGGCCAGATAGGCGACTTTGTTACCGCGAATGGAGCGTTGATCTTCCGGGTCCATCGCCAGCACGTCTTTGCCATGCAATCGCACTTCGCCACCGGGAAAGTGCAAACCCGGTCGGCAATAGGCCATTGTCGCCAATGATATGGTCGACTTGCCCGAGCCGGATTCGCCAATCAGGGCGACAACCTGCCCGGCCTTGACTTTAAAGCTTACGCCTTTGACGATCTGAACCGGGGTTCCGTCTTCTTGGCGAAAAGCGATTTGCAGATTGTCGATTTCAAACAGTTCAGCCATGTGACCATCTCCCCCTAAATCATTTTCTTGGCAAGATCGCCGCCGGACTTGGCCGAGATGTCATCAACAATCAGGTTAATGGCAATGGTGAAAGAGGCAATGGCCAGCGCTGGCCAGATAGGAGCAAGCACTCCCCAGCCTTCGGCAAATTGCATGGCTTCCAGGTTGCTTCGAACCATAGAACCCCAGTCAGCATCCGGGGGTTGAATGCCAAGCCCCAAAAAGCTAAGGGACGAAATGAACAGAACCACAAATACCAGACGCAAGCCAAAGTCAGTGGCCAGTGGCATTGCCGCATTGGGCAGAACTTCCCTGAAGATAATCCACCAGATGGTTTCACCGCGTGCCTGCGCCGATTCCACATAATCCATCACCATGATTTCCTGGCCATAGGCCCGGGCGATCCGGTAAACGCTGGAAGCGTAAATTATCGCTGCCGTACCGATCAGGATGGGGATAGATGATCCAAGAGCCACCACAATCAATAGTCCAAGCATAATTGTCGGCAGGGACAGGATCGCATCATTGATCCGGCTCAAGATCATGTCGGTCCAGCCTTTTTTAACTGCGGCTGCGATCCCGGCTGTTACGCCCATCAGGTAAGCGAGGATGGTAGCCAGGAATGAAATACCCACAGTCATTCGGGCACCCCACAGGATTCGTGACAGTATATCGCGTTCGTTTTTATCCGAGCCAAGCCAGTGCGTTCCGCCGCCGTCGATTTCAGCGCCCGGGGGTAAATAGCTGTCCATATCAAGAATTTCGGCCTGATCATAGGGGGCGATATACGGTCCTATGAACACCATGATGACCCAGAAAGCTACAACAGTGACGCCGAGTTTTCCGGTCCAGGTCAGTTTCAGCCGTTTCTTGGGCGGTGCATCAGGTAACTCATCATAGATGGTCACTTCCTGATCGTTTTCAGTTCCGGCTGCTTGTGATGTATCTGTCATCGATCAGGTCCTATTTCGGGTTGCGTAGCCGCGGGTTCGCCAGAATGGCTGCCACATCGGCCAGAATAATGAGAACGACATAAGTGCCGCAAAAAATCATAGCGGTGGCCTGAACCAGCGGCAAGTCTCGCGTTTGCACCCCGTCAATCATCAGCTTTGCAAGGCCCGGGTAAGAAAAAATTGTTTCAACAATCACCACGCCGGAAATCAGATAAGCAAGGTTCAGCGCGATAACGTTGACGATTGGACCGATTGTATTGAAAAACGCATGGCGAAGAATGATACGTTTCTTTTTAACACCCTTAAGGATCGCCATCTCAATGTAAGGGGAGTTCATCACATTAAGAATACCGGCGCGGGTCATGCGGATCATTTGTGCCGACACCACGATGACCAGCACAATTACCGGCATGGCCATACCGCGGGCCATTTGCCAAAAAGTATTTTCAGGCGCAACATTGGCAATCGCAGGCAACCAGCCCAACTGTACCGCAAGGATTAAAACAGCAAAGGTCGCAATAAAAAAGTCAGGTACAGAAATCAGTGCCAAAGTACCAAAGGTCAATGTGCGGTCAATCCATGTTCCGGGATACATAGCTGCCATCAATCCCAGCCCGACCGATATCGGCACGGAAATAATAGCCACCAGTCCGGCAAGGTACATGGTATTGCCCAGACGCCCTGAAATAAGGTCGGAAATCCTGGCCCCGCCAGCCTTGGAAATACCCAAATCACCGGTGACCATATTACCCAGCCAGCCGAAATATTGAAAAATCAAAGGCTGATCAAGGCCGTTGGCGGCGCGATAAGCTGCCAGGGTTTCAGGTGTTGCTGACTGGCCAAGAACAATCGCGGCCACATCGCCCGGCAACATTGAAGTCATGATGAAAACCAGCACCGAAACCACCCACAGGGTGACCAATCCGATTAGAATACGTTGTAATACCATGCGCTGCATGACAAAAACCTCCCGCCCTGAAAATTAGGGATTGCCCCTCGGTCCTTGCTCTTGCTGGCAAGCTTTCCGATTACTGGCCTGAGATAATCTCAGGCCAGTTGTTTGTTGTCAGTAATTGGTGCTAGACGTCTGTACGCCAGGCAAATTCAGGCCATTCATAACCACCCAAAGAACCGAGTGGCATACGTCCGATACCTTCAATTTTGTCAGATTTGCCATCAACATAATTGCGGTGGGCAGGAATGATCATGCCGCTTGGGCGCATGTTGTCGTCGCCAACAGAAATGAGTTTTTGCATTTCGCAATACATTTCATGGCGCTTGGCGGCATCTTTGACACCACGGCTTTCGACCAGCAATTTACCAAGTCTTTCACTTTTCCACTTGGTGTCATTCCATGGTGCGTCAGGCGCAAATGCCAGGTTCATCATGACATTGGCGGTTGGGCGCATGTTCCACGTCACCACGTTAAACGGTGTTTTCAGCCATACAGCACCCCAATAGCCATCGTTCGGTACTTTGTTGATTTTCAGATTAAGGCCGATTTTCTTTGCTTCGCGTTGCGCCAGCAAAGCAATGTCTGTGATGCCCGGGGCCACTTCCGCCACATCCAGCTGAGCCGATGTGATACCCGATTTTTTCAGGTGGAACTTGGCCTTATCCAGGTCGTGTTCACGTTGTGGCAATTCTGAACAATAATCTGCCCCATAAGCAACATTGATCGGGTGATCATTGCCCACAGTACCCTGGCCTTTAAGAACTGACTTAACAATTTTCTTGCGGCGCTGGATATATTGCATCGCCAGCACAAAATCAGGGCTGTCACCAGGCGAAACATCGGTAAGGGCGCACAGGCCAAAATAGGCACCTGAAGCAACCGACCAGACACCCACACCATCAGTGTTTTCAACTTTTCTGATGGCTTTTGGATCAAGACCCTGCATCAGGTCAATATCGGCGGAAAACAGCGCGCTTAAACGGGCAACAGGATCAGTGATCGCGGTAATTTCAATCACATCCGCATTGCCACCATCGCGCCAGTAACCGTTCCAGCGTTCACTGAGCGAACGGACGCCCGGCTTGAATTCGGTCATTCTGTATGGACCGGTGCCGTTGGCTTCCTGGAAATCCGTGGTACCATCTTTGATGATTTTAAAGTGTGGTGTGCCAAGGATCACCGGAAGGTCAGCATTGGGACTGGACATGATTGCCTTGACCGTATGGCTGTCGACTTTCTTCCATTCTTTTACATCGGCAACCAATGGCTTGGCTTTTGACGTCGATTTATCACCATAATGACGACTCATAGAGAAAATTACGTCATCGGCTGTAAAGGAACTGCCATCGTGGAATTTGACACCTTTGCGCAGCTTGAATGTCCATTCTGTATTATCACCATTGGCTGAATACTCTTCCGCCAGCTCAGGCCTGGTTGATAGATCATCATTGATCTGGCACAGGCTGTTATACACGGCACGTCCGCGGCTATAGTCGATGGTTGACGTATTCAGGCCCGGATCCAGCGTATCGGATGGTCCGTGCAAATCACTGGCGAACTTGATTTTCCCGCCCTTTTTTGGCGTGGCGGCCAAAGCATTTTGTGCAGAAGTTACAATTGACCCGGCAACGGCAATCGTTGCACCGCTGGCAATAAGCCATGACATGACTTCGCGCCGTGTCGCGCCACGTCGCAATCCGGTTTCAATGGTTGCGCGATCTGCGCCGGTCAGACTATTGATTGTAGGTAGATTTTTGTCGAATTCCGTCATTTTCCCTCTCCCTTGGGTTATTGAATAGTTTTTTTTATTCTACCAGTGTTGCGTTGTTGCAAACAAAAGGGAACCGTAATAATACTTATATCAGGTATTAACTGAGGTAATAACATGTTACGCGGACGCATCCCCTCCACCAATTCGCTGTTCTGCTTTGAAACCGTAGCCCGCCTCAAGAGCTTTTCCGAGGCTGCATCCGAATTAAATGTAACTCAGCCTGCTGTCAGCCGGGCAATCTCAGCTCTTGAGGCGCATCTGGGTTATTTGCTGTTTGATCGACATGGCCGCTGGATAGAGTTGACTTATAATGGTGACAAGCTTTTCCGCGCCACGTCAACCGCCTTTAAAACCATTTCAGATTCACTGCGCGAGATCGGCCATCGCAAAGAAGATCAGGAAACAGTGACTATTTCCATGTCACCGGTCGCCGTAAATTACTGGTTTATTCCACGCATGATAGAATTCAGGCAAAAGTTTCCGGCCGTAAGTCTGAATTTTAAAGAATTTGCCAAAGATAGTGAAATCCTCGCTCCCGAAGTTGATCTTGTAATCAGGCTATCCAGTCCTCGCGATGGAGACATGCATAGATGGCCCTTTGCCGATGAACGAATTATCGCCATATGTTCTCCCGAGTATTTTTCAGATCACGGTGCGCTGGATAAAATTAACAAAGGCATGTCGCACGCTTTTATTGAATGGCAGGAACAACGTTATGGACTGGATGAGTTTTTTCATGCCACCGGGCTTCAGTTCGTAAAAAACCCGCTTTTTGTCAGGTTCACAGATTATTCCAGCGTCTTGCAGGCGGCCATTCAGGGCCAGGGTGTCGCCCTTTCGTGGATCACGGAATGTTCCCGGCAGCTAATTGAAGGCTCTCTGGTACCTGCCTGCGCCCAGGTGGTCAAAACCGGCAGGCGTTACCATATCCTCGCCTCCAACCTAAATCCCATGCGACCGGTGGTTGAAGATGTGCGCAGCTGGCTGATCAACGAGATGCGCAACGACGAAAAGAAAGTCACCGCCATTCTTAAGGCAAACTGGGATTTATTTTAAAACCTCCCGGTCACGTCGATGGCCATAAGATGTTTCTGTTACATATAACAGGAAAAAATTTGATTGCTTTTGTTGGCTTTTTAAAGGAATTTCTCGCAATCAAATTCAGCACTCCCGAATTTAATTTTGTTGCATGTCTGTTACACCATTCATCTACTGGTTTGAATAGGAACAATTCATGCCTTCTTCCGACAAAAACCCCAATAATTTTGCGCTTGGCGTAACCTGCATAACAATTGGTATGGTCGCAAGTTCCCTGATGGATGCCACCATCAAATCGATGTCAGCTGAATATCCTTTGCATGAAATTGTAATGGCGAGGTCGCTCGTTGCCGTAGTTCTCACTCTGGCAATCGTGCATTATGAAGGCGGGTTGCATCTTCTGAAAACGCCAAATCTTTTTGTACATTTGAGCCGGGGGGTTCTTTTTGTGCTCGCCAACATGACATTTTACCTGGCCATAGCTGCAATGCCATTGGCAGAGGCAACAGCTATATTTTTCATATCACCTTTGATTATAACGGCTTTGTCTGTGCCGATACTGGGAGAAAGGGTGGGCTGGCGGCGGTGGCTTGGCGTTCTTGCAGGCTTTGTGGGTGTCCTTATTATCATTCGCCCCGGTTTCAGTTCCTTCAGTTTTTTTTCTCTTCTGCCCATGGTTGCCGCAGTCGCTTATGCATCATCACAAATCATCGCCAGGCGGATGGGTAGTTATGAGAAAGCTTCAGTAAAGTCCTTTTATATTATGCTGACTTTCATAGTTGTATCTGGCGCTTTCTGGCTGTTGTTTGGCGATGGTGCATTGGAGGGGCGCTATGGAACTGAACTGGATTTTCTGTTTCGCCCCTGGCAATGGCCAAATGGCATAGATACAATAAAAATGCTGACCATCGGTATTTTGATTACGATTGTCGGGTATATGCTCAATCAGGCATATGCTGTTGCCAACGCCAGTCTGGTGGCCCCGTTTGAATTTGTTGCTCTGCCTTTAGCAGTTTTTTGGGGGTATCTGTTTTGGGACCATCTCCCCGACGGCTCCGCCACGCTGGGAATTATCCTGATTGTAAGCAGCAGCCTGTATGTTTTCATGCGCGAAAAGCGCAAGGTTGTTTCACCCGCAGACAGCTCAAAGTCTCAGGTTTTGAAGTAAGGCTTTTCGGGTCAAACAGTCAGATATTTTCAGCATGTCGATCTTGCGAAGGCGTGGTTTTAAAATAATCTTTGTATCGCCGGGAAAAATGCGACTGCGATGAAAAACCCGCTGCGATTGATATCTGCAACAACGGCATGCCGGTTTGAAAGATCAGATAGCGCGCCTGATTTAGGCGCAACTCAAGGTAATAGCGATGCAGTGTTTTCTGCCGGTGTTCAGTAAAAAGCCGCTCCAGTTGCCGCCGCGACAGGCCGACACGGTTACAAATCTGTACTGAAGTCAGTGGGCTTTCCACATTCGCCATCATCAATTCTATTGCCTTTGCCAGCTTTGGAGAGTGGCGCTGAACCTGCTTTATTTCAGCTTTTCGCTGCATTTCGCCAGGAATGCGTGAGGGTGAATGAATGAACTGTTCGGCGATTGCCGCAACCAGATACTCATCATTTGACAGCGCAATCCAGCTCAGCATCATGTCCAATGCAGCAATGCCGCCCGCTGCCGTGATTCTTTTCGGGCTGATTTCATAAAGCCCACCGGTAAGGATTGCGGAAGCATGGTTTTCGCGAAAACTTTCTTCGTTCTCCCAGTGAATGGTGCATCTGTAACCATCCAGCAATCCGGCATTTGCCAGAAACTCGGCACCCGTCGAGATGGCCCCCATAGTGCAGCCTAAAGCCGCCTGTTTACGCAGCCAGTCCAGCAAGTGTTGCGATCTGGCCGTCTTGCGGTCGAAAAATCCGGAACAGACGATAATCAGATCATGTTTTGTGGAACTTTGAGCAATCGAACAATCGGCAGGAATGGGAATACCGCTGCTTGAGCTTGGCGTCTGCCCGTCAATCGTCACGATAGAACACTCATACAAGGGCGATTCTGCTAGCCGGTTGGCCACATGCATGGGTTCGACGATGGCGCTGAAACCGACCATTGAAAATCCCGGAATAAGCAGCAGCCCAACTTTTTGGGATTGTTGCAGGCTGGGAGGTTTTGATTTTTCTAACATTTAGGAAAAACATGCAACAAAATGGCGCAAAAATGCAAATGAATTTTAAAAATTCCAGCACACTACCAAATAAACAAAGGGGTGTTGCACAATGAAATCTCATACCAGAGCTGTGGTGATAGGTGGTGGTGTTGTCGGCTGTTCGGTGTTGTACCATTTGGCCAAACATGGCTGGGACGATGTGGTTTTACTTGAGCGCGATGAACTGACATCCGGTTCAACCTGGCATGCAGCCGGCGGTATGCACACGATCAACGGCGATCCCAATGTTGCCAAGCTGCAGCAGTATACAATTGATTTATATAAAGAAATTGCCGAACTCTCAGGCCAGGAAACCGGTGTTCACCTCACCGGCGGTGTGATGCTGGCAGCAACTGAAGCACGTCTCGACTGGCTCAAAAGCCTGGCCTCCAAAGGTGCATATCTCGGCATCAAGGCAAAAATCATTTCCAGCGAGGAAGCCCTTGAAGATATGCCGCTGATGGACCCGTCAAAATTCGCCGGGGCCATGCGAACATATGGCGATGGTCATCTCGATCCTTCCGGCGTCACCCATGCCTTTGCCAAATCTGCGCGCAAACTGGGCGCAACAATCGAACGCTTCACCAAAGTAGAGGAACTTAAACAAAAAGCCGATGGCACCTGGCGGGTGATCACCAACAAGGGTGAAATAATTGCCGAACACGTGGTCAATGCCGGTGGACTGTGGGCACGCGAAGTTGGCCGCATGGTGGGGCTTGAACTGCCGGTTCTGGCCATGGAACATATGTATCTTCTGACCGAAGATATGCCCGAAGTTGCCGAGTTCAATAAAAAAACCGGCAAAGAAGTTATTCATGCGGTTGATTTCGACGGTGAGCTGTACTTGCGCCAGGAAGCTGGCGGCATGTTGATGGGCACCTACGAAAAAGCCGGTAAACCCTGGTCACCGGTGAGCACGCCTTGGGATTTCGGCCATGAACTTCTCGCCCCCGATCTTGACCGTATCGCACCGTCGCTTGAAGTGGGATTTGAGCATTTCCCAGCCTTTCAAAATGCCGGTATCAAACAGATTATAAACGGGCCTTTCACTTTCGCTCCCGATGGCAACCCGCTGGTAGGTCCGGTGCGGGGGCTGCAAAATTACTGGTGCGCGTGTGCGGTTATGGCCGGGTTCTCTCAGGGCGGCGGCGTTGGTCTCGCACTCGCCAACTGGATGATTGAAGGTGATCCGGGTATGGATATCTGGGCCATGGATGTCGCGCGTTTCGGTGACTGGGCGACACCGCAATATACCACTAAAAAAGTTCAGTAGAATTATTCCCGGCGCTTTTCCATCCGGTTCCCCAACGAGCAACTGCCCGCAGGTCGCCCGCTCAAAACAACACCAATCTATGATCGCCTCAAACAGGCGGGCGCACAATTCAGTGACGCCTGGGGGCTGGAAAGCGCATTGTGGTATGCACCGGTTGGCGAAAAAGACATTTTCTCCTGGTATCGCTCCAACGATTTTGACCATGTGGCTGCCGAAGTTAAAGCCGTGCGCGACAGTGTTGGCCTGATCGAGATTTCATCTTTTGCCAATTACACAATAACGGGCGCGGGCGCACAAAACTGGCTTGATAGAATGCTGGCCTGCAAAATTCCGCCCGAGGGGCGTATGACACTGGCGCCAATGCTGAAGGACGATGGCAAGGTAATCGGTGATTTTACCCTGGCAAATCTTGGGCAAAACGGATTTTTCATAGCCGGGTCCGGTCTGGCGGAAGATTATCACATGCGCTGGTTTGAAAGCCATTTGCCCGATGATGTATCGGTTACAATAGTGCCTCACGGGGCCGGTATGACCGGCGTGTCAATTGCCGGACCAAATGCACGCAAGGTCCTGGCATCTGTGGCTGGCGAAAGCGTCGAACCTGATGATTTCAAGTTTATGGCCATAAAGGAAATGACTATCGCCATGGCACCGGCGCTGGTCGGGCGGGTAAGTTTCACCGGCGATCTGGGCTATGAAATCTGGTGCAAGCCGGAATATCTCAACCACATTTTCGATGAGTTGATGGCTGCCGGTAAAGACTATGATATCCGGCTGTTTGGTTCACGCGCACTCAATGCACTCCGGTTGGAAAAAAGCTACGGCAGCTGGGCCTCAGAATATCGCCCGATTTACGATCCGTTCGAATGTGGTCTGGACCGTTTTGTCGCCGCCGACAAACCCGTTGATTTCATCGGCAAAACGGCCCTGCAATCAAGCCGGCAAAACCGGAAAATGAGCCTGCGCACATTTATCGTTGATGTTGAAAATGCCGACCCTGTCTCCGATGAGCCGATTTATCACAACGGCGAAGTCAAAGGCTGGGTGTCATCGGGCGGCTTGGCCCATGGTTCCGGTGTCTCGGTTGCCCTTGGATATGTCCCGGCAGAAATTGCCGATGAGGCTGCGGGTTGGGAAATCGAGCTTATCGGTGAGCGTCGCAATGCCAGGTTGCAAACAACAGCACTGCTTGATCCTGACAATATAAAGATCAGGAGCTGACACGATGAGCATTCAATCCGCCCGCAGGCGCTCTGGCAGGCGCACACGCAGAAGACCACCGGACAGGGGCCAGGAGCAGGGACCGGCAGCAATCGAGCAATTGCCGTGGAAGCAGCCCCGGATCGGGTTCCCGCCGCTCGAGCTTTTGACTGCCGAACAGCTTGAAACCATTCACCAGGCCTCGCTGGAGATACTTCGCGATATCGGTATGGAAATCATGTCCGCTGATGCGCGGGAGATTCTCAAAAAAGCCGGTGCCATCGTGGATGAGACCACCCATATGGTGACGTTTGATCCCGCTCTGGTTGAGGAAACCATCAAAACCGCGCCGTCACACTTTCGATTGCACTCCAGAAACCCTGAAAAGCATCTGGAAATCGGCGGGAACTTTATTACCAACGGATGTGTTTCCAGCCCGCCCAATTGTTCCGACATGGACAATGGCCGCCGACCGGGAACCACAGCTGACTTTCAAAACCTGCTGCGCCTGTCGCAATATTTCAACATTATCCACTTAATCGGCGGCTACCCGGTGGAACCGCTGGATCGCCATGTATCCACCCGCCATCTCCATTGTACCCGTGACATGATTACTCTCACCGACAAGGCGATTTCAGGCTATTGCCTCAATCGCAAAGCCATACGTGACGTTATGGAAATGGCGCGTATCGCCCGACAGCTGACACCGGCAGAATTTGACAATGAACCCTCATTGATAGCCATCATCAACACCAATTCTCCGTTAAAATTCGATCCGGCGATGCTCGAGGGTATTATCGAGATGTCGGCCCGCAATCAGGTCATTTGCGTTACCCCCTTCACCCTTGCCGGTGCTATGGCCCCGGTAACGCTCGCCGGTGCATTGGCGCAACAAAATGCCGAAGCGCTGTGTGGACTGGTCATGACCCAGCTGGTGCGCCCCGGTGCTCCCTTTGTCTATGGCGGCTTTACCTCCAACGTTGACATGAAGTCCGGTGCCCCGGCTTTCGGCACGCCCGAATATATGAAAACCGCTGTCATCGGCGGTCAGCTGGCGCGGCGCTACAAGGTGCCGTACCGTACATCGGGCGTCAGTGCATCCAATATGGTCGATGCACAAGCCGCTTACGAAACCGTATTCTCCCTGTGGGGCACAACCATGGGCGGCGGCAATGTCATTAAACATGCCGCCGGGTGGATGGAAGGCGGTCTGGTTGCATCTTATGAAAAACTGATACTCGATGTAGATCTGTTGCAGATGGTCTCGCAGTTTCTTGAACCAATGGTGGTCAATGATGCAGAGCTTGGCCTTGAGGCAATCGTTGAGGCAGGCGTTGGCGGCCATTTCTTTGGCACTGCCCATACTCAAGCCCGCTATCGCGATGCCTTTTATTCGCCGCTTATTTCGGACTGGCGCAACTATGAAAACTGGCAGGAAAACGGCAGCCCGCAAAGCTGGGAAAAAGCCAATAAACTGTGGAAACAGGTTCTTGAAATCTATGAAGAACCAGCGATTGATGCCGCCATGCTGGAACAACTCGATGCCTTCATTGCCAAACGCGTCGAAGAAGGTGGAATTGTCACGGATTTTTAAATTTGGGAGACAGGGTAATGCTCAAGGTATTTTCTGATGAACGCAAAATAGAATATCCGAATTTTGAAGCAGCGGATGAACCGCTGAAAAACCCGATTAAGGCGGAAACCGTGGCAAAGGTTCGTGCCTACCGCCACGACCGTATCAAGCAAAAAGTCATTGAGCATGATTGTGCGGCCATACTTTTGTATGATCCGCTGAATATCCGCTACGCCACAGATTGCTCCAACATGCAGGTCTGGACCCTGCACAATGCAGCACGCTACACCATTGTCTGCGCCGATGGCCCCACCATCTGCTTTGAATATTCAAATGCCATGCATGTGGCTGAAGGCCTTGACCGCGTTGATGAAGTGCGCCCGGCAATCAGCTGGTTTTATTTCAGCGCCGGACCGCGATTGTCTGAAAAAGTAAAACTGTGGGCCGCCGAAGTTGCTGATGTGGTGCGCCAGCACGGCGGTGGCAACATGCGTCTGGCAGTCGATAAAATGGAACCCGCCGGCGTCGATGCCTTGCGGGCTGAAGGAATTGAAATCGTTGAAGGCCAGGCGCTGACTGAAACCGCGCGCATGATTAAATCCGCTGACGAGATAGAATTGATGCGCTGGACCATAAAAGTGTGCGAACAGGGCATGTGGCGCATGCGCGAACATTCAGTTGCCGGTAAATCTGAAAATGAAATCTGGGCGCAGCTTCATTATGAAAACATCCGCAATGGCGGTGAATGGATTGAAACCCGCCTGCTGGCCATCGGTGAGCGCACCCATCCGTGGTTTCAGGAATGTTCAGACCATGTGGGCAAGGACGGTGACATGCTGTCATTTGATACTGATCTGGTAGGGCCGTATGGCTATTGCGCCGATATTTCACGCTCGTGGACCATTGGCCTGGTGCCGCCCACCAACGAGCAGCGGGTGATTTACAATTTTGCCAAATCCGAAATAGAACACAATATGGCGTTGATAAAACCGGGGGTGAGCTTTACCGAATTTTCAGAAAAATCCATGCGCATACCCGAAGAATATCACGACAACCGCTACTCCTGCGCCTTCCACGGCGTCGGTCTGTGCGATGAATACCCTTCTGTCCCCACCCACGTGGATGTTAAAAAGGGTAAAGGCTATCCCGGCACCATTGAAGAAGGCATGGTATTATGTATCGAAAGCTGCACCGGGTTTAATCAGGGCCCTGAATGCGTCAAGCTGGAAACACAAGTGCTGGTAACCGACACCGGCATTGAACAGCTTGACCAGTTTCCGTTTGAAGACTGGGGTTGAATTAGGCTTTCGCAGCCTCAAAAGCTCCCGCGCGCTTTTCTGAGATGGGCAGGTGAATGAGGGCGGCGAACAAGCCCAGGGCTATTGAGATCCACCAGATCACATCATAAGAGCCATATCGGTCAAAAACGATGCCGCCGAGCCAGACGCCAGTAAAAGAGCCAAGCTGGTGGCTGAAGAAGACGAACCCGAACAAGGTGGCCAGATGCTGGGTGCCAAACATGACCGCCACCAGACCGGAAGTCAGCGGCACTGTTGACAGCCATAACAATCCCATGACGGCGGCAAACGTCAGCACCACCAGCGTAGTTGGTTCGGAAAACAGAAAGATGGCGATGACTAACGATCTTGCCACATAGAGAAAACTCAGCAAATAGCGTTTGGATATCCTGCCGCCAAGCACACCGGCGGTATAAGAGCCGATGATATTGAAAAACCCGATTGCAGCAATTGCCCATGCGCCCAGTTCCGGCGCTGCCCCTATATCGCTTAAGTATGCAGGGAAATGTACGGTAATGAAAGCCACCTGAAAGCCGCAGACAAAAAAACCGGTCATCAACAGTAAATAACTTTTATGACCAAAGGCCGCCCGCATCGCCTCGGCAAACGGCATCCGGGTTTCACGGCGCCCACTCGCATGCTCATTGCCGGCACGAAAGGCTGTGGCCAACACCGGAATAAAAGCGGCAAATGCTGCCAGCATTATCAAGGCAGTCTGCCAGCCGTAAGCCACAATGAACGCCTGGCCCATGGGGGCAAACAAAAACTGCCCCAAAGAGCCCGCAGCTGTCGCCAGCCCTAAAGCCCAAGACCTTTTTTCGTCCGGCACCAGCCTGGCAATGGCGGCAAGAACAATGCCGAAGGCCGAACCTGAAAGCCCCAGTCCGACCAAAACTCCGGCGGTTATATCCAAAGCCAGAGGTGTTGAGGAAACAGCGGAAAGAGCAACACCGGCACCATATAGAATACCGCCGATGGCCAGCACCCGCACCGGGCCAAACCTGTCCGCCAGCATGCCCGCAAGCGGCAGTCCCAAGCCCCAGATCAGGTTTTGCAGGGCAAGGGCAAAGGCAAACACCTCACGGCCCCAGCCGTTTGCTGCTGAAATAGGCTGGTTGAACAATCCGTAAGATGAGCGAATGCCAAAAGCAATGAGAGAGATCAGGCAGCCGCAGAGGATAATAAACCCGGTTCTACGCCATATGGGAACCGGCAACCGAGATCTGGTTTCACTAAGGTTTGGCATGCGAAAAAATCCTGGGTATGGCGGAAAGTCGGCAAGAAATGCTTCGATCAGGGTAGGGTGGTGTCTGGACATTGGCAATTTAAAAGAAAACCAAATTCAATAAATTCCCCAAATTGGTTCAATTTACATAATGAGTTTTCTGATAAGATTTAAAACCATGGTCACCAGGCATATGTGTGCGCTGGATCGAGAACATGTGACAATTTTTCACATCATCGCTATTGTGCTCTATGCTAGTGGTATCAATCTGCAAAATTTGGAATGTGAATGAACATGCATCTTACAAAGCTGCAAAAATGGCTTTGGACCATGGTCGGTATTGCCCTGGTCGCATCACTCGGCTATGCCTCCTGGATCAATTACTGGTTGCCCAAAAACACATATACCTCTCAACTGGTTGGTGAAACCGAGGTTATACAGCCGCGCTTCCAGCTCACATCTCACACCGGTGAAAAAGTTAGCGATGCCAAATGGCGCGGCAAATGGCAATTGGTCTTCTTTGGCTTCACCAACTGCCCTGACGTTTGTCCAACCACGCTTGCCGAAATGGCGATGGTGATGGATGGTCTTGGTAAGGATGCTGCAAAAGTCAAACCACTCTTTATCTCGATCGACCCTACACGCGACCGGGTGGCGGATATGGCAGAATATGTCGCCGCTTTCCATCCGGCAATTACCGGCCTGACCGGGACAGATACCGAAATTGCCGCCGTGGCTAAAAGCTTTGGAGCTTATTATGCAAAAGGCGAACCCATGGATGCACCGGAAAATTACGACATGGCGCACACTTCGGTCATATACCTGATCTCGCCGGAGGGCCGATTTGTGCGTATTTTTTCCTTCGGGACACGCGCCAAAGAAATTCTCCAAGATATTCAACAACGCTTGTAAGGAGCTACCATTTTGAACAAATTCATGCTGCTTAAGCTGATGGCGTTTGCCATAACTTTATCAATCCTCCCAACTTCTTTCGCATCGGCTGAAAAGGTGAGCGACGGTCCCCTTGTCATTGAAGCACCATGGGCGCGCGCGTCGATCGGCACCAAACGTCCTGCCGTTGTTTTTCTTAACATTCGAAATCAGGGAGACGCTGCCGATGTTTTGACCGCTGTTGAAACTCCCGTGTCAGGCCGGGCAAGTGTGCATCGCTCGCAGATAACCAACGGCATTGCCTCTATGACCATGGCCGGGCCGGTTAAAATCCCCGCAAATTCCGAAGTGCGCCTGGCTCCCGGCGGGCTTCATATAATGTTGATGATGTTAAAAAAAACTCTCGTCAAAGGTAAGGATTTTTCCTTGACGCTGGTTTTCAAAAAAACAGGCAGGGTTGAAATCACCGTACCCGTGTTGAGTGTTGGCGCGCGCGGGCCGGAGCAGGAATGAAAGTCACGACAACTTTTAACCGACACGGAAACCGGTACATGAAAAAAATTCTGATCGCTATTGTTTGCGGTATTCTTCTGATCCTTGCCACAGCATTGCCAGGCCAGGCTCATTCGCTGGGGTATGTTGAAAAACAACTGGCAGGAAAGGGAGGTTTTTTCCAGGAGTTTGACAGGAAGGTTCCTGGTTTTGAATTACAGGATATAGAGGGCAATAAAATCACGGACACGCGCCTTGCCGGCAAAGTTGTTGTTGTTTTTTTCGTTGATGCCGATTGCCTTGCCAATTGTCCAGCACATATCCAGAACATGGCGGAAATACAATCGATGTTGAATTTATCGGCAATGCGAGACACCGTCCAAATCATTGCAATTGTTGCCAATCCGCCAAAAGATGTGCGGCAGGTCTTGCGCAAATTTACCGATGATACAGAGATAGATCCCGTGAACTGGGCATTTGTATCCAGTGATCTGAAGCAGTCCGCTGCAACCAGAAAGCTATTGGATTTCTTTGGTGGCAAGATTACCAGTGCTGGCAAAAGTGATGAAATAAAAAATATTGTCACGCATGTGATTGGTATGAATGGCCACTGGCGGGCAAATTTCTATGGTCAGGATTTTCAGCCGACAAAATTCGTGATCTATATTAACGCGCTTGTAAATTCTGATCTTGGCGTAACAGACGGGCACAAAGAATAACCGGCTCAATTTTTTTGGGAAACTTTAATGACCATAAACAAAAACATATCGATGCTCGAAAAACGCCGTATCGAAGCAGAATTGATAAAAGAAATCTATGATGTGCTGGTGGAGCGTCATGGCGAAGCAGAGGCCCAGGAGGTTATCCGTATCTCTGTTTCAAATTCGGCCATAACACAAGGCAAAGCATTCCGGGCTGAATATGATCATGAACCCGATTTAGAGGACTTTGCCTCTCATATGTATTTATGGGAAAAGGACAATGCTCTTGAACGCGTCATCCTGCAAAAAACACCGGAGAAGCTGGAGTACAATATCACCCGATGCGAATATGCCCGCATGTATAAGGAAATGGGACTGGGCCATATCGGGCATCTGTTGTCGTGCAATCGCGATGGCAGCTTTTGTACAGGCTATAGTAAAAATATAAAACTGACCCGCACTCAAACTTTAATGGAAGGTGCCTCACATTGTGATTTCCGTTATCGCAAGGTTTCATCTGCGAATACAAAATGAGTGAATAATTACTTCTTTGGGTGTTTGTCACGCCAGCGATAATAGGGCAGGGCGGCCCGGGCCATTTTGCGGACGAGGCCATGAAACCGCACTGTTTTTGGCGTTGACAGTGGCAGGGCAAGATCTTTTGTGTCTGCGCCATTGATTGCCTTGGCCAATTCGCGCCCGATTGCCAGAGAAAGTGCGACACCGCGACCATTAAATCCAACGGCTGACCAATAATTGGGGCCAAGTTGATGGAAATGCGGGTATCGGTCCGGTGTGATGGCAACCAGACCTGACCATACATGAGAAAATGCTGGCTTTCCCAACAGCGGAAAAGCCTTTTCCAGACGCCTGCCAATCAGGTTCTTAATCCGATTTACACCGTTAAACGGCAGGGCCAAAGCGCCGCCGGAGACCAGGTTGTTGCGCGCATCATAGCGGAAAAACTGTAAATCTGCCCTGGTGTCCGACACGGCCTGACGCTGGGGAAGTATCTGGTCTGTCAAAGCCTCATCAATCGGCCTTGTCGACACCTGCCAGGAGGTAACAGGAATGATCGACCGGGCTACTTTAGGCGCAAGGGTTGAGGAGATTTCGCCACTATAGGCGTTGGTTGCCAATAACACCGCATTGCAAAGCACCGAACCCTGAGGCGTTGTAACCCGCCAGCGCTGGCCTGAACGGATGATGGTGTGCGCAGGCGTATTTTCAAAAATCCGGGCACCGCGCTCATCGCAGGTCTGCGCCAGCCCGCGCAATAACATTAATGGGTTAATGTGACCGCCGCTGGGGTTCAACATGCCACAATCCCAGGCATCAGAGCCTAATAATTTTGATGTTTCAGTCTCGTCAAGCATATGGCACGGGGCGCCGCGTGCGGCCCAGGCCGCATTTCGTTTCTCACAAAGAATACTGTGCGCAGCCGTATGAGCTGGTTGAAACCATCCGGTTTGTTCAGCCTCGCAAGTGATGTTTTCGCGGCGCACCAGTTGAAACAAATCCTTAGCACTATCGCGGACAAGCCCTACCAGTCTTTCGCCCGCCTCACCATAATGGCGTTCCAGATCCTCTGGCTCGATCCGGGACAATACCGGAATGACCTGGCCATTGTTTCGCCCCGAACCGCCTGAGCCGATGGTGTTGGCTTCAACGATGCACACGCTTGCACCACTGTTCAACAAATGCAGTGCCGTCGAAAACCCGGTATAGCCGCCACCGATAATGGCGACATCAATGTCAATCGAACCCTGAAGGGGTGACATTCTTTTGCCTGGTGGTGAAACAGCATGCCATAGGCTTTTTGGTTCTGCATAAGGTTTGGAAGTTTCCTGTGCCATCAACGGCATGTCTGAACCCCTGATCCTAATCAAAGCGTTCCGGCATATGATCTGAGCGGGCATAGTTCTGGAAGCGGGTGAATTCGGCCTGGAATTGCAGGCGGATGGTGCCGGTGGGGCCATGGCGCTGTTTGGCGATGATAACTTCGGCAAGGCCTTCGATCTTATCCATGTTTTCCTGCCACTCAAAAAACTCAGGAGTGTTTTCGCGCGGCTGGGCTTTTTGCAGATAATATTCTTCGCGGTAGATGAACAACACTACATCCGCATCCTGCTCAATCGAACCTGATTCGCGTAAATCAGCCAGGTGCGGGCGTTTGTCATCACGCGCTTCCACCTGCCGAGACAACTGTGATAGCGCAATAATCGGGCAGTTGAGTTCCTTGGCTAACGCCTTGAGGTTGGTGGTGATTTCAGTCACCTCCTGCACCCGGCCCTGACTAGAGGTTTTGGCCGAGCCTGCCAGCAGTTGCAGGTAATCCACCACAATCAGCCCTACACCCTCGCGGCGTTTGAGACGTCGCGCCCGTGCAGCCAATTGAGCCACGGTAATGCCGCCGGTATCATCAATGTATAATGGCAGGCTTTGCAGTTCCTGCGACACTTGCACGAGTTTATGAAATTCGCTTTCGTTTATCTGTCCGCGGCGAATTTTTTCCGAAGAAATTCCAGCCTGTTCCGAGACAATACGGGTGGCAAGCTGTTCTGACGACATTTCCAGTGAAAAGAAAGCAACAATTCCGCCGTTTTCAACATCAAGACTACCGTCACTTGCGTGTTTTGCCTTGTATGCTCTTGCCACATGAAAGGCGAGGTTGGTGGCCAGCGCGGTTTTACCCATGGCGGGCCTGCCGGCGAGCACAATCAAATCCGATTTCTGCAGGCCGCCCATTTTATCGTCAATGTCCTGAAGGCCGCACGAGATGCCGGAAAGCCCGCCATCGCGTTCATAGGCCTTGGCTGCCATATCAACGGCTTGTGTGAGTGCGTCGCCAAAATTTTGAAACCCCTGACCATACTTGCCGTTTTCAGCGAGGTCATACAACGCCTGTTCGGTGCGTTCAATATTGTCCTTGGGATCGCTGTCAACGAGCGTCTCGTAGGCGTCATTTACCAGTTCTTCGCCGATACTAATAAGGGCGCGTCGGGTGGCGAGGTCGAAAATGGTACGACCGTAATCTTCCGCATTAATGATGGTTGTCGCCGACGCTGCCAGTCGGGCGAGGTAGGGTGCACCGCCGATCTCGTCGAGTGCTTCATCATTATCAAAATATGTCTTGAGAGTAACCGGGCTTGCCGGACGCCCGGCCCGGATCAGGGCAGCGGCCGCTTCATACAGGCGCGCGTGCAGCGGATCGAAAAAATGCTCTGGTTTTAAAAATGCCGAAACCCTGTCGCAGGCTTCGTTATTGACGAGGATAGCGCCAAGCAGAGCCTGTTCAGCTTCAATATTGTGTGGCGCTGTGCGATAGTCAGCATTGTCATCTTCAACGCTGTCGATATCAAAAGTCGCGGCAAGGGAAGTGTTGTTGTCCATGGTTTGACTTTACTTCAAACGTGGCAGGGATATGAAAAAATTTTCAACAAAACTTAAATTTTAAGAGATACCCACACAATACATTTTTATACAAATTTGATTGTATCAGTCTAAATTCGTGCTTGCATTTTTCATTGGAAAAGAAAAAGCAGGCCAAGAATTTCCATTTTCAATTTCGGTAAAACCAAATTCACTTTTGAATTAATGACATACGCGATTCTGCATCACTCATATAGGTGCGGGTTACAGGCAGGGCATCGACACTTTTGCTCAACTGAATCTGAAACACCATATGTTTACCGTGGCGAAAGGACATTTCCGAGATGATCAGATAAAATTCCCACATGCGGCAGAACCGTTCATCGAGCAGGTCAGTAATCTTCTCACGGTTTTTTTGAAAGCGCTGCTCCCATGCCAGAAGTGTATCGGCATAATGCAAACGCAGGATTTCGATATCGGTCACCCACAAGCCGGCTTTTTCGATGGTTGAACAGGTTTCAGACAGGGCCGGGGAATAGCCACCGGGAAAGATGTATTTTCTGATCCAGGCGCCCGTGGTTCCCGGCCCGCCTTTACGGCCAATGGCATGAACCAGAGCGACGCCGTCCGGCGTCAACAGGCTGTTTATTTTGGTAAAATATTCCTGGTGGTGATCGATGCCCACATGTTCAAACATGCCAATCGAAACGATGCGGTCAAATTGCCCTTCCACATCACGATAATCGGTTAGCTCAAAGCGCACACGATCCTGAAGCCCGCGATCTCTGGCACGCTCCATCGCCAGGGATTGCTGTTCTTTTGAAAGCGTGACACCAAGCACTTCCACATCGCAATGTTCAGCCATAAACATCGCCATGCCGCCCCAGCCGGAGCCGATATCGAGGATTTTCTGTCCGGGCCTGAGGTCAAGCTTGGCGGCGATATGGCGGATTTTATTCTGCTGAGCGACCTCGAGCGTATCCTGTTTCGAGGTGAAGTAGGCACAGGAATAATGCAGATCCTCATCCAGAAACAAGCGATAAAGATCATTTGAGAGATCATAGTGATGGGCGACATTGGCCCGCGCATTTGCTATTGAATTTCGTTGGTGAAAACTGCGTACACGCTTTAAAAACTTGCGTATGGATTTTTGCAGGGGCTGATTGCGCAGGCTTGACCGGTTGAGGGCAAAAATCATCAAAAGGTCACGAATGTTACCTTCTTCAAAGACCATCGTGCCATCAACGTAGGCTTCACCGGCGCGCAATTCCGGGTTCAGGGCCAGCCGCCGGCTGATTTTTTTGTCGGTGAAGCGCAAGGTAACCTCAGGCCCCGGCGCACCCTTGTGCTCATAGTGTTTATTATCAGCGTCAACAATTCGAATGGTCCCTGTCTGGACGAACTTCTCCAGCATGGCATTGAGTAATCGCATCGCGCAATCTCTTAAGCGTTAGAGTGAGGTCGGATTATTTGGCATAAAAAACTCTAATCACCCGCACCGTCCCGGCCTTGAGCCGGGACCTGATTAAATTCCATCGAAACGCCAGCAGATTCCGGCGCAAGGCCGGGATGATGCAGGTGAATCTGGGTAACTCGAATCCACCCTAGGCTTCGTCTTTGGCTTTGGTCTCATCTTCAGCGGAAACTTCATCTGAGGCAGCATCATCAGATGCGGCCTCCTCTTCGCCGTCGCCTGTCCCATCTTCAGCCAGCTCTTCGGCAGCTTCTTTGGCCCGCTCCTCGTCTTCAAAGACCTCCTCGGCGGCCAGTGCGTCGTCATCTTCGTCGAACTGATCAACGGTTACATCTTCGCCGCGGGCCTGACGTTCTGCTTCTTCTTGTGTCCGCGCCACATTGACGACAACGCCCAGCGACACTTCCGGGTGCAGTACAACGCGCACATCATGCAGGCCAAGCAGTTTAATTGGCCGATCCAAAATCACCTGATTGCGAGAGATGCTGGCACCACCATCTGTCATCAGTGTGGCAATATCACGCGTGGAGACAGAGCCGTAAAGCTGACCGCTTTCACCGGCCTGACGGATGATGATGTAGTGATTGCCGTCAATTTTTTCAGCAACTGCTTGCGCTTCCTTTTGATTTTCAAGATTGGTGGCTTCCAGCTGAGCCCGCTGTTCTTCAAAATGCGCCCGGTTGGCCTTGTTGGCTCTGAGTGCCTTTTTTTGCGGCAGCAGGAAATTACGGGCATAGCCGTCTTTGACGTTAACAACGTCACCCATCTGTCCCAGCTTTTCGATCCGTTCCAATAATATGATTTCCATTCTCTTTTCCTTCGGTTTTTAAATTTCAATGTTGGTGCAGGCGGCAAGTCTACGGCCCGCTTATTGTCGGTGGTGCCCCCGGCGTGTTGGGCGGCGGCGTGGTAAATCTCTGTCTGATACCAAAAATCGTTTCTGCAATTCCTATCAGTGCAAGCGCGGCGAAGGCGTATTTGAACAATATGAAAACGGCAATATAAAACATGGCAAAAAACAGCGGGCGTATCGGCACGTTAGGCACGGTGGCATGAACAACCAGCAGGCCCAGAAACATGAACGCCATTGATAATGAAGCGGTACCGGCAAGAGCGACGGTATGAATGACGCCGGGCAGGAATGTCGCCACCAGCAAGCCGGTCAGCACCAGTGGTATCAGGCGCGGATAGTGTAAACGGTTTACGTCAAACGGCGGCCGAATAGCGCGCCCTGAGGCCGCAATGATTTTTGAGGCCAGCCACAGGTTTGACGTTGCCATAACAAAAATATAACTGGCAAATGTTACCGGTAGTAGAGCGATAAACATAGCCACCATTTGCGGAACCGCCTCGTCACCGCCAAGCCTGGTTTTAAGTTCGAGGTTTTGGTCAAGGATGGCACCAAAAAGAACTTCCATGGAAGTTTTCAGCTCCGGCGTAGACGGCAGCACAAACACAATGAAAATCACAGTTAAAAGTGTGGCAAATCCGGCAATCCACAAAATCAGATGGCCAAGGGGGTACCAGTCGCGGGCACTGGCCGCCGGTATCGATGTTTGTTCATCATCATCGGGCGGGCGCGACATCAATGCGTAATAGCACAAGACCACGGGAATAAAGCCAATGCTGATGAAATAGACCAGCCCGCCGGTAAGCCCCGCAATCAAGCTTGCGATAACCACACCGATGGCAGCTCCCACAGCAGCAGACGTAGCCCCCCAGCCCAATCCGGCTATGAACAGGGGCAGGGGGGCTAAAAAGTAGAGGAATATAGACAGCGATGTGCCAATCGATCCCGACACATACAAAAGGCTGGATGCGACGCCGGCGGCTATTCCTGTCAACAGATAAGAGTACATTGCAATCGCTGTCCCGCGGTTAAGCGGTTAGAGGCCGCCAATCGGCCCCAACCATTTAATAAAGTTCTGCTATTTTACCAGATACGGCAGCAGGCCCAAAAATCTGGCCCGTTTAATCGCCCGCGCCAGTTCGCGCTGCTTCTTGGCAGAGACAGCGGTAATCCGGCTGGGAACAATTTTGCCGCGCTCGGAAATAAACCGTTGCAGCAAACGGGTGTCTTTATAGTCAATTTTGGGTGAGCCGTCACCGGAAAAGGGACAGGTCTTGCGACGGCGGAAAAACGGCCGGCGTTCTGGTTTACCTCCGGGTGCCATTATTCAGCCTCCTTCTTTTCGGGTGTTTCAGTAGCAACTGGCGTGCGTGCAGGGCGATCGCCTTGTGGCGGACGACTGTCACGCCGTGGACGACGGTCATCATCACGCGGTCCGCGTGATTGCATCATCGCGGAGGGGCCTTCTTCAAGCTCGTCCATTTTCAAAGTGAGAAAACGCAACACATCATCGCTCAAACTCATCTGCCGTTCCATTTCAGCAACAGCTGCGTGCGGTGCATCAATGTTGAACAGGCTGAAATGCGCCTTGCGGTTCTTTTTGATGCGATAGGTGAGTGTTCTCAAGCCCCAATATTCGCTCTTGGCAAGCTTGCCACCACCTTCTTCAATTATTGTTTTAAATGCCGCCGTCATCGTTTCCACCTGCTGGGCAGATACATCCTGACGTGACAAAAACACATGCTCATACAATGGCATTATTCATTAGCCTTTCTGGTCTATCTATGCTCCGGCGCAAAGCCACTTTCGAGCCCGGACCGGTTATCCCGGACTGAAAGGCTCAAACGGACCAACAAAAGAGTGAAGACACGGGAAACGAACAAGCTAATCTTGTATCGCCGCACGATCAGGCATTAACATGCAAAATCTTGCGGTTTTCCGTTCAGCCTCCAACCGGAGCGGTTACGTAATCGCGCTTCATAAACACAAAAATCCGGTAATAGCAAGAATAGTTTCTTGCATCCCTATAGTGTGGCTGGTAGGGCCTCGTGTCATTACACATTCATCCGGATGATACTACCAGCGAGAAAACCATGAACACAGCCTTCACGTTTCCCGGCCAGGGCAGTCAGAAGATAGGTATGGGCAAGGCTTTGGCAGATGCTTTTGCCAGTGCCCGCGAGGCCTTTGAAGAAGTCGACGATGCTCTGGAAACCTCCCTGTCCGATATCATGTGGACCGGTGAGGAAGAAGATTTGCGCCTGACGCAAAATGCCCAACCGGCGTTGCTGGCCACAAGTATTGCCATTATCCGGGTTCTGGAAAAAGATTTCCACATTAATCTTGAAGATAAAGTCGCCTACGTTGCCGGTCATTCTCTGGGCGAATATTCGGCTCTGTGTGCTGCGGGTGTTTTCAGCCTCACCGATGCTGTTCGACTGGTGCGCACGCGTGGGTTAACCATGCAAAAAGCCGTTGGCGTCGGTGAAGGTGCCATGGCGGCGATATTGGGGCTGGAGATGGATGTGGTGCGCGACATCGCTGATGCAGCGGCGCAAGGACAGGTCTGTCAGGTTGCCAATGACAATTCACCTGGACAAATTGTTATTTCCGGTGCTGCTGCAGCAATTGATCGAGCTGTTGATATTGCCAAAGAAAAAGGTGCCCGTATGGCGGTTTTACTGCCCGTAAGCGCCCCGTTTCATTGTGATATGATGCAACCTGCCGCAGTGGTGATGCAGGCCGAGCTTGATCGCATTGACGTCTCACCCGCCTCCATTCCTTTGGTGGCCAATGTTCTGGCGTCAGCAATTTCCCGGCCCGCAGACATTAAATCCCGTCTGGTGGAACAGGTTACCGGCGTGGTACGGTGGCGGGAATCGGTTGTATTTATGGCCGATAATGGTATCAAAACACTCTATGAAATTGGCGCAGGCAAGGTATTGACCGGTCTTGCCCGGCGAATCGACCGCTCGTTGCAGGGAGTAGCTGTGGGCGGGCCTGAAGAAGTGGAAGCTTTGGCAAAGGCTCTTTGATTACAGGCGATGTGTCGCTGACAGTTGTTGAAACACATATAGAGGCAATTACAAATGTTTGATTTAACGGGTAAAACAGCATTGATTACCGGAGCTACCGGAGGCATTGGCGGCGCTATCGCCCGCAGCTTTCATGAAGCCGGGGCCACGGTGGTTTTATCTGGCACGCGGGCCGATGCTTTGGACCAGCTGAAACAGGAACTGGGAGAAAATGCCCACGCGATTGCTTGTAATCTGGGCGATGCACAAGCTGTTGCAGCTTTGCCGGGGCAGGTTGAGGAACTTACCGGGCAGCTCGATATTCTGATTAACAATGCCGGTATTACCCGCGATGGTCTTTTGATGCGCATGAAAGACGAGGACTGGGACCTGGTAATGGACATAAATCTGAAGGCCGCCTTTCAATTGTCTCGTGCCGCCATCAAAGGCATGATGCGCCGCCGCCACGGGCGCATTATCTCCATAACCTCGGTTGTCGGCGTTACTGGAAATCCTGGTCAGGCCAACTATGCGGCTTCAAAGGCCGGAATGATCGGTTTTTCCAAAGCGCTTGCCCGCGAAGTCGCCAGTCGCAATATCACCGTCAATTGTATCGCTCCGGGTTTTATCGAAACAGCAATGACAGACGCTTTGAATGAAAAGCAGAAACAGGCAATTCTGACATCAATTCCTGCCGGCAGGCTGGGAACGGCAGGTGAGGTTGCGTCAGCTGCCGTATATCTCTCAAGTCAGGAGGCCGCCTATATGACCGGCCAGACCTTGCATGTGAATGGCGGAATGGCGATGATTTAAGGCAGGCTTGATGAAAGTTTTTCAAATGATCGTCGCGCTAACTGGCCAAGGTTGAAAAAGTATGTCAGGAAGCGCGCCATTAATCAAAAGTCAGTCAAATGCTGGCCTTTGTTGACGAATGATTTTATCAATTGACAGCCATGCTTTATACTGGATAAAGCATCCGGGTGGACAAATACCAGGGCTGTAGGGACCGAACTAAACAATCAACAGCTAAATTACTAAGCATAATTGAGGAATACAGAATGAGTGACGTTGCTGAACGGGTTAAGAAAATTGTGGTTGAGCACCTCGGTGTTGACGCCGATAAAGTGGCTGAAAATGCAAGTTTTATCGACGATTTAGGAGCAGACAGTCTTGATACTGTTGAGCTCGTCATGGCCTTTGAAGAAGAGTTTGGTTGTGAAATTCCTGATGATGCCGCTGAAACAATTCTGACAGTTGGCGATGCCGTAAAGTTCATTTCTGAAAACGCATCATAATTCTGGTTCTAATTCTCTGTTCCTGACGGTGCAGGCCCCCTTTGATATAGCGCTAAGTACGGCGCAGGGGCCTATAGCGGTCAGGCTATGAGGTTCGAGGTGTTTGCATGAGGCGAGTGGTTATCACAGGTATGGGGATGGTCTCACCGCTGGCAAACGGTGTGGACGAATCGTGGAAACGTTTAATAGCGGCTGAATCCGGAATTGAACGAGTCCAGGGATTTGATGTATCCGATATCAAATGCCAGATTGCCGGGCAGATACCACGTGGTGATGGCTCCGACGGCAGCTTTAATCCTGACGAGACTTTTCCGGCAAAGGACCAGCGCCGGGTTGATGAATTCATCACCTACGCCATAGCCGCGGCTGCCGAGGCAGTTGAAAATTCAGGCTGGCAACCAACTGAATACGAAGATTTGATAAGAACCGGTGTCATGGTTGGTTCCGGCATTGGTGGCCTGCAGGGGATTGAAGAAGCGGCCCTTGATTTTGAAGACAGAGGCCCGCGCCGCGTCAGCCCGTTTTTTATTCCTGGCCGTCTGATAAATCTGGCTTCAGGTTATATTTCAATCAAATATGGCTTTAAAGGCCCCAATCATGCCGTTGTTACCGCGTGTTCAACCGGCGCACATGCCATTGGTGATGCGGCACGTCTGATTGCCTTTGACGATGCTGACGTAATGTTGGCGGGTGGCACGGAAAGCCCGGTCTGCCGCCTGGCGCTGGCCGGATTTGTTGCTTGCCGGGCACTTTCGACCGGCTTTAACGATGATCCCACCAAAGGTTCACGACCTTATGATCGTGATCGCGACGGATTTGTCATGGGCGAGGGGGCTGGCATTGTCGTTCTGGAAGAACTTGAACATGCACGCAAACGCGGTGCAAAAATTTATGCTGAAGTCGTCGGATATGGCATGTCGGGTGATGCCCATCACATAACCGCTCCTGCATCTGATGGCGATGGCGCTTATCGTTCCATGGCAGCGGCCGTTAAACGTGCCGGAATTGAACCCGGTGAGATTGACTATATAAATGCTCACGGCACTTCAACGCCGCTCGGCGATGAAATAGAGCTCAATGCTGTCACCCGGCTTTTCGGCGAAGATGCTTCAGGCTTGTCAATGTCTTCGACCAAATCGGCCACCGGCCATCTGCTGGGTGCTGCCGGGGCTGTTGAAGCCATATTTTCGACACTTGCGATTACTAACAATATGGCACCGCCGACGTTGAACCTGGATAATCCGTCAATTGACACTCAGATTGATCTGGTTCCTCATAAGGCCCGGGAACGCGAAATCAATGTGGTATTGACAAATTCCTTCGGATTTGGTGGAACCAATGCTTCTTTGGTTTTACAGCGTTATACGGACACATAAAACGCCTTGTTGTAAGATATGCGAATTGGTAAGTAGCCTGTATGACATCTCCCCAGCCATATGCCCCCAAAGTCGTCGTCGCATCAGTTTTCAAAAGCGGGGATCAGAACCATTAAGCGTAAATCCAAATCCAGGCGAAGCAATCGTCTTGCGACCATTTTGTGGGGACTTTTGGTCACTATCGTCTTCTTAGGCGGGCTTGTGATCGGCTTTATGTATTACCTCAAAACAACTTTTGAAGGTCCAGGCCCTCTTGCCGCTGATATAATATTTACCGTTGAAAAGGGTGACAGCGTAACGGTTATAGCGGAAAACCTTATGGACAAGGGGTATATTTCAGACGCGCGCGTGTTTATCCTCGGCTTCTATCTCAACAAAGATACCGGCACTTTAAAAGCAGGTGAGTATCCTCTTAATGCCAATGTGAGTATGGAGGAGATTATTCGCATTTTCAGGGATGGAAAATCTGTTGCATACAAGGTTACCTTGCCCGAAGGCCTGACCAGCCAGCAGATTGTCGATCGCCTGAACCAGGATACCATCCTGACAGGAACAATTGATGAGGTCCCCAAAGAAGGTTCCCTATTGCCGGAAACCTATGCCTTCCAGCGCGGCACCACGCGGCAGGAACTGCTCGATCGTATGATAGAGGCACAAGGCAAGGTACTGAACAAAGCCTGGGAAGAACGCGTCGATGGCCTGCCGTTTTCGACACCGGAAGAAGCACTTATCCTGGCGTCCATTGTTGAAAAGGAAACCGGACAATCCGGTGAGCGCAGGCGTGTTGCCGCGATCTTTATCAATCGTTTGAATAAATCCATGCGCCTGCAGTCTGACCCGACTATAATCTATGGCATTGTCGGGCCAAAAGGAGCGCTGGGCCGACCCATCAGACAAAGCGAAATTGACAAGCCCACACCTTATAACACCTACCAGATTGATGGCCTGCCACCCACGCCGATTACAAATCCGGGTGCGGCAGCAATTAAAGCTGTGCTCCATCCGGTGCGCTCTGATGAGCTGTATTTTGTTGCCGACGGCACTGGCGGCCATCTGTTTGCCAAGACGTTGAAAGAACACAATCAAAACGTTGCCAAATACCGTGCCTGGCAGAAGCAGCAGAAAAATCAGTCTGCAGTTCCAGCCGCCCCGAAGATTCCTCCAGTGCCCAAGACTGCAACTGTACCAGCGCAATAAACTTGAGTATTGTAGGTCAGTGATTCTCTTTATCCCCAGGTGCTTATGACCTTAGTCAGCATGACCGGATTTGCCCGCAGTGATGGCACTCATTCTAATGTTCGCTGGCATTGGGAGTTGAGGTGTGTCAACGGCAAGTCGATGGATATTCGATGCCGTTTACCCTACGGCTATGAACGCCTTGAACCTGATTTAAGAAAGCTGCTGGCAAAATATGTGTTACGCGGAAATGTTCAGGCATCCTTAAATCTCAAGCAGGAAGATGCTGCCGGTGAACTGGTCATTAATGAGACCGCCCTTGAAGCCGTTGTCGTAGCAGCCAGGCGATTGGTCGAGACAACAGGGGCAACGGCACCCTCGGCCGATGGTCTCCTGGCTTTAAGAGGTATACTGGAGCAATCGGTTGTGGTGGAAGACGACACAATTATCAAAGCCCGCAACGTTGAAATTTTAAGCAGCCTTGAAACCGCGCTCCACGATCTGGCTGCCATGCGCAAACGCGAAGGCGAACAACTTGCCCTCGTCCTCAACGCTCAGGTCAGCGATATTGAGAGTTTGATGGTTAAAATCCGCCAGGAAGTAGCAAAAACCGGTGATCTGATGCGTGAGCGTGTACGCCGTCAGGTAGCGCAGGTGATTGATGCCTCGCAATCTCTGGATGAAGACCGGCTCTATCAGGAAGCTATAATTCTGGCAGCAAAATCCGATATTACCGAGGAGCTTGACCGACTTGATGCCCATGTTCAGGCCGCCAGGGCTTACCTGAATACTGAAGGACCGATGGGGCGTAAACTTGAGTTTCTCGTGCAGGAGTTTAATCGGGAAACCAATACATTGTGCTCAAAATCTCCCACCAAAGAGATAACTGAACTGGGATTGGAGATGAAAGCCGCAATAGATCAGATACGCGAGCAGGTGATGAACATTGAATGATACCGCAAAATTCGCCGGAATAGAACGGCGTGGAATGATGATTGTTTTATCGTCGCCTTCAGGTGCCGGCAAAACCACGCTGTCCAAACGTCTGCTCAAGTCTGACGACAATATAACCATGTCGGTGTCCGTTACCACCCGCACGCCAAGGTCTGGAGAAATAGACGGCAAGGATTATATTTTTGTCACGTCTGATGAGTTCAAGGCCATGCGTGAAGGCGATGAACTTCTCGAATCAGCCGAAGTGTTTGGTAATTTTTACGGAACCCCGGCAGCCCCGGTTGAGGCCATACTATCACGCGGTGGCGATGTCCTTTTCGATATAGACTGGCAGGGAACCCAGCAGCTGATGGCAAAAAAGCTCGGCGATGTAGTGCGTATATTCATTCTGCCACCAAGCGCTCAAACCCTTGGTGAGCGTTTGAAAACGCGGGCTCAGGACAGTGCCGAAGTGGTGGCACAACGCATGCAGAAAGCTGCTGCAGAAATCAGCCATTGGGCCGAATATGACTATGTGCTGGTCAATGATGATCTGGAAAAATGCGACAAATCCCTGGCCGCCATAGTTCGGGCCGAACGCCTGACCCGGCCGCGCCAAATCGGATTGACCGCTTTTGTCCAGGAACTTCAGGCTGGTTTGTAGATTTTACTGGGTAGCAGTTTTTAGAGCGGTTCACGTTTTGATTGAATCGAAAAGGGATTCCCTTTTGTTTTAATTTGTGATTCAAGATGCATGCTGGGGCAAGGAGGCCAGCATGCATGGTAAAACCTTATTCAAACGATCTCAGGGAGCGCGCAGTTGC
>JAJRTY010000111.1 GCA_024278055.1 Alphaproteobacteria bacterium | reverse complement strand
ACATGCGAAGTGCTGCTGAAAGAACCGTGGAAGCAACCTGGAAGCGCGTCGGAAAACTCCTCGAAACCTTCACACAAAAAGAATGTAGAAATTACTTCATAAATGCTGGATACGTTTCCATCTAAACCTGAAACGCTCTAGTTAAAATCCAGACCAAGATCAAGCGTGGCAGCGCTGTGGGTGATGGCGCCCACCGAAATCATGTCCACACCGCTGTCAGCAATAGCTTTGACGCTGTTCAGGTTTACGCCACCTGAGGCCTCGCTCAAAGCGCAGCCGGCGATAATCCTGACAGCTTTGCGTAAAATATCCGGTGCCATATTATCGAGCATCACCACATCAACGCCCAGTTCCAATGCTTCCTCAAGCTGGTCAAGCCGATCAACCTCGATTTCTATTTTGACCATATGGCCGATTGAGGATTTGGCAGCGAGAAGGGCTGGCTTTATGCCACCGGCTGCAGCGATGTGGTTGTCTTTGATCAGGACCGCATCATCAAGGCCAAAGCGATGATTCATGCCGCCGCCTGCGCGAACGGCGAATTTTTCCAGGGCGCGCAGGCCGGGAGTGGTTTTTCTGGTGCAGCAGATCTGCGCATTGGTGCCTTTGATGGCATCAACAAATTTACTAGTTAGGGTTGCGATGCCGCTGAGGTGGCCTAGAAAATTGAGGGCTGTGCGTTCGGCTATCAATATGCCGGCAGTACAGCCGGAAACCTCCCCGATAATATCTCCCGATGCAACCGGCTCACCATCGTCTATATGGATGTTGAAACAGATGTTTTTATTGGCGCTGGCGAAAGCCACCCTGGCCACTTCCATGCCGGCAATTATGCCGGGCTGGCGCGCCACAATGTTGGCTTTTGAGGTGGTGCCTTCAGAAATTATGCCAGCTGTTGTAATGTCTCCGGCGCGACCGAGATCTTCGGCAAAAGCCAGATCAACACAGCGTTTGATGATATGGTTCGGAACAGGACTAAGAGGTTTCAAGGTGGGCATGAGATAACTCATTGATCTGTTTAAGAGTGAAAAAACTTCGTTGGGCCAATTTGAGTTCAGGATCGGGAAAGTCACTGCGAAAATGAGCGCCGCGACTTTCGCAACGTTCCAGGGCTGCAACAATAATTATTTTGGCGGCCAACAGAATATTGTTGAATTGTGAGGGCTCAGGCAACCGCTGCTGGAGTGTTTCCACTTCGCGCAAGACTGTTTTCAAACCGGACTGGTTGCGGACAACGCCGGCGTGCTTACTCATGAGTCCCCGTATGTGCTGGATGGCTTCAAAATCGCTACTGTCCCGGCGAAAGGAATTTGATGGTGTGATTTTGCGGGCAGCAGGCTGAATGCGATAAGGGGCTGTTGTGGCGATATCTCCGGCAATTCTAGCAGCGAAAACGCATGCTTCAAGCAGGGAATTACTCGCCAGCCGATTGGCACCATGGGCTCCGCTTGAGGCCACTTCACCGCAGGCCCACAAGCCATTCAGAGTTGTGCGTCCATAAGCGTCACACAAGATCCCGCCCATATGATAATGAGCGGAGGGGACAACGGGAATCAGATCAACCTCAGGATTTATTCCCGCCTCCACACAATATGAATAAACTTGAGGAAATTTATCCCTGAAGTCAGCTCCAGGGTTTTTGCGGCAATCGAGAAAGGCGTTTCGGCCAACTTCAATTTCGTTGAAAACTGCACGCGCAACGATGTCGCGCGGTGCGAGTTCTGCATCTTTATGCACCTCAACCATGAAACGTTCCCCCTTACTGTTGAGCAGTAAGGCGCCATCGCCGCGCAAGGCTTCTGTGGCCAGAGGTGATGGGTCGATGTCGCCGGCAATGCCGGTGGGGTGAAATTGTATGAACTCGGCATCGGCTATGATGGCCCCGGCGCGCGCGGCAATTGCCAGGCCGTTACCGCAGGCTTGAGGTGGATTGGTGGTGACTTTATAAAGACCACCTACACCGCCACTGGCCAGCACTACCGCCCAGGCGGGAGGATTTATCGACGAAGTGGCTTTGGCATTGGCCATATTATGGGCCTTAAGTCCCACTACATTGCCATTTTCCAGTATCAGGTCATGGGCGGCATAGCCTTCGATCATGGTGATCGAAGGTGTTTTGCGCACGGTGGCGATCAGGGCCTCCATAATTTTGCGTCCGGCCATATCGCCTTTTACCCGCACGATACGGGATTGAGAATGGGCGGCTTCACGACTGAAGGCGAGCTTGCCTTCGAGGTCGCGATCGAAAGGAACGCCGTATGCCAAAAGATCCTTGATGCGTCCGGGTGCTTCACTGGCCATGAGAAAGGCAATTTTTTCGTCAACAATTCCGGCACCGGCATCGATAGTGTCGCGGGCGTGGTCTGCGGGCGTGTCGCCTTCGCTGATAGCTGCTGCGATGCCGCCTTGCGCCCAGGCACTTGACGCTCCTTTGCCAATGGGAGCAGCTGATATCACGGTTACTGGCAACGGGCTGAGTTTAAGAGCGGTGAATAAACCGGCCAGCCCTGCGCCTACAATAACGATGCCTGAAGAGGTTTGTGGTAATGTACTCAACTCACCTCTCCGTATAAGCAAGGCTGGTTCTAGTTATTTAAATTGATCATGCGCTCGACTGACAGGCGGGCGCGACCGGCAATTTCCGGGTCTACTGTTACTTCGTCGGTCATATAGAGCAGTGAATCGAGGATTTTAGGCAAAGTGATCTGCTTCATATGCGGACACAGATTGCACGGGCGTATAAACTCAACACCGGGCGTTTCAACGGCGACATTGTCACTCATCGAACATTCGGTGACCATAATGACTTTTTGCGGCTGTTTGGTCTGAACCCAGTCAATCATGCCGCTGGTGGAGCCGGTGAAATCAGCCTCGGCAAGCACATCGGGTGGACATTCGGGGTGGGCAATGATTTTGATGCCGGGATCAGCTTTACGATAGTTGCGCAATTATTCGGCGGTGAAGCGTTCATGCACTTCGCAGTGGCCTTTCCAGGCGATAATTTCCACGTCAGTCTGAGTGGCTACATATTTTGCGAGATATTCATCGGGAATGCACAAAACGCGATCGACACAAAAACTCTCCACCACCTGCACGGCGTTGGACGAGGTGCAGCAGATATCAACTTCGGCTTTCACTTCAGCGGTTGTATTGACATAGGTGACAATCGGTACACCGGGATAATTTTCGCGCAACAGGCGCACGTCAGCCCCGGTAATCGAATCGGCCAATGAACACCCCGCACTCTGGTCGGGAATGAGTATGGTCTTGTCAGGATTGAGCAGCTTGGAAGTCTCGGCCATAAAGTGGACACCGCACTGAACAATGATGTCGGCGTCTACTTTGGTTGCTTCCCTGGCCAATTGCAGGGAATCACCGCTGATATCAGAGACGCAATGAAAAATTTCAGGAGTCTGGTAATTATGGGCTAAAATGACAGCATTGCGCTTTTTCTTCAGCTCATTGATGGCTTTGATGTAGGGCGCGAAAAACGGCCATTCGATGGAAGGAATTACGTCAGCCACACGTTCATACATGGGCGCCATCTCTTTTGCCACGGCCTCAGTATATTCTAGATCGGGTTTTTCTATGACGCCAAACTTCAGTGCAGCACCACTTAAGGTGGCCTCATCAGGTGTCGAAATCGTCATATTGTCCATAATAACCTCCCGGGGCGCCGGTGGAAGACCTATATATGCTCATTTTGAGCATATATAGGATATTAAAACATCCGGCTGAATCAGCCGGCTACATGCGACACCCCTGCCAAAGGTTCCGGCAGACACATGTCACAGGCTAGATATAGACCTTCTTATTAATGAATACCAGTGATTTGATAAAATTTTCTCGCAAGTGGTAAAAACCGTGCTTATGTAAGAGGCATACACAATTTACTATATTAGCCTTAAACACGGGATTTGAATATGCGCACATATATTAGCCTTCTGACCTTTTTAAGCATCCTCAGCTCACCTGCCGCGGTGTTCGCAGCTTCACACAGTGGTATGGAAAAAGAATGCACGGCAATCGCGCGTGCGATGATGGAAGATCCGGCGACATTCAAATTCATTGGCGCCAATCCCGCCAGCAAAGATGGAAATAAAGGCATTGCGATTAGGTATTCGGGCGCGGGTGATGATTTTAACGCAACCTTATCCTGTTTTTACACGGGTCAGGAAATATCAAAGCTGCATCTGCAGGCAACGCTGAAAGACGGTGAAAAAGTTAACGATTATCTGGCCGATGCCCTGGTGAAGCAGATGAAAGAAAGCATTAAATAGAAATAAGCTTCAAAAAGCATCTGCCATTTTAGAGTCTGACTCAAAAGTCCTGAAGCCAGCCCGCTCCCCCGGCCCAACCACCCCTCAGGGTACCTTTACGGGTGGTTGGGCCGGGGGAGCGGGCTGGCTTCAGGACTAAAATGTCGCTGAAAGCGACTTTCGGGTCAGACACTAAGGTATCGGCAGGCAGACTCTAAACTTGAAAGGAGTATTGTTATGTTTAAAAACCCTTCCATGACCACACGTATCGGAATTGGCAAAATGGTTGGTCTGATCATTGGCCTGATTGGCTTTTTCAGCCTGCCGTGGTTCTGGCCTGAGGCCTCCATGCAACTGCGCTGGGGTGTTTTGCTCTGGTACACAACTTTGGGCGCGCTTATTGGTGTCTTTGGTGTGGTAACGCGGCATCCGGTCCTGGACCTGCCTTTGCCGTGGTGGTTTCGTGCGCCCTTGCTGGGCGGCTGGATGAATTTTGTCCTGACGTTTTTTGCCTGGGACGCCATGCAGTCTATGCTGATTGCAACATTTGGCCCTGATGGCCTGATGACATCACCCTTGTGGTTCGCTCTCGAAGGCGCTCTGGTTGGCCTGCTCATCGGCTATCTGGCAACCCGTTTTGGCGGCGAGGGAATAAAAGCCGTTGAAGGGTCGATGACTTAAAGATAATTGCGTATTCGTCTTGCCATCTCCCTGCCATCGGTATTGTGAGGAAAGAAAGTCAGAAGTTTCCCATCGCGATCCATAAGGTAGGTAAAGGTTGCATGATGCACCAGATAGTCATCTTTTGAGGTCTGATCTGGCAGAACCACCTTGCGGCGCATGACCTTGAATGCTTTGGCGACCGAGCGGATTTTATCTCGTGTTCCTGTCAGTCCTATAAATTCGGGTCCAAATTCAGCGACAAAATCCTTGATCCTGGCAGGTGTGTCTCGCGCCTCATCTATGGAAATAAATATCGGCTGGATTATTTTACCTTGCGCGCCGAGTTCTTCCAGCGCACCGGCCATTTGCTGTAAATTGGCCGGGCACAGTGCCGGGCAGTTTACATAGCCGAAATAGATCAACATGAATTTCCCGCGAAAATCCCTGTCGCTCTTTGGCTGACCATCCTGATCTATAAGCTCAAAAGGTCCGCCAAACAGGCTGGCGAACGCCGGTGCTGAGGTATCGCCTGAAGCTTCTGCATCTGAAAGACCCGGCCCCACAACCACAAGGGTTAAGACCAGAAGCTGCATGAAAAAACCCTGCAGCTTCCGGCATAGTGTCATAGCGCGAAACATAAATGGTTACTCAGCTGGTGGTTTCAGTCCGGGAATACCGAACACGCCGTTTTTCTTAATCAGGGCGACCACACGAGGATCGGTTCTGAACCATTGCCCTGACGGCTTGCCGCCATTGGCCTTGCTCCAGTCTTTACCAAACTGATTGGCGCGGGCCCATTTGCCACCCTCGGCGAGTTTGGAAAACTGCAGGACAAACATCGGCATTTTTGGATTATCGATCATCAGTCCATCAGCAACAATTCGCTTGCTGCAATATTTGATCAGGTCATTGGCGGCACCGGCAAAGGGTTCAAAATTCTTGACCACAGGAACCAGTTTGCCATCGTCCATCAACAGACCAAGCTGGCGGGTGCCATCGCCACAATTTTTTGGACATTTACCCGTAAGCTCACAAGCCAGGTCTACCACCTTGGCTTCCACACGAGCTTTCTTTTCAAATTCTATGCCCCATTCCTCGGCAGCCTGGGCAGTGGCCATAGTGGCGATAACCAACAGGGTTGTACTTATCAAAATTTTTCGCATGATCTAGTTCCCGAACGGCTGAATGCCGTATTCTTCCTGAGTCAGATTTATGATGCCCTTGTTATCTGCAATCTTGTTGACCATCAGATAATTAACGCCATCGCGGACATAAAGATCACCATCGACAGTGACTTCACTGGCCTGGATTGTGACGAGCTTGGGATTGGCAACACTTGCGTCTTCATCTTCAACCCGCAAGACCATGTAGACCGTACCGTCTTTGCCCAGAACA
Organism: Alphaproteobacteria bacterium; assembly: GCA_024278055.1. GTDB lineage: Bacteria > Pseudomonadota > Alphaproteobacteria > Rhizobiales > JAJFHR01 > JAJFHR01. Next base: position 4,960 of record JAJRTY010000111.1, on the reverse strand, counting down.
CTTACAGGGATGCCGCCAAGTGCGCACCACACGGCACATTGATAATGCGCTGTTCCCTGAGCGAACATGATTTCGGTGACATAACACCAGGTATCGACAATCTCCCCGGTAATCTGGACCCGCCTGGGCTTAACAGCATTGTTAAGGGCTGCCCTGGCAGGGGATGTCCCGGACAATCCGGCAAACCCCATGGATAATGTCGCGAGTAAACCTAAACTAAGACGTCGGCGGTCCATAGCTTGCTCTCCTTTTGATTTGATGGTGCCTTCAACTCTAAGGATTGAAGCCCAAAAGGAAATAAACATTTTTGTGACCATAATGATCATTCAACTCATTTTTTTATCAGTATTTCCAGTTGTATTTCTTTCCCCGACAATAAGGAGCAGGAGCAATCATATTTGACCAGAGTTGGTCAGATGTGCTCTAGATTCAGGGTTGAGTTTAATGGTGAAGGTCAAATCCATGAGTATTTTTCACCCCCGCACACATCTTGCCAGTCATGAGGTTACCAATCAGCCCGAAGCATTGGGCTGTGTATCACTGTTGAAAGACCCGGCGGCAAGTGAGGCATTAAGCAATGCCTTTGGGCGCCTGCTGCTTGCAACCGGCCTGTCGGACAAGCAGGCGTTGCAGGCACACCGGGAGCATTTACACGCGTTTGGTCAACACGCGGGCAGCGAAGAAGCGCGTGAGCTGGGCCGGCAAGCCGATGAGAACCCGCCACTGCTGCGCGCATTTGATGGCCGCGGCCAGCGCATTGACGAAGTCGAGTTTCACCCGGCTTATCACAGGTTGATGACGCTGGGGCTGGAGGGCGGTGTTTCCAGCCGCGCCTGGACCCATGATACCGGCGGGCATATCACTCATGGGGCACTGATGGCGATGATGGCCTGGGCCGATGGCGGTGTGTGTTGCCCGATGTCGATGACCTATGCGGCGACCTCGGTTTTGCAAAAAGAAGACTGGACCAAAGAGGAATGGGTGCCGCGCCTGACCACCCCTGCCTATGATCAACGTGTCTTACCGGCAGACCGGAAAACGGCTGCCACCATGGGCATGGCGATGACCGAAAAACAGGGCGGGTCGGACCTGCGCTCCAACACCACACGCGCTGTCAGCCTGGGTGGCGATGAGGTCAAGCTGACCGGGCACAAGTGGTTTTGTTCAGCGCCGATGTGTGATGCGTTTTTAACGTTAGCGATCGAAGACGCGGGATTAAGCTGTTTTCTGGTGCCGCGCTGGCGGCCCGATGGCAGCCGCAATGCCATGGAGATCCAGCGCCTCAAAGACAAGCTTGGCGATCGCTCCAATGCCTCAGCCGAGATTGAGTATCGTGGTGCCTGGGCAAGACGCGTTGGTGAACCCGGACGCGGCATTGCCACCATTTTAATCATGGCGCACCATACGCGCTATGACTGTATGTCAAGTTCGGCCGGGGCCATGCGCAAGGCGGTGGTGATGGCAGCACACTATGTGAACCAGCGTACAGCCTTTCAGAGAAAACTGATCGATCAACCTTTGATGCGCAATGTCATCAGTGATCTGGCACTTGAAACAGAAGCTGCTATCGCGCTGGCTTTGCGGGTGGGGGCAAGTTTTGATGCAGCGACACACAGTGATCCTGAAGCAGCGCTGTCGCGCGTGCTTACGCCCATTGCCAAATACTGGATATGCAAGCGCCAGCCAGCGGTGATCACTGAAGCGCTCGAATGCTTTGGCGGTTCAGGCTATGTGGAGGAAAACGGCATAGCGCGGGCTTATCGCGCCGCCCCGCTCAATGCCATATGGGAAGGTTCGGGCAATGTCATCGCCCTTGATATCCAGCGCGCCATGGGTAATGAAAAAATTGCTGCCGCCTTCGAACAGGAACTCGGGCGCATTGGCAGCGATATCAAAGCCCTTCAACCACTCACCGACTGGCTTGGAGATAAAAACACCACCAAAGACCCGCGCCTGTTCGCCGAACGCGCCGCCCTGGTTTTTTCCACTGACGCCTTAAGTCCCGGCCCGCTGCGTGATGCCTACATCACCTTGCGTATTCTTGAGCCGTCTCACCTGTGGGGAGCCAACGCGGACAAAGTAGACCGCGACGTGCTCATTGGCCGGGCGATGGCGTGGGTTTAATGCCGACGATGCTTAAACTACATCGCCATGTCCATGGCCATTCCCGGTGTTGACATCTGACCCATCATGCCCATTTGCATGTGAAATGGCAGCATGCACATGAACATCCAGATGCCGGGTTGTGTGACCTTGAGGACAAAGGAGAAGTCTCCGCCGGGCAGCACCAGGGCTTTTTCAAACAGGGCTTTGTGTTCCACCAGATTCCAGTCGGCTCGCGTCGCGCGGTAGGTAACTGCTGACATCAGCGGCATGTTCATGAACATGAATTCATGGGGTATCTGGCCATCATTAACCACGGTGAACTTGATGCGTTCGCCCGGCTTTACATCAATCTGCCTGGCTGAAAATTTCCACTCATCCATGGTCAGTTTAATCTCGCGATCAAAATCGCCATCATCTGTAACCAGAATGCCGCCTTCCGCCATTTTGCCATCCATCGGCATGTCTGTGGATGCTTCTTTCTTCATATCCATAGCACCGTCGGACTTCATATCCATGGCACCATTGGGCATTCTGGCGCCATCAGAGCCGGGTTTCATGGCGGCTTCGCCAGTGCCGTTCATGTTCATGCCGGGCATGGAACCGGATTTTGCCAGTATCTGCTTGAGCATGACAGCGTCTTGCTCCGGCACTTCGAAGACTTCTGCTTCTTCAGCTGTTTCATCTTCTTCAAGATTGACCGAGGCGGGGACAATGCCTTTAGCGCGAAACCCGGTCAGAAGGCTTTCCGACGGTGGTAATTGAGAAATCGGCCCAACCGCGAAGATTGCGAGGTAAGCAATGGCAAGACCGCCAATTATACCAACCCAAACGAATACTTTAATCATAACACTATCCCCCTATTCTGCTGGTAAAGCGGTGGCAGCCGGTTGTTTGTCATCGTGGACCACCGGCCACGGATCATCATCCGCCGGTTTGCCATAACGCGCACTCCACGCCAGATTGACGGCAAAGAAGAGGAAGCCGAGGCCAACCATAAAGCCGCCGATGGTAATGAAAAGCTGAGCCTCAGGCCACTCCGGCACTTCAAGGTAATCATAAACCCAGCGCGGGAAGTAGAGGTATCCCGCAACACCCATGGCGGTGATTTTGATAAACAGGCCGACCTGCCACAACCAGAAATGCGCGTTGGCCATGGCCTGATTGTACATGCGTCCGGTGAAATACGGATAAAGATAGTAAAACCCCGCCATCGCCATCTGGCCGACAAAGCCGAAGAACATGGCGTGGAAATGCGCCGGGATCCAGTAGGGTTGTGAATAAAGTCACTGTCCGGTGCTATTTGCGCATTCAAAAACGCCGTGGCTCCGCCATAGACAATAAAGGCGATTGCCATCACCATGAATTTAAATGGTATGGCGCGCCGTGCTGAATCCGGTATGGGGTTCATAAACAACGTCGCAATCCAGTTGAACACATGCAACACGCTGGGAATGAACACCAGCATGGTCAGGATTTGCACAAAACGCTGATAATCACCGGACACTGTATACAACGGCTGGAAATGATGCGGGCCAATCGGCATGGCACCAATGGCCAGCAGAATAAAGGCCACAACACCGGACCAGTAGCTCCACATCGGGTTGCCCAGCAAACGCGGCATTATGGTGAATATAACCGCGATGGCGGGAACAAACGGCAGATAGACAGCCGGGTGGCCATAGGTCCAGAACATGTAGAGGAAAAATTTGACGCTGCCACCGCGTGAAGGATCAAAGTAAGCAACATCCGTCCATTGCCCCCAGTCAGACAACAGGCCATAGCCGACAAAACCAAGCGGCAGGGTTGAGGCAATAAACAACAGGCCAACGGTTCCCGCAGCCCAGGCCATCAATGGCGTTTTGGTCCAGCCGCCTGTGCCTGAAAAGGCATTGCGCACCAAAACGACACCGGGAAAGGTCAGTTCGGAGCGAAAAACCAGGGCGAAAAAACCGCCCACGGCCAGCATGATTATCGAGGTAAAGATGCCTTTGAGGGCGATGGCCCGATAGTCGTTGGAAAACAGCAACTCCTTGAGCGACATATTTCCAATCAGGTTTTCCGGCGTCCAGTGGGCGGCATTGCCCATTTTTTGCTGATCAAGTTCATGTGTTGCCATTGATTGATCCCCCATCCAAACCCGCTGTTGGTGTGCTGCCTTGTACAACCAGCCACGCTTTCATTTGTGAGTGACCAACGCCGCAATAATTTACACACTGAATAAGATATTTGCCCGGCTTGTCCGGTGCCTTGATCCACACTTCACGCTTGTCATCGGGGTCAATCTCGGCGGTGATCTGGGCTACGGGTATGTTGAAACCGTGGATCACGTCATTACTGACGATTTTGAACAGGATTTTCTCGCCGGGCTTAACTACAACCGCATTGCGGCTTAATTCTTCATCTTCATTGACGAAAGCAAATCCCCACTGAAAGGCAGCATGTCAACAACGGTGACCACGCGGTCAAACGCAGCCTCGCCCTTGCCGACATAGTTGCCGGAGACCTTTTTTTCCTCAATATTGAGATTTTCCTGATAAGCGGTATAAGTATCGAAACTGAGCACATCAGCGTAATACACCAGCGCCAGCATGAGCCCGATAAAGGCGAATTCGAATGTATAGCTGGGCTTCCAGCGCTTTTTCATAAATATTGCCGCCAGCAGCATAACCATTCCCAGAACAGTAAATGATGCAGTAACAGCCATCATTATGGCTTGCGGTCCCGACACCCCTAAGTGTCTGACCCGAAAGTCGCTTTCAGCGACATTTTAGTCCTGAAGCCAGCCCGCTCCCCCGGCCCAACCACCCCTCAGGGTACCTTATCGGGTGGTTGGGCCGGGGGAGCGGGCTGGCTT
>JAJRTY010000110.1 GCA_024278055.1 Alphaproteobacteria bacterium | reverse complement strand
TACCGAAAAGTGGAATTGCCCATATGGACCCACATGTACAATTGGCACCGGCCACATGGTGGTATAAAAGATCAAACACCAATCTCAAAATTGGGATTCAAGAAGAACAACCTGTTGAGGGTCCACAGCTAGAGCACTTCTCGATCATATTGAACCGTTTGACCGGTTTTTCGCGTTTGCTGGCAAGGCGGGTTTGACGCCTTGGTCTGGTTGACCAAAAGTCGAAGCCAACGACGTCCAGAAAGCGCGAAAAACCGGTCAAACGGTTCAATATGATCGAGAAGTGCTCTAAGGTCACAAAAAAACCGGCAGTTGGGATACTGCCGGTTTTGTCATTTCTTGTTGCAAGAAATGACGCCGTTAAAACAAACCTTCCACCTGGCCGTCTTCGTTGAGGTAGATTGAGTTTGCGGCCGGCACACGAGGCAGGCCCGGCATGGTCATGATGGCGCCGGCGACCACGACGATGAATTCGGCGCCGGCTGAAAGGCGCAACTCGCGGATCGGGATGGTGAAACCGCCAGGTGCGCCCTTGGCTTCGGGGTCAGTTGAAAAACTATACTGGGTTTTGGCCATACAGACTGGGAAGTGACCATAATCCTTTTGCAACTCCTCGAAGCGCTTTTGCACAGCACCATCCATGGTAATATCGTCGGCACCATAGATGTTCTGTGCGATAAAACGGGTTTTTTCAATCAACGGCATGTCATCGGGATAGAGCACCTTGAAATCCGCATCCCCACTGTCGGCCATTTTGGCTACATGAATTGCGAGCTCTTCCGCACCGGCGCCGCCGTTTGACCAGTGGCTGGCGATAATGGCAGTGGTGCCAAAGCCTTCCGCTGTTTCCTTGACCGCCTGAAGCTCGGCATCGGTATCGGTGATGAACTGGTTGATGGCGACAACGACCGGTACACCAAAGGATTGTACGTTTTTGATGTGACGGGCGAGGTTTGAGCAGCCGGATTTTACCGCTTCAACATTTTCAGGGCCGAGTTCTTTCTTGTCGACACCGCCATGCATTTTTAAAGCTCTAACGGTAGCAACAATGACCACGGCGGCTGGTTTTAGACCGGCTTTGCGGCATTTGATGTTGAAGAATTTTTCAGCACCGAGATCAGCACCAAAGCCTGCTTCTGTTACCACATAATCCGCCAGCTTCAGCGCTGTTTTGGTGGCAATGACCGAGTTGCAGCCGTGCGCTATATTGGCGAAGGGGCCGCCATGGATGAAGGCCGGGTTATTTTCCAGCGTCTGCACCAGATTAGGGGCAAGAGCATCCTTCAACAGCACCGACATGGGGCCGGGGCCTTTGACGTCACGGGCATAAATCGGCTCACGCTTGCGGTTAAAACCTATGACCATATTACCGATGCGCTTGGTAAGATCAGCGAGATCTTTGGCCAGACAGAAAATCGCCATGATCTCGGAAGCAACAACAATGTCAAAACCGTCCTCGCGCGGAAAACCATTGGCAACACCGCCCAGAGAACTGGTAATCTGGCGCAATGAACGATCATTCATGTCAACGACGCGCTTCCAGGTGACCCGGCGCGAATCAATCGCCGGTTCATGGCCCCAGTAAATATGATTATCAATAAGCGCCGACAATAATGAATGGGCGATACCAATGGCGTGAAAATCACCGGTGAAATGAAGATTGATGTCCTCCATCGGCACAACTTGCGCATAACCGCCACCGGCAGCTCCGCCCTTCATGCCAAAACACGGACCAAGCGAGGGTTCGCGCACGCAGATAGCTGCGCGCTTGCCGATTTTATTAAGGCCGTCACCGAGACCGACCGTTGTGGTGGTCTTGCCCTCGCCCGCCGGGGTTGGGGTTACGGCTGTTACCAAAATGAGTTTGCCGTCGGGCCTGTCGCTCAGGGATTTAATGTAATCCATCGACAGTTTGGCCTTTGAAGGGCCGAAATGCAGTAATTCTTCAGCTGGAATGTCAAGCTTCGCACCGACTTCAGCAATCGGTATCATCGTTGCCTCACGGGCAATTTCAATATCACTTTTGGGCATTATCTGTTTTTTCCCTGAATTGTTATATTATTTGCAAATGTCTTAAATCCCCAAGCTGGCTTATCCACCCAATATAGTACCAATTTTGATCCTTTGTGAACCGGCAAATTCTCCAGCTGTGATTTTTTTCTCTCCCTTGGGTTTCACACGGGCAATAATTATCTGACCGTCTTTTGCCGACACTGTTATGCTTTTTTCGTCAACCGCTGTCACTTCGCCGGGTTTGGCGTCGGTTCCTGATGCTTTTGCACAGTCATAAATCTGGACCTCAAGGTCGCCAAGAGTTGTCCACGCTCCCGGTTGAGGGTTTGTGCCACGAATAAGGTTGTAAACATCATCAACAGATTTTGACCAGTCGATTTCAGCATCGGCCTTGCGGCACCAGCTCTCATAGGTTGCCAGAGCATCATCTTGAGCAATGCGTGGCGGATTGCCGCCGCGCACCAGGTCGATTGCCTCCAGAACCGCTTCAATACCCAGCGGAAAAACCTTGTTGAAATAGACCGAACCCAAGGTGTCATCGGGAGTGATGTCAATTTCCTTTTGCAGCAGGATTTCACCTTCATCCAGTCCGTCATCGGGCCAGAAAATGGTCAGGCCGGTTTTGGTTGCACCACCAATGATCGGCCAGTTTATTGAACTGGGGCCACGGTGTTTGGGCAGCAGGGAGGGATGAAAGCAAATGGACCCATAGGTGGGAATATCGCGGGCTTCCTGCGGCACGAAGATAATCATATAGGCCATGACACAAAGATCCGCATTGAAGCTGCGCATCTTATCGAGCACATCTGCATCTTCGTAATTTGGTGGCTGTACAACCTCGAGACCTTTTTCAAGCGCAAATTCCTTGATCGGGTCAACCGGGCGGCCTTCCTTGTCAGGCGCACAATAGACTGCGACCACTTCGTCTTCACCCTTTTCCAGAATGGCCTCTAGGCTGGCTTTGCCAAAAGCCTGTTGTCCATTGACGATTATACGCATCGATATCTCCTCGTTACCTTATATGTCTGTAGCGGCTTTAAACCGCGCCGGCAGATTTGGCGGCTTTGATTTCCTGTGGCGAAAGACCGAGAACCTCGCCCAGTATTTCGTCGGTGTGTTCGCCCAGCAGTGGTGAGCGCGTCACCTCACTGGGGCTGTCGGAAAGTTTTACCGGATTGCCCACAGAGAGGTATTTACCGCGTTCAGGATGATCCACTTCGACAATTGTGCCGGTGTCTCTCAGGGATTTCTGTTCTGCAAGTTCTTTCATCGACAGGATAGGCCCGCATGGGATATTGAGCGGATTGCAGATTTCCATAACCTCGAATTTATCTTTGGTTTTGGTCCAGTCTTCGACAGCATCGAAAATTGCTGCGATTTTATCCAGGCGCTCCTCCGGCGTTGCATAACCGGGCGCTTCTTTCCATTCCGGCTTGCCGATGATATCGCAGACATTGCCCCAGACAGCGGCCTGGGTGATGAAATAAACGTAGGCATCAGGATCGTTTTCCCAGCCCTTGCATTTGACAATCCAGCCGGGTTGTCCGCCACCGGAATCATTACCGGCGCGTGGTGTAGCTTCTCCAAAGGGGATGCCCTGGCCCGCCTGACTGTATTCTTTCAAAGGCCCATGCGCCAAACGCTGCTGATCGCGCAGCTTAACCCGGCACAGATTGAGCACACCATCCTGCATGGCAGCGGTTACGCGCTGTCCCTTGCCTGATGTGGTGCGATGGTACAAAGCTGTGACGATGCCAAGAGCCAGATGCAGGCCGGTGCCGCTGTCGCCAATTTGCGCGCCCGTCACCAAAGGCGGGCCATCGCGAAAGCCGGTGGTTGAGGCTGAGCCGCCGGTACATTGGGCGACATTTTCATAGACCTTGCAATCTTCATAAGGTCCAGGGCCGAAGCCTTTGATCGAGGCATAAATAATGCGCGGGTTTATCTCCTGAATACGCTCCCAGGAAAACCCCATGCGATCAAGGGCGCCGGGGGCAAAATTTTCAACCAGCACATCACAGGTCTCTATCAACTTGATAAAAATTGCCTTGCCTTCATCTTTTTTGGTATTGAGCGTAACCGAGCGCTTGTTGTGATTTAACATGGTAAAATAAAGACTATCCACATCAGGGATGTCGCGCAGCTGGCCCCGGGTGGCATCGCCTACTCCGGGTCTTTCAACCTTGATCACATCAGCGCCAAACCAGGCCAGTAATTGTGTACAGGTGGGGCCGGACTGAACATGTGTCATGTCCAGAATTTTGATACCTTTCAACGCTTCCATTGTTCGTTCCTGTTGAATTGATTTTGTTTGTTCATTTTTTCGATACAACGCTTTGCGGATTGAGATTGCCAATGCGACCGCTTTCAGTGCCGGCCTTTTCGTCAATTACGGCATTGATGAGTGTCGGCCTGCCACTGTCCATGGCTTCGTTGACTGCACGGGTCAGGTCATCAGGCGTTGTTGCATAGACACCAACGCCACCAAACGCCTCCATCATCCTGTCGTAACGGGCATCCTTGACAAAAACGGTCGTCGCTGCATCCGGTCCACCTGAGGGGTTAACGTCGGTGCCGCGATAAATGCCGTTGTTGTTGAAAACCACCACACAAACGGGAAGATTGTAGCGGCAGATTGTTTCTATTTCCATGCCGGAAAAACCAAAGGCTGAGTCGCCTTCAATGGCCAGCACCGGCTTGCCGGTTTCAACTGCTGCAGCAATCGCCGTTCCCATGCCAATACCCATAACCCCCCAGGTGCCAACATCGAGGCGCTTGCGCGGCTGGTACATATCAATGATGGAGCGGGCGAAATCGAGCGTATTGGCCCCTTCATTGACCAATATGGCATCGGGCCGTTCCTTGATTATGGTGCGCAGCGCACCAAGAGCGCCATGATAATCCATCGGCACATTATTGTTGCGCAGCTTTGGCGCCATGCGGGCAACATTGGTCTCCACTTTTTCCCTGAGCGCACTGGTCCAATCCGCCGGTGGTGCCGACCAGTTGTCGCCAAGGCCGGAGAGAAGAGCCGAGACACAAGAGCCGATATCACCAACCAGCGGAGCCACAATTTCAACATTACTGTCCATTTCCCTGGGTTCAATATCGATATGGATAAAGCGTTTGGGTGTGGTGCCCCATGACTTGCCCTTGCCATGCGACAACAGCCAGTTGAGGCGGGCGCCAATCATCACCACCACATCGGATTCTTTCAACGCCAGGGAGCGGGCCGCCCCCGCTGACAGCGGATGAGTATCCGGCAACAGCCCTTTGGCCATGCTCATGGGCAGATAGGGAATACCGCTTTTTTCAACAAAGGCGCGAATATCAGCGTCGGCCTGGGCGTAAGCTGCACCCTTGCCAAGAATAATCAGCGGGCGTTTGGCATTTTTAAGCTCATTGAGCGCGCGCGTGACTGCTTCTGGAGCGGGAAGCTGGCGCGGGGCTGGATCTATCACTTTAACCAGAGAGTTTGCACCGGCGTGCGCATTCATTACCTGACCAAACAGCTTGGCGGGCAGATCAAGATAGACACCGCCGGGACGACCGGAAACGGCAGCGCGGATAGCACGCGCAATACCGATGCCGATATCTTCGGCATGTAATATACGATAAGCGTCTTTGCACAGTCCCTTGGCAATGGCCAATTGGTCCATTTCCTCATAGTCACCTTGTTGCAGGTCAACAATTTCGCGCTCGGACGAACCACTGATCAGGATCATCGGGAAACAATTGGTGGTGGCGTGAGCCAGAGCGGTGAGGCCGTTTAAAAACCCAGGCGCAGACACTGTCAGGCAGATGCCAGGCTTTTGCGTAAGGTAGCCTGCAATCGCGGCTGCATAGCCCGCATGCTGCTCATGGCGGAAGGAGAGAACGCGCATGCCTGCGGCCTGGGCATAGCGGCCGAAATCCGTAATCGGGATACCCGGCACGCCATAAATCGTGTTGATATCATTGAGCTTAAGCGCATCAATTATCAGATGAAAACCGTCCGTTAGTGTTTCTGTTTCAGTATCGGCGTTTGTGGTGGACATAAAGTTTTTCCGTCAATAGTTTCCAAGAGCATTTACGCCCTATTCAAATTATTACCCTGCGCTCAATCGAGGTTGGTTACGTTCTGCTTGACATGCTCGGCCAGGTTGAGTGTGTGTTCGCGCACCAGCCGTTCAGCAAGTTCTGTGTCACGTGCCTCCAGCGCTTCTATGATATGCATGTGATCAACAATCGATTTGTTGAACCGGTCGCCTTCAGAAATAGTGCGTGAACGAATGGCCCGCACATGCATGAATAACCCTTCGGCAATTTTCTCGATAAGCGGACATTTTCCCAGCTTTAAAATTGCCTGGTGAAATTTAATGTTGGTTTCGGAATATTCGTCGATATCAGCATTGGGGCCAGGACTTTCAAAGGCCGACGCCATTTGACGCAAAGCGGCAATTTCGGCATCACTTGCATGCAGCGTTGCCAGGCGAGCGGCCATGCTTTCCAGTGCTGCCCACACTGTTATCATCTCCAGGATTTCAACCTTGGTCCGTCGGGCGATAAAGACACCACGGCGGGGCATAATTTTCACCAGCCCCTCCTGCTCAAGCCTGGCAAGAGCTTCACGTAACGGCGTTCTGCTGATGCCGAATTGCTCTGATAGCTTTCTCTCATCCAGCCGGAGATCCGTTGCTTCATCATAAATATCAGCAGAAACGATAGCCTGCTTCAACGACACATATATGCGCGACTTAAGACTGAAGTCTTCGGCGATCGGCTGAACTTTTAAACGGGTCTGGGTCATGGATGGCTCCATAATACTGATTTTCGATACTGGTATACCATATACCAGAAAGAGAATCCATCATTTCAGTGATGTTTTACAACTTTCTTTGCTGCCACCTTTTCGGCGGCAGCCTCCGTTCAGGCAGCCGCCTTTTTTCCTCTGATTTTATTCACGACAATCTTGATCAATGGCAGGAACAACAAGATAAGTGCGACGATCATGATTGGTGCTGAATATGGCCGGCTGAAGAAAATCGAAAATGACCCATCATTGATTAAAAGCGACTGGCGCAGAGCCGGCTCAGCCAACGGCCCCAGCACAATAGCCAGAACAGCGGGTGCCAGAGGATAATCAAGCTTGCGCATCATATAGCCGACGATACCAAAAATAACCATGAGCCAGACATCGTGCAGGCTTTGTGTCGGTGCATAGCCGCCAATCAGACAGAGGACAAAAATGATCGGGGCCAGAATGGTAAAGGGCATCTTCAACACCCAGATAAACACCGGAATAAAAGCAATATTAATCAAAAGTGCAAACAGGTTAGCGGCATAAAGACTGGCAATAAGGCCCCAGACAAATTCCTTTTGTTCAACGAACAACAATGGCCCGGGCTCCAGTCCCCAGATCACCATACCGCCGAGCAGAATTGCCGTGGTGGGGGAACCCGGAATGCCTAACGTCAACATCGGCAGCATTGAACCGGTACTGGCGGCATTGTTGGCAGCTTCAGGGGCAACCACACCTTCGAGTGCGCCTTTGCCGAATTTATCGGGATCTTTTGAAATCTGTTTGGCAACACCATAGGCCATGAGCGCACCGGGGGTGGCGCCGGCGGCAGGCAGGATGCCTACAAAATAGCCCAGGAATGACCCCATAACACCGGCTTTCCATGAGCCCATAATTTCCCGCAGCGCTTTCATTGTGCGCTTGAAGGTAACGGTTGCTTCTGAAATCTTTGCGCCACCGGTGGCGCGGGTTTCTTCGATCGTCCACAGCATTTCACCAATGCCGTATATGCCAATTGCCAGAACCAGAAAATTTATACCGCGGAAGAAACCGGGAATATCACCAAAGATCAGCCTGGGCTCACCACTCATGATGTCAAGACCAACAGCGCTGAGAACCAGGCCGATGCAGATAGAGAAAATTGTTTTGGCAATATCATCACCACCCAGACCAACAAAAGTGGCAAAGGCCAGCATCATCAGGGCGAATTCTTCGGGCGCACCAAACACAAGAGCAACATGTGCCAGAGGCGGGGCAAAGAATGTAAAAAGAACAACAGAAATTGTACCGCCGACGAACGAGGCTGTGGCCGCAGCGATCAGCGCTTTGTCGGCATGCCCCTGAAGCGCTAAGGGGCGGCCGTCAAATGTGGTGGCAACCGCAGTTGAAGCCCCGGGAATGCCCAACATGATGGAACTTACCGCACCGCCATACATGGCTCCATAATAAAGCGCTGCGAGAAATATGATGGCACCGGTTGGTGGCACTAAAAAGGTGATCGGCAACAATATGGCCACACCGTTTACCGAACCAAGCCCAGGCATCGCACCAATGATCAAGCCCAGAGCACACCCGACGATGATGAGGCCAAGGTTCAACGGCTGCAATGCAATTGCAAAGCCATCCATTAACAGACCCAAGATTTCCATAATTCCCTGCCGACTTATTAAAACGTGTTATGTCTTGCGCCTGCTCATTCAAGCAAACAACGCAAAAATTGGGTAAAAATACTCATCCGTCAGCCCTTTTGGCAGCGTAATTTTGAGTACAATTTCAAAAAAGAGAAATGTTACCACCGGCGTGACCACAGCCATGAAACTGGTAAATGACCACGAATGGCCGCCTAAAAACCGAATATGAAAAATCAGGAAAAGCGGTAAGGCACCATAAATTCCGATATAGTGAAACAGCCCGACGGTGACAATCAAAGACCCTGCCACCAGAACAAAACCCTTGATCGCTTCAGCATCCATGAAAATTTCGGTAGAGCGGGAAATCGGGCTGGTTTTTCTGATCCATTTATAGATTATTGAAAAACACGAAGCCAACATGGCCGCAGACAGCCAGAAAGGCCAGAATCCGCCACCGGGACCCTCATCAGGAATCCAGCCGATGGGAAGCTCCGCACTCTTCCACATCAGGTATGCGGAGAAAATCGCCATCACAATCGCCATAACAAGTTCAGCTATTCTCATGATCGAAATTTCCCCGCAACACCAGTTTGTTTCTTTTTATTGATTTTCAATTCAGGCGGTTCAGCCTTTGATGACACCCATTTTGATCAGCATTTGACGGTGTACTTCACGCTCATTTTTCCAATAAGCCATCAGATCATCACCAACCAGCAGGTCGCCCTGCAAGCTTTTCTTGGAGCGGTACTTTTGCCATTCCGGAGTGTTAAAAACCTTTGTAAACAGCCCCTGGTAATAAGCTGCAGCTCCTGCACTCATGCCAGGCGCGCCAACAACGGTGCGTTGCATGAAGTAGACAAAGTCCTTGCCGAGTTCTTTGAAGGTCGGCGTATCGGGGAACAGTGGCAGTCTTTTTGGTGTGAATGCTGCCAGAGCCTTGGTTTTTCCTGCTTCATAAAAGCCGAGCTGTTCAGACGGGTTGTTGACGGTTGAATCAGCATTGTTACCGGCAAGCTGCTTGGCAACCTTGCCGCCGCCCTTATAAGGCACATACTTCATTTCAAGGCCATATGCCTTGTTGAGGAAGTCAGTGAGCAGGTTATCTTCGGAGTTTTTACCGGTACCAGCCATGATCCAGTCTTTGCCCTTGGCTTTGCGGCTTTCACAAAATCATCAACATTATTGATGTCTTTGCGATCAGAATTAACCCACAGCAGGAATGTATCTTCCGCCATACGAGCGATGGGGGTGAATGTTGTAATGTCAATTCCCAGACCAGGCTGGCGCAGCGGAGTGGTGTAGAAACTGTTCAAGGTGAACATGATGGTGTGATCATCACCATTTTTCTGTTTCATATAGACAAGTGCCTCAGCGCCAGAGCCACCAGGCTTGTTGACTGGTGTAAAGGCGTAAGGAGCCATTTTGTTTTTTGCAATGATGCTTTGAATCAAGCGGACTGCTTTATCGGCTCCGCCACCTTTACCGGCCATAACGACAAACTGGACCGGCTTTTTAGGTTTCCAGTCTTTGGCTGCAAAGGCTTCATTTTGAGCAACACCTACGACAGCGGTCAGAGCCAACCCGAAAGTCATCCCCAGACCGAAAGTGGTTTTAGCTAAGCGACGCATTAGTATCCTCCCTAAGTCTGCACTACGTTCACAGGCCATCACGAATATTGCTTATCGAAACCCATGCGCAGCGCTTTTTTTTCCAAAGACCGAAGCAAACTGCACAATCGCTTTTTGCTCCCATTCAGACCGTGGCCTCTGGTATACCAGTAGACCATAAAACTAAAAACACCGCCATGCCTAGTTTTTTTTTATATTTTTTGTGAATTTCCTGTCATGCTGTGACAGCGCCCCTTTTTAATACAGAGGTTAAGTTTGATTTCTTATCCTATCTGGCATATGGTATACCAGTAATTTAAGCGGACGCTATATCCATTGCCACGGAGGAAAGCGTATAAATTCAGCACGGCAGTGAAGCGGTTCCAAGGGAGGCAATTATGAATTTGCATGAATATCAGGCCAAGGCACTTCTGTCGGATTATGGCGTCCCCATCCCCAAAGGTGCCATTGCCAAAACAGCCGCTGATGCCGAAAATGCGGCCGCTAATATTGGCGGTGAAAGCTGGATTGTTAAAGCGCAGATACATGCCGGTGGCCGCGGCAGGGCCGGAGGTATCAAACGTGCCGGCTCAAGCGCTGAAGCGGGAGCCATTGCCGACACCCTGCTGGGTTCAACACTCGTCACTAACCAGACCGGAGCTGCAGGCAAAAGGGTCAATCAGGTATATGTTGAAGCCGCCTGCCAGATTGAACAGGAAATTTACCTGGCCGTTCTGATAGATCGCTCAACGGCAAAAATTGCATTCCTTGGCTCGTCTTCCGGTGGCGAGGATATAGAGGAAATGGCGGCTGAAGATCCGAAGAAAATTCACAGGCTTGTGGTCGAGGATTTTGAGAAGCTGGATAGTGAGGCTCTCAACCAGTTTATTGCCGGGCTGGGATTTTCCGGAAACAACGCCATTGAAGCTGTATCCATTGCCCAGTCTTTGTTTAATGCCTTCCGGGATTTTGATGCCAGCCTGATTGAAATCAACCCGCTGGCCCTGACCAAAGAGGGCGCGCTCCTGGCTATTGATGCCAAAATGATTGTCGATGACAATGCGCTCTTTCGCCATAATGATCTGGAGCAGATGCGCGACGAGAGTGAAGAAGATCAAGGCGAACTTGAGGCCCGGAGATATGAACTTAATTTTGCCAGCCTGGGTGGTAATATTGGGTGCGTGGTCAATGGCGCAGGCCTCGCCCTTGCCACTTTGGATCTGTTGATCGACAACGGCGTTGCACCGGCAAATTTCATGGATATTCGCCCGGTGGCAACCCGCGAACAGGTGGCGACCGGATTTGAGATGGTTTTGAGCGATGCCAATGTTGAGGCGGTACTGGTCAACATTTATGGCGGCGGTATTTTACGCTGCGATACGATTGCCGAAGGTATTGCCATCGCGGTGCAGCGCAAGGGGCTGAATGTGCCTCTTATTGTGCGCGCCGGAGGCACCAATATGGAGCTGTGCCACAAGGTTTTGACCAGCCAGGGTATCCCTACCCAGTTTGCCCGCGACATGACCCATGCGGTTGAGCTGGTAAAAGCAGCGACATCGAAGGAGGCGGCATAATGGCTATTCTTTTAGACGAAAGTTCACGTATCATCTGCCAGGGTATCACCGGTGCAACTGCAACCTTTCATTGCGAAAAATCTATCGCCTACGGCAGCAATCTGGTGGGCGGCGTGCGCCCGGGAAAAGGTGGCAGCAAGCATTTGAGCCTGCCGGTGTTTGATACGGTGGAAGAAGCAAAATTAACCACCGCAGCCGATGTATCGCTGGTGTTTGTGCCGCCACAAAATGCAGCTGATGCCATTATTGAAGCGATTGATGCCAAAATGCCATTGATCGTGTGTGTGACTGAACGCGTACCGGTGCTGGATATGGTCAGGGTGAGAAAAGCCCTGGAAGATTCTTCCAGCCGATTGATCGGCCCTAATTCCCAGGGCATCATTACACCGGAGCAGAGCAAGGTGGGCGTTATGCCTACCCATCGCCATTTCGCCTGGCCGATCGGGGTTATTTCACGCTCGGCATCATTGACCTATGAAGCCATTGACCAGCTTTATTCGGTACGTCTGGGTCAATCGACCTCCATCGGCATTGGCGGCGACGCTGTTTTCGGCATCGACTTTGTCGATTGCCTCGAGCTTTTTTTAGCCGATGACAAGACCGAAGGCATCCTGCTGATTGGCGAAATCGGCGGATCAGCTGAAGAAGAATTCGCCGAATTCCTCAAACACAGCTCCGTCAAAAAGCCGGTTGCAGCCTATATCGCCGGCAAACATGCACCAACAGACCGGCGCATGGGTCACGCCGGCACGGTCAATGTCTTTGGCACCGGCAGTGCGACAGAAAAAATTGACGCCCTGGCCTCAGCCGGCGTCCAAATAGCGGATTCAGCCGCCGTCATCGGCACAACCATGCGATTGGCACTTGGGCGCTAAAGCCGTCGCAACTGCCATGCAGTCAACGCATGGGTGCATTGCACAATAACATCTTCAAATATCTGATTTGTTTGCTATATTCATAGTGTGGTATACCACACACCATGAACACTAGGTGCAGTGCAACAAAACTGCGCCGCCGACGTAAAAGGAGCAGAAAAATGACTGCACCCACTTTTGAGCAAACATATGTCAAATACCCCTTTGCACCGCTGGTCACATTGGGCTTGAATATCTGTGCATATTTTGTTGAACGCCACAGGCATGGCGACAGCCACATTGACCTCAGCAGCAGCACACCGCACTCAGCATAGATAAAACTGTTTTGTGATTGAGCCGGGAGTGTTGGTTAGCCCGGGTTGACCAAAGGCAGACCGCGTGCAATCCAGCCAGGGCCTGCCTTGCTTCCCATCATTCCTTCGGCGACATCGATAACATTTGTATAGCCGCGTTCAACCAACGCTGCCTGCATCCGGCTTGAACGGTTTCCCCGGGCGCAGATCAGGGCAATGGTTTTTGATTTATCACCGCGCACCACTGCCTTTATCTTATCAAAAAAACCGGGAAGATGCATGGAAATGGTACGGGCAGAGGCTCCGATACCGGTCTTTTTCCACTCAGCCGGTGTGCGCACATCAATCAGAATTACGTCCCCGCGATTTGAAAGCTCATAGGCCTCGATGGCGCCCAATCGAGTAGTCTGGCTCGAGGCCGGCAAGGCTGAAATGGCGATGAAGAAGATTAAAAACAGAGCTTGTAAGGAATTTTTTCTAAAACTCATCATGGATTCTGATTACTCGTTGATTGAAACAGTTTGATTAGCGCAAATTGTCTAGCATAGGCTTTGATCAACCTCATAATCATAATTTTGCGAGTGCGGTTTTGTCGCATCCCTGACAGCCATCGCCGGACCTTTTTTACACGCCAACTGCGCACATTACACAGTCAATCAGGCATAAGCGACGACATTTTGCCTTTGTGTGCCCAGGCCTGCAATGCTCAAACGCATTTCATCGCCGGGCTTGAGCCATACTGGCGGCTTCATGCCCATGGCAACACCGGGGGGAGTTCCGGTGCAGATGATATCGCCGGACTCAAGGGTCATCCAGCAGCTTATGTCGGCGACCAGTTGTCTGACGCCGAATATCATGGTTTTGGTGTTGCCGTTCTGGCGGCTTTCACCATTAACCGTCAAAACCATGGCCAGGTTCTGCGGATCGGGAATCTCGTCTTTTGTCACCATCCACGGCCCTATAGGGCCAAAGGTATCACAGCCTTTGCCCTTGTCCCACTGGCCGCCGCTGCGTTCAACCTGCAGCTCACGTTCTGATACATCATTGACGATGCAATAGCCCGCAACATAATCAAGGGCTGCGTCTTGCGACACATATTGGGCGCGCGTGCCAATGACGATGCCCAGTTCAATTTCCCAGTCAACCTTGGTGGAACCTTTGGGGATGATGACATCATCATCCGGTCCCGAAATCGACGAGATGGCTTTGCTGAAAATTATCGGGTCCGCGGGGATGGCAAGTCCGCATTCTTTGGCGTGATCGGAGTAATTCAGACCGACGCCAATCAGCTTTGAAACTGCTCCGACGCAAGGCCCAAGCCGGGGATTTCCTGCTATCACCGGCAATGTTTCAATATCCAGATCACCCAAACGTTGCAGACCGGCGGCACTCAAGGTATCGCGGGAAATATCGCCGACATGGCCGGAGAGATCACGAATATTTCCCTCACCATCGAGAATTCCGGGCCGCTCACACCCGATTGATCCAAATCGCAGTAGTTTCATGTTTCAGGTATCCTGTTTTTTGTGTTTGATGTTGGCAGGTACATTAATCAAATTTGAATTGCCTTCAACCCGGTCATTGAAACAAACCCGCTGGATCAAACACCGGCTCACCCTGTAGCTGCGTTGCCGATCAGCAGGGCCAACCATTTGAGGAACAATAACCGGGACTGCTGAATGTTGCCACCTGGGAAGGCTGGCCAGGAGATAGAAGAGCAGCCTTACAATCTTGTAAAGAATGGATATACTGATCTAAAGTAGACGGGATTTATGGGGTTTGATTTTTTCACGAGGTTTGCTGTCGAGGTTTTTGGGGTACTGAATTGAGCACAACACCTGATCATGCGGCACGAATTGAAACGGCTCTGGCCACGGGCAGTGCGGTTCGCGATGCGGTTGTCGCATCGTGGCAGCGATCAAAAAACCTGCATCATCTCGACCCCCGTCGCAGTTCTGCGCCTGAAAGACTTTCCGCCCGGGAATTGAGTCTGACGCGTGAGCGCCTGGGGTCATTTCTCCAGACCGCAAAAGCCAGCCTTGATCAACTTTATCTTGCCGTGGGCAATGCCGGATGTTGCGTTTTGCTGGCAGATAAAAACGGCATACCGGTGGCGCGACGGGGCGCGCGCGCCGATGACCGGACCTTTGACAAGTGGGGTCTGTGGACCGGCGCATTGTGGAGTGAAGACAGTG
This sequence comes from Alphaproteobacteria bacterium, assembly GCA_024278055.1. Taxonomy (GTDB): domain Bacteria; phylum Pseudomonadota; class Alphaproteobacteria; order Rhizobiales; family JAJFHR01; genus JAJFHR01. Next base: position 37,727 of record JAJRTY010000110.1, on the reverse strand, counting down.
AGGGCACCAATGGCATTGGCACCTGCATTGTTGAGGAGCGTGCCTTGACGGTACACAAAGACCAGCATTTTCATTCAAAAAACATCGAGATGTCATGCACTGCTGCGCCAATTTTTGATCATGAAGGAAAATTGCTGGCGGCTGTCGATGTTTCATCGTGCCGCGCCGATCTGACTGCCGGGTTTTCAAACCTGATTTCCATCGGCGTTGTTAACGCGGCTCAGGCGATTGAAACAGCTCATTTTCGTCAGTTTTATTCAACTTCGCGCATCCTGCTAGCCGCTTCTGCACATCAGGTTGATACACCCGGCCCCGCCCTGATCGCCGTTGACCGCGACGATCTGGTGATAGGCGCCACACGGCAGGCGCGGCGCATCTACGGGTTGGGCGACAAGGACTTTAAAAATCCTGTGCCTGTGTCAACGCTTTTTGGCCAGGATGTGGATGAGGCCGATGATTATACCAAAGCCGGGCGCAGAACCGTTTTGCTGGCTCTGGCGCGCTCTGGCGGAAATGTGTCAGCCGCCGCTTCTTCCATGGGCATCAGCCGCGCTACTTTGCACCGTAAAATCAAACGGCTGGGGATTCAGTTCAAAGCGAATTAAGGCGAAACTGTCGCAGATATGCGACAGTTTGCCGATGCCGCGGGTATAAGGGCGTTCCAAAAGTGTGATTTTTAGTTTTATTATCGTTTGAAACTGGAGTAGCCTTCATGACATCGAAGGCTGGACAACAAATGCTGCGCTTGAGGCCATCTATCTGACGCATTTTTGTCCGATATCAAACAGCCAATCGTTGGCTCGTTGACAAGAAAAACAGCGGTACCTGTTTATCAAGCTGTCTTGGGAGGAGGCTAAATGCAAAAAACATTAGTAATTGATCCGGGCAAATGCACCGGCTGCAAACAATGCGAACTGGCATGTTCTTATGTCAAGGAGGGGTCATTCAATCCGTCCAAATCACGCATCCGGGTGTTTGATTTTCACACCGAAGGACGCTTTGTTCCTTACACCTGCACCCAGTGCGATGAAGCCTGGTGTCAGCAGGCGTGTCCGGTTGATGCCATTACCACGGACCCTGTCACCGGCGTCAAACAGGTGCATGATAACTTATGTGTCGGCTGCAAGGTCTGCACCATTGCGTGCCCGTTTGGCACCATCAACTACAGCGTCAGCACCGGCAAGGTTGTCAAATGCGATCATTGCGGTGGCGATCCAGAATGCGTCAAGGCGTGTCCTACCCAAGCCATCCTGTATAGTGATGTGGAGCAGGCAGGTTATGATAAAATGCAGCAATGGGCGGGTAAAACCGATAATGCCGCACCGGCAAACTCAGCTTAATTGAACAGGAGGAACGAACTATGGCTTGGACAAGAAAAATCCTTCGCGTCAATTTGACTGAAGGCACATGCGTTTCCGAACCGCTTAATATGGACTGGGCTTTGAAGTATCTCGGTCAGCGCGGATTGGGAACCAAATATCTGATGGAAGAGATCGACCCTAAAGTTGATCCGCTTTCACCTGACAACAAGATGATATTCGCAACCGGCCCCTTGACCGGCACTTGTGCCTCAACCGCCGGGCGTTATTCAGTCATCACCAAAGGTGCCTTGACGGGTGCGATTGCGTGTTCGAATTCCGGTGGCTATTTTGGTGCTGAACTGAAATTTGCCGGCTGGGACATGATCATCTTTGAGGGCAAATCGGAAAAACCGGTTTACCTTTGCATTATTGATGACAAGGCAGAATTGCTCAGTGCTGAAGGCCTGTGGGGCAAATCGGTGTGGGATACGGATGCTGCCATCAAGACTGCGCACCAGGAGCCGATGATGCACATTGCCGCCATTGGTGTGGCTGGTGAAAAAGGCAATATGTATGCCTGTATTGTCAATGATCTGCATCGCGCCGCCGGACGTTCCGGTGTTGGCACGGTGATGGGATCTAAAAACCTCAAGGCTGTTGCTGTTCGCGGCACCGGCGGGGTCAGTGTTGAAGATTTCGGTGCTTTCATGAAATCAACCGAAGCCGGCAAGAAGGCTTTGGCGGAAAATGCTGTTACCGGCGAAGGCCTGCCCGCCTATGGCACGCAGGTTTTGATGAATGTCATCAACGAAAGCGGAGCCTTGCCGACGCGCAATTTCCGTGATGTGCAATTTGAAAGCGCCAACGACATATCAGCTGAAGCCATGGCCGAGCCACGGCGCAGCGACGGCAAGCCCAATTTGCTCACCAATCAGGCCTGTTTCAGTTGCACCATCGCCTGTGGGCGGATTTCGCAAATTGACAAGGATCACTTTACCGTTGTCAACAAGCCGGAATACTGGGGCGCGGAAGGCGGGCTGGAATATGAAGCTGCCTGGGCCTTGGGCGCAGCAACCGGCATCAAGGATCTCGAAGCCCTTACCTACGCCAATTACCTGTGCAACGAGCATGGGTTTGATCCGATATCCTTTGGCTCCACCCTTGCTGCTGCCATGGATATGTATGAAGAAGGTATTTTGACCAAAAAAGATACCGGCGGCGTTGAGCTTAAATTCGGCTCGGCTGAGATGCTGGCGAAAATGACTGAGCTTACCGGCACCATGGAAGGCTTTGGCAAGGAGCTTGCGCTTGGCTCCAAACGCTTGTGTGAAAAATATGGCCGGCCTGAACTGTCCATGACGGTTAAAGGCCAGGAATTCCCGGCGTATGATCCGCGTGGCATTCAGGGCATGGGGCTGACCTATGCCACGTCAAATCGCGGTGCGTGTCATTTACGTTCCTACACTGTATCGTCTGAAATTCTGGGCATCCCGGAAAAGACCGACCCGCTGTCAACCGATGGCAAGGCCGGTCTGGTGAAGGCGTTTCAGGATGCAACAGCCGCGGTCGATTCAGCTGGCTTGTGTATTTTCACAACCTTTGCCTGGACACTGGAAGACATCGCCCCTCAGGTTGATGCCGCATGTGAAGGCAACTGGACACCTGACACGTTGATGGAGGCCGGTGAACGCATCTGGAATATGGAGCGCAATTTCAATCTTGCTGCCGGCTTTAGCGGCAAGGATGATGAGTTGCCCAAACGCCTGATGAAAGATGCAGCCAAGACCGGACCGGCGAAGGGACTGGTTTCCGGTCTCGATAAAATGCTGCCGGAATACTACGAGGTGCGCGGCTGGAACACCAAGGGTGTGCCAACTGAAGAAACGCTCAGTCGTCTGGGCGTATAGTAAAATTGTCGAGCCGGTGGCGATACCGTCACCGGCCGACATTTTCGGAACCTGGCAAAATGTGAGTTGAACATGAAACACGTCATCATCGGCGCTGGTCCAGCCGGGGTCGTTGCTGCGGAAACCTTGCGCAAGCACGACGCCAAAAGCAGCATTACTCTGATTGGCAATGAAGGCAAACCACCCTACTCGCGCATGGCCCTGCCCTATCTGCTGATCGACAGGATTACTGAGCCCGGCACATATCTGCGCCAGTCACCGGACCATTATGACGATCTGAAAATCAAGTATGTTCAGGCAAACGCAGATGCTGTTGATCCCAAATCAAAAACCGTCGCCCTCGATGATGGTACATCTTTAGCCTATGACAGATTGTTACTGGCCACCGGAGCCAGCCCGGTTGCTCCCCCGGTCAAAGGGCTTGATTTGCCCGGCGTTAACACCTGCTGGACACTGGATGATGCGCAAAAAATAAATGAACTCGCTCAACCCGGTGCCCATGTGGTTCCCATAGGTGCGGGCTTTATCGGGTCTATTGTGCTTGAGGCTCTGTTTTTGAAAGGCGTCTCCCTCACGGTGGTGGAGATGGGCGACCGGATGGTGCCACGCATGATGGATGAAGTTGCCGGCAATATGCTCAAAAGCTGGTGCATGTCCAAAGGTGTTGAGGTGTTGACGGGTACGAAAATTACCGGGATCAGCCAAAGCGACAAGGGTCTTGAGGTCACTCTCAGCAAGGGAGAAACTTCAGCCGCCCAGCTGGTCGTGGTGGCTGCGGGTGTGCGCTCAAACATCGACTTTCTCAAAGGCAGCGGCATTGATACCGATGCGGGCGTTGTGGTTGATGATCACCTGCAGACAAGTGTGGATGGCATTTATGCCGCCGGTGATGTGGTTCAGGCGCTGGACTTATCGACCGGCGAATTCAGTGTCCTGGCAATCCAGCCAACGGCTGTAGAACACGCGCGTATTGCAGCCATGAACATGGTCGGTCTCGATACGCCTCATCGTGGCTCCCTGTCGATGAATGTGCTCGATTCCATGGGACTGATTTCCAGCTCGTTTGGCCAGTGGATGGGCGAAGAAGGCAGCGATAGCGCTGCCATGCTCGACAAAGACAATTACCGCTATCTGCGCCTGGAATTTCAGGGGGATCGGTTGATTGGCGCACAAAGTGTGGGGTTTAGTGAACACATCGGTATGTTGCGCGGCCTTATTCAAACCGGTACACATCTGGGCAAATGGAAGCAGATACTGATGACATCACCTCATCGTATTTCTGAAGCCTATGTTTCAACCCTGCATAAAAACGCGAGCTGATTAGTGAAAATCACCCTCAAGCTCTATGCTTCTCTGGCCAGTTGCCTGCCCGCCGAAGCCGTCAAGAACCAGGCAGAGATAGTGGTTAGACCCGATGCAACCGTGCGCGAGGTGCTGGATGCCCACAATGTGCCGTTTGATAGATGCCATCTGATATTGATCAACGGCGTGTTTTCACCGCCGGCTACAGCCAAGCAGGCGACATTGAGCGAGGGTGATGCGCTGGCAGTATGGCCGCCGGTTGCCGGGGGCTAGAAGTATGATCGGATTACCTGGGTTCACCCGCACCGTCCCGGCCTTGAGGCGGAACCGTGTTCAATACTGTTTTATCCCAACGTGCTCCAGGTTGGGCTGATGGCGACAAAAATAGTCAAACTCATGTCGATGTCGCGCAATGAGTTTATTCACAGCTTCAAAAAATTCGTGCCTGACTATGGCGGCCCGATGGACGCCTCCAGCTTTGAACTTCCCGTGGACAAAGGTTCTGTCACCATTGACATAGAAGTGCTGCCCGACCGCGCCATCACCAGCCTGTTTATCCTGCCCCAGGCCAACGTCACCTTGACCATGGACGGGCTTTCGGAAGATGAAGAAAAACATTTTCTCGAACGCTTCGACATTTCGTTCCAGCGTGGCGGCGGGTAGCTTCAACTTTAAGCGTATTGGTTAAGATGATTTTCAATTAATGTGAACAACCGCACGGGCGTTTCCTGCATCGGATAGTGCCCGGCACCAATGATTGTTTTCATCTCCACATTTTCCAGCTGTTTCAGGCAGGTTTCAGACAAAAGATCAGGGCCAACAGCGCCATCATTTTCTCCCGCAATCACCAGTATTTTTGTGTCTATACCGGCAACGTCGTGACTAAAATCAGTGCTGGTCCAGGCTTCAAAATAACCAAGCATTGCCTGCCGGGACAAGCCTGAACGGGCGCGTTTGGTCATTTGGGCGATAAAGGCTCTGGAATATTGCTTGCCGGTAAGCACATCAAAAAGCTCCGCCAAAACATCGTCATCATCGGCGGATTTTCTGAAGAAAGCCATGGTGTCAGCGTCCAAAGGCAGTCCGGATGCAGGTACCGGCGTTACGGCAACGGCCGAGATAAGCAAATCTTTCTTGAGTAAAGCAGTTTTCTGCAAAACCATCCCGGCCATTGAATGGCCGACGATATGGAACCTGTCCCAGCCTGATTCCCCGGTCAGTTCAATCACGTCCCTAGCTATTTCTTCAATCGAAAACTCACCCGTCATATGTTTAGAAAGTCCGTAGCCGCGGTAATCCGGAAACATCAACGTGTACTTGTCGACATCAAAAAACGGGATGATTTCATTGTAAACAGTGAAGTCGCTGAGCCAGCCATGCAGGAACAAGACTTTTTGTGAACCTTTTCCAATGGCCTTATATCCAAGTGTCATGCGGGTAACCTTTCATTTTTCTACTAAAGTTTGGCGAAGTCAGCTGTGGGCGGAAAGCACCATTTCCGCACCGGCTTCGCGTGCGGATTTCAAAGCCTGATAAGCGTCAGACGTATAGAAGGCATCCAGCTTGCTCTGGTCGGGAAATCGAGAAACTGCAATGCCGGGAAAGGGGTTTTTACCGGCCAGGATCTGATCTGTTCCGCCTTTGAACAGCAACTCGCCGCCGAAGGATTTTATGATGGGGGCAGCTTTGCCTGAATAAGCAGCAAGCAATGTTGCATCCTTGACAGCGAAACGGGCGACAAAATATGCGGACATGTGAAATTTCCCTGGTTTAAAAATCTGTAGCCACTTTTGCCTCAATGCAAAATTTCAGTAAATAGATATATTTTCATCGAAACTATGCTAAAATGCATGGATGAAAAACTGGGATGACTTGCGAATTTTCCTCGCCGTGGCCCGCTCCGGCTCGATTACAGCAGGCGCCACAAGCCTCGGGCTTGACCAAAGCACGGTATCGCGCCGTCTACAGGCATTTGAGGAAAAAATCGGGCACAATCTGTTTTTGGGTTCAACCAAGCGAAACACATTGAGCCTGACCGGCCAGAAGTTTTATGAAGGGGCGCTGAGGCTGGATAAGGAGATTGAAGAAATTGATAGAACTATTGCCGCTCACAGCGAGGAAACCAGCGGCACAGTCCATGTGGTGACAACTGATATCCTGTCCAATCATCTATTACTTTCAATCACCTCGGAATTTTTACAACAGCACCCGGAAATCAATCTGTTGATCCGCACCCAACCGCCTGCAGCAAAGCGTTTGCAGGGCGATGTCGCTTTGTTTGCCACCAACACACCAAAAGAGGACCTGTTCGGGCGAAAACTGGCTACGGCTTCTTTTGCCTCATACGCATCCCGGTCTTATCTGGAAATACACCGACACGCACTGGACACCATGGTTTGGTTAAACTGGGACGATGGATCAGACAGCCCCAGCTGGCCGGCGCTGGCCCCGGATATACCCGATCATATGTGCAGGCTGCGCATTGACACGGTGGCCTCTCTGCTTGAAGCTGTTCGACTGGGCATCGGGGCAACCATTCTGCCATGTTTCATTGGCGAAAATGACCCGGTCCTTGAGCGGATCACGCCAGGCCAGATCGTCAGCCGCCGCGACATCTGGTTGCTGGTTCATGCGGATCTGCGCAAGGTTCCGCGCATCCGCACTTTTCTGGATTTTTTTGTCCAACACATCAAAACGCAAAAACACCTGATTGAAAGTGCTTGATTTTTCCCCGTCAAATCCAGATTTCTCTATATACACCTGCCGCCGTCTACTTCCATACACACGCCGGTGATGAATTCGGCGTCTTCGGAGACTAAAAACAGGGCGGCGCGGGCGATGTCCTGCGGTTGGCTCATTCTTCCCAGGGGAATAGTCGAGATGAATTTTTCGCGTATTTCGGGTGTATCTTTGCCGCCCATGAAGGTTTTCATCATGCCGGTTTCGCCGATTACCGGGTTGATGGCATTGACGCGGATATTGTCGGGCGCGAGTTCCACCGCCATCGATTTGGTCATGGTGATGACGGCTCCCTTGGAGCTGTTGTACCAGGTCAGGCCCGGACGCGGGCGCAGGCCAGCGGTGGAGGCGATATTTAGAAATATCCCAGACCCCTGGGCACGGAAAACCGGTACGGTGTGGATGGCGCTTAAATAGACACTCTTTACGTTGACAGCGTAAATACGGTCAAACTCTGCTTCTGCCACTTCCAGCAACGGCTGGTTGATGTGGGAGTAGCCGGCATTATTGACGTAAATATCAAGGGTACCGAATTCTTCCATGGCGCGCGCCACCAGGGCGCCGACGTCATCACTTTGAGAAACATCGCCGCCCATGGGCACGGCACTTCCCCCGTCTTCCCTGATTTCAGCAGCAACCGTTTCAGCGGCTTCTTCATTAAGATCATTAATCAGGATGCAGGCACCGCTGGCGGCAAAGGTGCGTGCCATTTCTGCGCCGAAGCCTGAGCCTGCACCGGTTATAAGCGCAACTTTTCTGTTCAGTTTCATGCCACCTCCCGAATTTCCCGTCACCCATTATAAACGACTGGGCGCATATGTAAACCCCACCTGCCGGAAAACCGGCTTGACCGCCGAGGCGATAATGGAAACCATGCCGGCATTGTTGATTTTCCATAAAGGGTATTTTTATTCATGAACCTGTTTTCACTACTTGGCAAAAGAGCTGAAGCAAACACCCCGATAAAGATCGGCCTCATTGGCGCAGGCAAATTCGGCTCAATGTTTTTATCGCAGGCGAGAAAAACGCCGGGGTTTCACGTCTGTGGCATTGCTGATCTTGACCCGGATAAAGTGAAGGTCTCTCTGGCTGATACAGGATGGCAGCCGGAACAGTATAATGCGCGATCGTTTGATGAAGCAAAACGTAACGGGTCGACATTTATCACCGATGATTCCCATGCACTGATTAAAACTGAAGGCATTGAGGTGATCATTGAAGCCACCGGCAATCCCGCTGCGGGCATCCAGCACGCATTGATGGCTTTCGATCACGGCTGTCATGTGATCGCCGTTAATGTGGAAGCCGATGTTCTGGCCGGACCGTTGCTGGCGGCGCGGGCCAGACAGGCCGGGGTGGTTTATTCTCTGGCTTACGGCGACCAGCCGGCGCTGATTGCCGAAATGGTGGACTGGGCGCGGGCATGCGGTCTCAACGTTGTCTGTGCCGGCAAAGGCACCAAATACCTGCCGGAATATCACTTATCAACACCTGATACGGTGTGGGATTATTATGGTCTTTCCGCCGAGCGCGCAGCGCTGGCGGCAATGAACCCGCAGATGTTCAACTCCTTTCTTGATGGCACCAAATCGTCAATTGAAATGGCAGCCGTGGCCAATGCGTGTGGGTTAACTGCACCAGACGATGGCCTGTTGTTCCCGGCAATCGGCACCCCTGAATTGCCTGAATGCCTGAAACCGGCAAGTGATGGTGGCGTGCTGGCAGCCAAAGGCACGGTGGAGGTCATTTCCAGCATCCACCGCGACGGCAGCGATGTTGCCAATGATCTGCGCTGGGGGGTTTATTGCGTGTTTGAAGCAGGCAGTGCTTACGTGGAGCGGTGCTTTGCTGATTATGGTCTGGTGACGGATGTAACCGGGCGTTACAGCGCCATGTATAAACCGTTTCATCTCATTGGTCTTGAGCTGGGTATCTCGGTGGCCAGTGCAGCAATTCGCAACGAGCCAACAGGCGTTGCCGGTGGCTGGCATGGCGATGTGGTTGCGGTTGCCAAAAAAGATCTCGAAGTTGGCGAAACTCTCGATGGCGAAGGTGGATTTTGCGTGTGGGGAAAATTGTTTCCGGCGCAAAAATCTTATGCCATGAAAGGCCTGCCGATTGGTCTGGCACACCATGTGAAGATGGTGCGGCCGGTTAAACAGGGGGCAGCGCTAACATGGGATGATGTGGCAGTGGATGATGCTGCGCAAGCTGTGATGTTCAGACGCGAAATGGAAGAGGTTTTCTCCTAATTCGGATCGGATTATTCAAGCTCCCCCGCACCGTCCCGGCCTTGAGCCACTTTTGTCCGGTTAACTTCCAATCCACCTCCCTCCCCCTTGTGGGAAGGGGCTCGATAAATCTTCATTTGCCAATTATATCGAGTTTTTCAAATTCGACCTGTCGTGTTGAAAACAGATTTGAACATTCCATCGATTACCGTTTAACCGGACAGTAGTGGCTCAAGGCCGGGACGGTGCGGGGGAACAGGGGAAATTGCTGTTTTACTCCAATTGATCTGATCGCACTATTCTCAACCATGATCCTGACTGTATTGTTTCACCAGCCGGTCGAGACCCACTGGCCGATCGACAACGCGGCGCAGGGTGAAACTGGTTTCGATACGGGCCACTCCGGGCAGCTTGGACAGGTATTCCTTGTGAATGCGCTCATAATCATGCAAATCGCTGGTCATGATGCGCAGGAGATAATCAGACGTTCCCGACATCAGGTCACCCACCACCACATTTGGGCATTTGGCCACCTGAGCCTCAAACGCGCCGAGAACCTCCTCGCTTTGGGAATTTAACGTAATACGGGTGGTGGCGTTGGCCCTGAAGCCAAGGGCTGTGTCGTTAATCAGGGCGCGGTAGCCGACAATAACACCGGATTTTTCAAGGTTTTGCACCCGGCGCAGACATGCGGATTGCGACAGGGAAATCCTGTCTGCCAATTGCGCATTGGTGATCCTGGCATCGGCAAGCAAATGGCGTACAATCGAAAGATCAATCTTATCCAATTTCATTTTTAAAATTTCCTGCGGCCAAATGGTTAGTATTTAGAATTTAATTGCTAAATAATGTGTTTCTTCTTCGAACTTTGCAAGCTCATTCGGTGGCAAAAGGAGTATTGATGGCAAAACTTTGCAGGAGGGTATTATGCTTGTTGGTGTGCCAAAAGAAATTAAAGTCGAAGAATTCCGGGTTGGTCTGACACCGGGTGCTGTGCGTGAGTATGTGGTGCATGGCCATGAGGTGATTGTTGAAACCTCAGCCGGCCTGGGTATCGGCGCCAATGATGCAGCCTACGAAGCTGTGGGAGCTACGATTGCACCTGATGCAGCCCATATTTTTGCCACAGCCGACATGATTGTGAAGGTCAAAGAACCACAACCTGTGGAATATGCTCAGTTGCGAGAAGGCCAGCTGCTTTATACCTACCTGCATCTGGCACCTGACGCAGAACAAACCAAAGGCCTGCTGGCTTCAGGCTGCACCGGTGTCGCCTATGAAACGGTGACAAGTCCGCGTGGCGGTCTGCCTTTGCTGGCACCGATGAGTGAAGTTGCCGGGCGTCTGTCGATACAATCAGCCGCCAGCACACTGACCAAGCATGAAGGCGGAAAAGGCCTGTTGATTGGTGGTGTACCCGGGGTCAAGCCGGCGCGCATTGTGGTTGTCGGCGGCGGTGTTGTCGGCACCCACGCTGCCCGCATGGCGGTGGGACTTGGCGCGGAAGTTACCATTCTGGATAATTCACTGCCGCGCCTGCGCGAGCTGGACGAATTGTTCGGGTCACGCGTACGCATACGTTATTCATCTGTCGACACGCTGGAAGAGGAAATTACCCAGGCTGATGCAGTGATCGGTGCAGCCCTTATTCCCGGTGCCAATGCACCCAAACTGGTGACACGCGCCATGTTGAAAAATATGGAAGCAGGCTCCGTTCTGGTGGATGTCTCTATTGACCAGGGCGGGTGCTTTGAAACCTCGCACGCCACCACCCACGTGGAGCCGACATTTGTGGTCGATGACATCGTGCATTATTGCGTTGCCAATATGCCCGGTGCCGTACCGCTGACCTCAACCCACGCACTGAACAACGCCACATTGCCGTTTGGCCTAAAGCTGGCCGACCACGGCATTCAGGCACTGCTGGATGATCCTCATTTCGCCGATGGCCTCAATGTTCATAGAGGCCAGGTAACCCACCCCGCTGTTGCCGAAGCTCAGGGGCTGGAATTTGTTGAACCCAGGATTGCCCTGACCACGTGAATTTACAGCCTGCCGTCATAGGCATGACGGTCGATGATGCAACCGATAAGCGTGAAACGTTCGGCTGAGGCGGCCTGATCCAGGGCTGATTTCAGTTGATCGCGTGATTTGACCGTGATGCCGTTGCCGCCAAGAGCTTTGCCGGTGGCGGCAAAATCAACCTCGTCAAAATCAACGCCGGCATTTTTGAGTTGGCGGCCACGTTGTTTTAAGTCGATGAGGGAAAGCGAAGCATCAACAAAGACGATGATGGTGAGGGGCAACTTGAGTTCGGCTGCGGTTGCCAGTTCACCCAGACACATCAACAATCCGGCATCACCGCTGAAGGCTGTGACGCTGGTGTCGGGTGACGCAATTTTCACCCCCATGGCCAGCGGCAGTGCGCATCCCATGGTGCAAAGGCCGGTGGATTGTAACAATCCTTGCGGCTCGTAACATTGCCACACCTGGCTCAGCAAAATTCTGTGAGCACCGGCATCAACAGTGGCAACGCCATCTCTGGGCATGAATTTACGCACGGTTTCCACAATGGCTGCCGGGCCCCAGTCTTCATCAACACGAAATGCCTTGTAAAGCCACGCTCTAACTTCATCAAACCGGGCCGTATCCCAGGTGGATGCAGGGGTCACATTGTCAGAGATTGCATCGAGACCGGCGGCGATATTGCAGACAAAACTTAAACCTGCCTGATGCATATAATGAGTGTTGGGCGCTGTGGTGATATCGATAGTATTCTGCTTGTTTACATCCCAGGCATTTTGCCAGCCGGGACGCATTTCTATCGGATCGTAGCCCGCACAAATGATGAGGTCAGCTTCGTTGACGAACGGCAGTAATTCACGGTCAGCCACCGGCGACAGACCAATGCCGCCCAGTGCCAGCACATCATCTTCGGGCAGAACGCCCTTGGCCTTATAGGTGGTAAGAACGGGTATGCGGTATTTTTGGGCAAAAGCCTGAGCGCTGGCGGATGAACCTTCGCTCAGGACATCAACGCCGATGATCATGATCGGCTTTTTGGCGGTGGCCAGCCATTGACGCGCTTTTTCAAGATCGGGGCCGGGGGCCGGTGCGGTGGCGCTTTGGGGCGCGCGAAGGACTTTTACTGTGTTTTTTACCGGTGCATCGGCAACAGAAATCGGCACGTCAATGTGGACTGGTCCGGGGCGCGCAGCAAGGCAGAGATTCACCGCTTTATCAGCGATGACGTCAGCGCTTTGGGCGCTCAGGGTAAAGGTTGCGCGCGTGATCGGCTCTAGGATGGCGCGGTGATCAAAAATCTGGTGGGTATACGTATGGGCATCATCGGCATCGAGGCAGCCGGTAAGAAAGATCATCGGCACGCGGTCCTGGTCCGCATTGGCTATGACATTGACGGCATTGGCTACACCGGGGCCCAAGGTGGCGACTAAAATGCCGGGTGCGCCGGTGCGGTGATAGACACCTTCGGCCATGAAACCGGCAGCGTTTTCATGTTTTATCAGGACAAACCTGATACCGGCGGCTTCAAGGGCATCGACAAGTGTCAATACTTCACCACCAGGCATGCCAAAAGCATAGCGGCAGCCCGCCGCATATAATCTGGCGGCCAATACATCAGCTGAACGCATAGTTATTCCTTTGCAGAATTTTTATTTAACTCGGCGACTTTTGTATAGCCGTCGCGGGTCTGGGGCAACTTCCAGCCGAGAATACGGCTGGCCACCATTGTGCGCAGCACCTGGGCTGTGCCACCGCCAATGGTAAACATGCGGGCATCGCGCACCATGCGCTCCAGTGGGTTGTTGCGCGAATAACCCGCCGCACCATGAATTTGCAAGGCGTCATTGGTGATGGTAACAGCTATTTCGGATGTAAACAGCTTCGCCTGGGCCGCCATAAGTGCATCCGGAAATCCGGTGCCGCCGGTTAATGCCGATTGTGCTGCACCGTGGACCAGTGCGCGCGCTGCCGACAGTTGCGTCGACATATCAGCAAGCATCCATTGCAGGCCCTGAAACTCGCCGATCGGGCGGCCAAATTGTTCACGGGTCTTTACAAATGACAGCGATTGCTCATAGGCACCTTGAGCAATACCCAGAGCAACGGTTGCCGCACCTACGCGCTGTGAATTATACGCGGTCATCAAATCGCCAAAACCGCGTTTAAATCCTGATGGTGGCGACAATATCATGCCATCGCCAACTTCCAGGTTTTCGATGATTATTTCAGTTTCGGGAATACCGCGTAACCCCATGGAAGGCTCGCGCGTGCCAACACTAAGCCCCTTTGTGCCCTGAACGGTGATAAATCCGCCGATGCCCTGCTCATTGCCGTTTTCATCAAAAACGCGGGCAAAAATAAGATGGAGTTTTGAGACACCGCCACCGGTGATCCAGTGTTTTTTACCATTCAAACGATAGCCGCCATCAATGCGATCGGCACGGGTGGTCATTTGTGTGGCCGCGCTTCCGGCATCAGGCTCGGTTATGCAGATAGCCGGCTTGTCGCCCTTGAGCACCAGATCGGCGGCCAGTTTCTTCTGCGCCTCACTGCCATAGCGCATAATGGCCGAAATCGCCCCCATGTTGGCTTCCACAACGATGCGCCCGGTAACACCGCAGACCCGGGACATTTCTTCGATGACAAGAGTGGCATCCAGAAAACTCAAGCCCCGGCCACCATATTCCTGCGGTATGGTCAGCCCCATGAACCCGGCCTCGCACAGGTCCTCGACGTTTTGCCACGGATATTGCTCAGTGCGGTCAATGTCGGCGGCACGTGCGGCGATTTTTTCATCGGCCAACTGGCGGGCCTGAGACGCCAAGTCGTTTATTCCTGATATCATCGAGAATGTCCCTGAAGTGTCTTCATTGCGAAAAATTAAACCCGAACAACAAAAGCGCACTTCACAAATAAATACAAACGAATTATATTAGTTTTTATCTTCAATAAATTTGACTTTATATGTCCCTGCGCCATCTTCATACGTTACTCAGTGTCCATCAGACCAGTTCGTTTCGCGAGGCGGCCGAGCGGTTGCATATTACCCAGTCGGCGGTGAGTATGCAGCTCAAGGCGCTGGAAACAGAACTCGGGGTCAAATTGTTTGATCGCAGCCGACGGCCGCCAGCGCTGACATCTGCGGGACTGCGGTTGCTGGGCCCGGCGGAAGAAATTGTCTCGCGCTATGAAGCGCTAAAGCGGCTGGTGCGCACCCAGGCACCGCTCAAAGGCCCGCTGGTTCTCGGTGTCATTCCCACAGCGATTGTTCACTTGATGCCGCGTGCGCTCACGGAAATTTACCGGCAGCACCATGATGCCCAAATCAAAAGCAAGAGCAGCCTCAGCGCCGATCTGGTTAAAAACGTACAATCAGGTGTCCTTGATGCCGCTGTGATCACCCTGACACCGCCGACACCGGTGGATGTGCGGGCGAGTGTGATCACCCGCGAAGAATTTTTCATGATCGGCAAAAAGAAATTTGGGCCGCAGTTAAAACTGAAACAGCTGGAGCAGATACCATTTATCCGCTTTGAAAGGCGCACGGGTATTGGAGCGCTGATTGAACATCTTCTGGTTACGGCGGGAATTGCGCCCAATGATGTTATGGAGCTTGATACGCTGCGCGGCATCATGACGATGGTTGATGAGGGCTTTGGAGTTGCTATTCTTCCCCAAGGCAGCCTGCCGGACAACAGCACAGGCATTTACACGATAGCGCCCTGCACTACACCGGCGACCTATCGTAACGTTGCTTTGATCACCCGCAACAGAGCCGAGACAGAAACCCTGCATCAATCGCTTGAAAGCGTTTTGAAAGGCCAGCCGGATAGCTGATTAAAGCATTCGCAACAGGCTCAACCATTGCTGTCTCCAAAGCGATATGGCAAAGTCTTCATTCACAGGATCGAGAAATGCTTTAAATATAGAGCTGGAGGAATAGTGGTAAAATCAGGCGCAAAGCCCCAGGCGAACGTTATTCAGGCACTGTTTGATCAGGCGGTTACAGCACAAGGCCAGGGCAACCACAAAGGAGTGGTAAAGCGGCTCAACAAAATCCTCAAACAGGTTCCTGACCAACCTCAGGTATTGAACATGTGCGCCCTTTCCCTGGCCGAACTTGGTGAGTTCAAAGCAGCAATGGACATGCTTCAAAGAGCCATTAATAACAATCCGGGCTTTAACGACAGTTGGGTCAACCTTGGTGTGATACAACAAAAATCCGGGGAACTTAAGGCCGCAGCCCACTCCTATGGCCGTTTTTGCACGCTCAATCCCGGCTCCGCCATCGGGTACGTAAATTTTGCCAACGTTTGCCAGTTGCTCAAGCGATTTGATGAAGCGGTGGGGGCTTATGAACGCGCACTGACGATTGCGCCAGACAATGCGGGCGTGTGGAGTAACCTGTCGCGTGCAAGTCTGCATGTGGGCAATTGGGAAAAATCATTGAATGCCGCTGACCAGACCCTGGTACTCAATCCCGGCCATACCGGGGCCATGGCAATAAAATCTGTGGCTCTGGCCGAGCTTGGCCGGATGGATGAAGTGGCCGCGCTGGTTGATTTTGATCGCCTCATCGAAAAAAAAGAATTTGACGCCCCTGAGGCTTATGCCAGTCTGGCGGATTTCAATGAGGCCTTATGCACCCATTGCCTGAACCATCCCAGCCTGGTGTTTGAACCAAGCGAAAACACAACAATGCAGGGACACCAGACCGGTATTCTGTCTCATGACAAAAACATGGGACCGATTGGCCCGTTGCTTGAACTGATTGATGCAGCGGTCAGGGAGTATCAGTCATCTCATCCGATTGACAGCTCCCACCCCTTTTTGGCCCAACAGCCAGCGCGCTGGAATTATGACATCTGGGGCACGGTGCTGGGCTCGCAAGGCCATCAGGCACCCCACATTCACCGCTCGGGCTGGCTCAGTGGCTGTTATTACGCCAAAATTCCCGACGCCATCAACGCTGATGACGATAGCCAGGCAGGCTGGATTGAATTTGGCCGTCCCCAGGATCACCCTATTGCCAAAGCTTAACCCGTGGTGCGCTC
This sequence comes from Alphaproteobacteria bacterium, assembly GCA_024278055.1. Lineage (GTDB taxonomy): Bacteria > Pseudomonadota > Alphaproteobacteria > Rhizobiales > JAJFHR01 > JAJFHR01. The sequence goes on along the minus strand of JAJRTY010000110.1, from coordinate 21,168 downwards.
CTACCAGCCGCATGAGGGGCTGGTGGTGCTGTTTCCTTCTTACTTTTACCACCGGACGGAACCGTTTGAATCCCGGGACAAACGCATATCAATCGCCTTTGACATCCTGCCCGTTGCCTAGAACTCAATTGTGTGAAAGTGTGCTCCGGTACAAGGGGCAATAATAGCGGATGGCACAATGTGGCGTAAATTTATCGTTTTAGCTCTTCTCCCCCTGCTCAGCGCCTGTGAAGAAGAACAAGTTATAGTTGAGCCCCCTGTCCGGGCCATCAAAAGCCTGGTAGTGACGCAACGTGCCGGTGAACAGGTAAGACGAATTGCCGGTATTGTTGAGGCAAATCTGGTGACAGATATTGCCTTTGAAGTGTCAGGCAGAATACTGGGTTTGAAGGCTGAAGTTGGTGACCGGGTCGATGTCGGGACCTTTATTGCCCGGCTTGATCCTGAGCCTTACCTTTTGAAAATCCAGTCAATTCAGGCCCAGCTCAATGAGGCTGAAGCCAGGCTCAAGGATGCAACCGCGAAATTTGCCCAGCAATCCACCCTGTTCAAAAAAGGCTACGCCACCCAGACAGCGTTTGATACCGCCCGGGCCAATCTTGATAGCGCCACAAGTGCCGTTAATCTGATAAAATCCTCTTTGGAACTGGCAAAACGGGATTTCAAGAAAACCGATCTGATTGTTCCGGTTGCCGGGCAGATAAGCGAAAAATACGTTGAGCGGTTCGCGGAAGTTACCGCTGGACAAAAAATAGTCCAGATCAGCTCTGACGGTCAGTTGAAAATCAGGGCGACGGTTCCCGAAGGCATGGTCCAGCGCCTCAAAATCGGAGACGCAGTTGACGTCACTTTTCCAACCATTATGGAAGAACGCAACGGCACTATGGTTCCGCAATCAGGCACAGGACGCATCATCGAGATTGCCGGCAGTGCCGGCACCGCAAATTCCTATCCTGTCACCGTAAGACTGACCAGCGAACACCCGGAAGCCAAACCGGGGATGACGGTGGAAGTCAGTTTCAAGTTCACGACAACGGCTACCGGAACAGCCTTTTTACTGCCGATATCAGCAGTTCTACCGACAGCCGAAAAAAACAGCGGCGAAATTTTCGTATTCGACAAACAGAAAAAAGTCGTGCGCAAACGCAAGATTAAAGTCATTAATGTGCGCGACAACGAGCTTGAGGTTGTCGGAGATATCGAGGTGGGTGACATTGTCGCCATTGCCGGCGTGTCATTTTTGCTCGACAACATGAAAGTCTCCCTCCTCAACACCAAACAGGCACGGTGAGTAATAATGTTTTCGCTGACCCGCTGGGCCCTGAACAATTCCATGCTGGTGTTGATGATTGTCATTATCATCGTGCTGGCCGGACCGATCAGCTTTCTGTCCCACCCTTCACGCGAAGACCCTGAGATTACCATTCGAACCGCCCTGGTTACCGCATCCTTTCAAGGCATGTCACCGCAACGGATGGAAGATCTTGTTACACGTAAGCTGGAAGAGAAAATTCGTGAGATGCCCGAAGTCAAGGATATCATCTCGACCACGCGTTCAGGCCAGACAACTTTGCGGGTAGCGCTTTATGACCGCTATTATCAACTTGAACCGATCTGGCAATCTTTGCGCAACAAAATGTCAGATATAAAAACGCAATTGCCCGATGGCATCCGGGGACCTTTCGTCAACGACACTTATGGCGACGTGGCGATGGCGACAATTGCGGTGACGGCGGAAGGGTTCACACTGGCCGAAATGCGCCAAAAGGCCAGGAGTATCCGCGATCAGCTTTACACGGTTTCAGGTGTTTCAAAAATTGAGCTATTTGGTGTTGAGCCCGAGCGAATTTATATTGAAGTCAACAATATCCGCCTGGCGCAACTGGGCATGTCGCCTCGTGATCTTGTGGATGCCATCGGGCAGACCAACATCATCTCGCCTGGCGGGCGGGTTGAAGCGGGGTCAACCAGTCTGGTGCTGGAGATCACCGGCAATTTTGACAGTCTCGAGGATATCGGTCAGGTCACTGTTCAACTGTCCGAAAAACCGGGACAGGTGGTCTATATAAGAGACATTGCAAAAATCAGTCGCACCTATGTGGACCCACCCAAAAGCCCGGCATTTTTTAACGGTGAACCCGCCATCATAGTCAGCGTGCAAATGGTCGATGCCTATGATTCATTTAAATTCGCTGATGACCTGACAGCAAAAATCACAACGCTGGAGAATGCCCTGCCGATTGGCTACCAGTTGCGTCTCGTTACCTTCCAGCCCAACGAGATTGCCGCAGCCGTCAACGGTGTCATGAACAATCTTTACCAGACCATCGCCATTGTGCTGGCTATTGTGATGATCTTTCTGGGGTGGCGCACCGGATTGATAGTCGGTGTAATGGTGCCGCTGACGATGTTGCTGAGCCTGCTGGTGATGCGCTATGTGGGTATTGAGCTTGAAAAAATGTCACTGGCCACCTTGATTATTTCTCTCGGGTTGCTGGTTGATAATGGTATTGTTATTGCCGAGGAAATAGAACGCCGCCTGTCGATGGGTGAAGAACGCATTGCTGCGGCAGTCGAAACCGGCAAGTCCATGGCCCTGCCCCTGCTGGTATCCAGTCTTACGACCATTTTCGCCTTTATGCCGTTGATGCTGGCTGACAGTGTGGCCGGAGAATATACCCGCTCTATTTCTCTGGTGATTGCAATTTCCCTGCTGGGGTCATGGCTGCTGGCGATGACGGCAACACCGCTGTTTTGCGTCTGGTTTATCAAAAAGAAAAAACCGGTGGATGAAAACGTTGGTTTTGACACCCGATTTTACCGCACTTATCGGGGTGGACTCTCTGCTATTCTGCGGTTTCGCTATGGATTTTTAGTAGCGGTGGTTGGTGCGTTGCTTATTTCGGGCTGGGCGTTAAAATTTGTACCAAAAATTTTCTTTCCGGCATCCGACAGAACCCAGATACAGGTCTATCTTGATTTGCCGGTAGGCTCCAACACGTATGGTACTATTGCTGCGACAAAAACCCTGACAAAATGGCTGGGCAACAAAAATCTAAACCCTGAAATAACTTCTTTTGTCTCCTATGTGGCCAATGGCGGGCCACGGTTTTATCTTGGACTGGAGCCCATCGATCCTGACCCCAATCGTGCGTTTATGATCGTCAATGTTACGAAGTTCCAGGACATGGCAGCGGTGATGCAAAGGATACAGGCCTTTGCCAATGGTAATATTCCTGAAGCCCGGGTGCAGGTTAAGCCAATGTCACAAGGCGGCAGCGAGGCGGGCAAGGTGGAGTATCGCATCATCGGTGATAATTCCGATATTCTGGTTGGTGCAGCCCGTAAACTTGAAGCCCGGATACGGCAAATTCCAGGCACCATCAATATCAAGGACGATTGGGAAAACCGCCTGATCAAGCTGATTGTGAAAGTTGATCAGGCGCGAGCACGGCGGGCAGGTGTGACATCACAATCAATCGCAAATGCGCTTGATTCAATCCTGTCCGGGTCGATCGTCACAGACTTTCGCGAAGGCGACACTATTATCCCGATTTACCTGCGCGCAGAAGGGGATGTGCGCACCAATATCGACAGGCTGCGCACCCTCAACATTGCCACTGTTGCCGGTGCGCCGGTGCCGCTGTTGCAGGTTGCCGATTTTGATGGTGTAGCGGAGTTCTCCATGATCCAGCGCCGAAATCTTAAACGCGTGGTGACCGTTTCTGCCAAACATTCAATAAAATCAGCGGCAGAACTTGATGCACTGATATCGCCGGCATTAAGCGAGCTTAATCTGCCCGATGGATACGACATCGAAAAAGGTGGCGAGATTGAAGGATCCTCTGATGCCCAAAGCTCACTTTTTGCCAATATGCCTCTGGCCTTTGTCCTGATTGTTCTGGTGCTGGTAGGGCAATTCAACAGCTATCGCAAACCGCTGATTATTCTGGCCGTTATTCCCCTTACCCTGATTGGTGTTTCGTTAGGCCTGTTGATTATGCCCGGTGCAGCCTTTGGCTTTTTTGCTATTTTAGGTCTGCTGGCGCTGGCCGGTATCATTATCAATAATGCAATTGTGCTGATTGACCGCATTGATGCCGAAATTGAACTCGGACTGGATACCTATGATGCCATTCTGGTGGCTTCGGCAAAAAGATTGCGTCCTATTTTAATGACAACCATCACCACAATTTTCGGCCTGCTTCCCATTATCCTGTCGCGCGATGTGTTGTTTTATGATCTCGCTGTTGTACTGTCAGGGGGGCTGCTGGTTGGCACCATCTTGACGCTTGGGGTGGTGCCGGTTTTATACAGCATCTTTTTTCGGGTCGAGACAGTTAAGCAACCGGGGGGATAAAAACAATCAAACCATTTGAGGGAATACGGGTTCTCGACCTCACCCATGTGTTGGCAGGGCCGTTCTGCACTTTCCAGCTTGCCGTTCTCGGTGCCGATGTGATCAAGATAGAATATCCCGACAACCCCGATATGACACGGGAAGAAAGTGTTTTCCCGGAACTGTCGCAAGCTCAGTATGGCACTTATTTCCTCGCGCAAAATGCCGGCAAGCGCGCCATAACCCTGAACCTTAAATCAGAAGAAGGGCGCGCAATCATGCGTCGCCTGATATCTAGCGCCGACGTACTGGTGCAAAATTACTCGGGTGACACACTTGAAAAACTCGGCTTTGGTTACGAGCAGGCCAAAGCTATCAATGGCAAACTTATCTATTGCTCCTTAACCGGTTTCGGACGCACAGGGCCCAAGGCAAACCACCCGGCTTACGATGTTGTCATACAGGCATTTTCCGGCCTGATGGCCGCCAACGGATCTGTTGAAGCCGGTCCCACACGCGTTGGACCGCCAATGGTGGATTATGGCACCGGCGCTCAGGCGGCCCTGGCAATTTCTGCTGCTTTGTTTCAACGCCAACACTCAGGCACCGGTCAAAAGATTGACGTTTCCATGCTTGATGCAGCCTTCATGCTGATGAGTGCTAGTGTCACAGATACAATTGCTAATGGCGTACCACCGCGCGCGCACGGCAATATTCACCCAAAGTACGCTGGTTATCGAACCTACGACACCAAAGATGGGTTATTGATGGTGGGGGCGTGGACCAACCGGCAATTGTCAAATCTGATGAAGACGCTGGGCGAAAGCCGGATATCCCATGAGATCCTGAACACAGACCGCCAGGACATTGCGTTACACCTCGAAAAACATACTGAATTGATCACCAGGCATTTAGCCACCAGAACAGCGGATCAATGGGAGTTAACCCTCAATGATGCCCATGTACCGGCAGCGCGTGTGCGCACGGTGGATGAAGCACTCGATCACCCGCAAACAGCCTCGCGACAGGTGCTGCAATCCAATCCTGAAATTCGCTATAAAGGGGTTCCTGAAAAACTTGTGGTTGCTGCCTTTTCCTATCAGCACGACGGGCCATCGCTTGATCGCCCGCCGCCTGCCTTGGGCGAACATACCAATGAAATATTGTCCGAAATCGGATATAGTGACGAAGAGATAGCTGAACTGCTTAGCGCCAAAGTGATATAAGCTGCGACTTGCATCACCCTACTTCAAGCGGCTGTCGCGCAGCTCACCGGCAGCTTCTAAAATGGGGTAGGCAACGGAGGCGAAATGGGAATTTATGCGTTTGAAATCGCGCAGGATGTCGAGGTGGTAGGCGCTGGTTTCGATGGTTTTGGTTTCACCCGAACGCAGTCTGGCATGATGACGATCGGTGCTTTTCTTTTCAATTTCACGGAACTGTTTTTTGCGCTCCAGCAGGGCGCGGGCGTTTTCCACAGTGCGTTCCATGAAGACATTTGAGGCCAGGTGAACAGTCTCGCGCAGGTAATCGTACATTTCTTCCAGCTCGGCAAAGCCTTCTTCGGAAAAATCGCGACGGGTTTTGATTTTTTTACTGATGGTACCCAGCAGACTGCGGTCGATCACGTCGCCGGCATTTTCAAGATTTGTTGTGAATGAAATAACTTCGAATGCCCGCCTGCCCTCTTCTTTTTCCAATTCAGCACGGGTCAGATCGGTGACATAAAACTTGATGGCCTCGTAAAGAACATCAACCCGGTAATCCAATGCATGGGTTTCATCGCACAAGGTTGCGTCATTGTTTTTCAGTGCGTCCATGGAGCGTTGCAGCATTATCTCGACTACATCAACCATACGCAGGGTTTCGCGAGCCACCATGGTAAGCGCGATGGTTGGCACTTCCTGGGCTGAGGGGTCAAGATAACGCGGTGTCCATTCATCTTCAGCCTTGGTGTCAGCGGGAACCAGACTGGCGGTGAGACGCGCCATGCCCTCAATGCTGGTGATGAAGATCACCAGCAAAAGGGCGTTAAATCCAATGTGGAGAAAAATCAGCTTTTGCCCGGCTTCCATATCCCAGGCCGCCAGAAATGGCATCCAGCGCGAGCTTAAGTAAGCTGCAAGTATGACGCCGACGATGCGGAAAAAAAGATTGCCCAGGGCAATCTGGCGCGCTGCCGGCGGCTCTGACAAAGTCAGGGTGAAGGCCGGCCAAGCTGCACCGGCGTTTATGCCAAGCACCAGATAAAATGCCAAAAAGCCATGATCAAGCACGCCACCGGTGGCCAGAACCGATATGAGGAGAAGCACGGCTAAAGATGAATGTGCAACCCAGGTTAAAACCGCTGCCACCAGTATGGCAATCAGGGGTTCATTGCCCATGGCGGCAAGAATTTCGGCGATAATCTGGCTTTGGCGCAACACTTCGCCAGCCGATGACAACACACTTAAAGACAGGAAGATCAGGCCAAGCCCCATGAGGATGCGGCCGGATTGTTTGCCTTTGAGGGAACGATGCTCAAAGATCGAATGCAGGATATAACCGGCAAACATGAACAGCGGCCACAGGCCTTTTATGTTAAGTGAAAAAAACTGAGCGATTAAGGCGCTGCCGAGATCTGCACCAAGCATAATGGCTAGACCGGCAGATGCTGTCAGTAATCCGGCGCTGGCAAACGATGTGGTGAGAAGGGCAACGGCGGTGGAGCTTTGCAACATGGTTGCAGCACCCAGCCCCATCAGTGCTGCAATAAACCTGTTGGTGGTGCTTTTGACGAGAAAATTGCGAATATCAGCGCCAAATGAGCGCACCATACCGGTGCGCGCCATGCGTGCGCCCCACAGGAGAAGCGCTGCACTGCCCGCTATTTTTATTAAAAGCTCAGTTCCCGATGTTTCCATTTAACCCCGTATTACAGCACTTTATTCAACGTGGCCAGGGTAAGGAATAGGTCTTGACGTTGGTATAGAATTTCATTGCTTCGAGGACGCCTTCCTTGACGCCATTACCTGAATCCTTGATGCCGCCAAATGGTGACATTTCAATACGATAGCCCGGTTGTTCCCAGATGTTCACCGTACCCACATTAAGGCCGTTAATATAGGCGGTGATGCGTTCGAGATGATTGGTGCAAACACCCGCTGACAGTCCAAACGGCGTAGAATTGGATATCTCCATCACCTTGATATCATCATCGGGAACGCGAACCACAGGTATAATCGGTCCGAAGGTTTCTTCATAGACCAATTCGCTGTCATGGGGCACATGATCCACAACAATAGGTGGCAACAAAGCGCCATTGCGACCCGGATGGTAGAGGATTTTGGCCCCGCGTTTTTCTGCCATGTAAACGCGCTCCTCGAAGGTTGCGGCAGCTTGTTCGTGGATGACGCAACCAAGCTGGGTATCGGGATCTTGCGGATCGCCGAATTTTATTTGTTTGGCTTTTTCCAGGATCAACGGCACCAGTCGCTCAGCAATGGACTCCTGAGCCAGAATTCGTTTGATGGCCGTGCAACGCTGGCCGGAATTTCCCGTGGCCCCGGCAACAGCAATGGTGGCGGCTCTTTCAAGATCGGCATCATTGAGATCATTACAGACAATCAGCGGGTCATTGCCGCCAAGTTCGAGAGCGACACGCGTATAGCCCGCCTTGTTGGCGATCATCTTGCCGACGGGAACACCGCCGGTAAAGGTGACAATGTCGATATGTTCATTGGTGATCATTTCCTCGCCAATGTCGGCTGGCATGCCGGTGACAACCTGGAACATCTCGGGCGGCAGTCCGGCATCGTAGAGAATATCAGCCAGCGTAATGGCGGTGAGCGGCGTTAATTCGGTTGGCTTGCACACCATGCAGTTATTGGTGGCGATTGAGGGTGCTATTTTGTGGGCGACCATATTGAGCGGGTGATTGAACGGGGTGATGGCTGATATGACGCCTACAGGTTCACGCTTGGTGTAAATTTTGCGGTCTGTGCCATGCGGAGTGAGATCGCAGGAGAAAATTTCGCCATCATCGAGAATGGATAATTGACCGGCAAGGGTGAATACATCATATGAGCGCCCGGTTTCATACAAGGCATGTTGGTTGCAGATACCAAGCTCAAGGGTGAGGACGTCAGCGATGGCCTCGCGGCGTTCGCGGATGAGTTCGCCTGTACGGAACAATATCTGCTGGCGCTCATAGCGTGTCAGTTTTGGTGTGTAATTTGCTGCTATTTCAAACGCGCGTCTGGCGTGTTCCGCTGTACCAGCGGGCACCGTGCCAATCACTTCGTTGGTATATGGATAGCGGACTTCGACAACGTCTTTGGTTGTTACCTTCTCGCCACCGATGCGCATTGCTTCTTCAATGACGGGGCGGTTTTTTGATATCTGGTTCATGATCTATTCCTGCTCGGCAACATGGTTGCAGCCAATATAAAAGGCATCGAAGTTGCGTAAATCCGACCCGAGATTGACGCTTTTGCGATTGAGAATTATCGGGACGACCTGCTCGGTTATCCCACCATGAGAACGCAGAGGCTCCTTGAGGGCTGACAGGTCATGGCGCGCTGCTGTTGTGCCGATAACTTTGGTATCGCGCGACACCACAATGATGTCGCCCATACGGTCTTCCGGCAGTTCAAATTCGCGGCAGCCATCGGCGCGATTATAAACCACATGCATACCTTCAAGGCTGGACAGACGCGCAATCAGGGCTGCCTGATCTGTTTCCGGTGGCAGGTAGACCGTGGCAAATGAACCCAGGGCGCCATGATGAACCACGTAAGGATCAGTGATAGGCAGGATTACCCGGGCGACATCTTTACCGAGCCAGTCATCCAGCACTTCCTGCAGATAGAGAATGTCCGGTTCTTTGTTGGCGAGATGTTTGTCTTTCATGCCATGATCGGCAGTAAGAACGATAATTGCACCCAGGCCATCAAGTTCGCCAAGATATTTATCCATCATGGCATAAAACGCATTGCCGCCATCTGAACCCGGAGCAAATTTATGCTGCACATAATCGGTGGTTGAAAGATACATAAGGTCCGGTCTCATTTGCTCCATGAGCTTAACCCCGCCGGCAAAGACGAATTCTGAAAGCTCAGCTGAATAGACTTCCGGCACCTCCATGCCGACCATTTCACAAACATTTTCAATACCGCTTTCTTTGAGCGTGCTTTGATCAGCACGTTCGGCAGAGAAACATACAGCCGTACCATCATCAAACGTCAGGCCGTTACCAAGAAGCAGCCTGAGTTTGTCTTTGGCGGTCAGAACCACAACTCTGGCGCCGGCTTTTTGAAAGGCTGCGAAGATGGTTGGCGCACGCAAAAACTTAGGGTCATTCATCAACACTTCTTCGTTTGTTTCGCGATCAAACAGAAAGTTGCCGCAAATGCCATGAACTGCCGGCGGACGCCCGGTAACAATCGACAGGTTATTGGGGTTGGTAAAACTGGGGATGACCGATTTTGCGCGCAGATTTTCGCCTTTTGCGATGATTTTTTCAAGGTTTGGCATGATGCCATCCGCCATGGCGCGCTCCATATAATCCGGCTCACTGCCATCACAACAAATGACCACCAGTGGTGCGGCAGGCCAGGCATAATCGCGGCCGTTAACACTTACAATTTTGCTTGAATTCATAGTACCTCTTTAAAATTATGCTGCGGCGGCACAGTTTGTTATGCCCATTTCATTTAACGTGGTTTGAATAACATTCAACACACCGTGCATCTGATCGGGACCGATACGGCCAATACAGCCGATACGGAAGGTATCGGCAACGGTGAGCTTTCCAGGATATATGATATAGCCCTGATCTCTCAAACGATCATAAAAATCCTGGAAGTTAAAGCGAACATCGCCCGGCATCAGGAAGGTGACAATTATGGGTGCCTGAAGCTCATCAGGCAAAAGTGTCTCGAAGCCCAGTTTACGCATGCCTTGCACCAGAATTTTGCAATTACCCTGATAGCGACGCCCGCGGCCTTCGACACCACCTTCGGCGATGTATTCCTTCAATGCCTGATGAAAACTGGCGATGACCTGAACCGGTGGTGTGAACCGCCACTGGGCATTCTTTTCCATCGATACCCATTGCTCATAAAGATCCAGCGTCAGGGAGTGGGCATTGCCGGCAGTTTTCTCCAGAGCACTTTTGGCCGCAATGCAAAAGCCCATGCCGGGCGTTCCTTCTAGGCACTTGTTGGAAGATGCCACCACGGCATCAAACCTGATGGAGCGGCTGTCTATCTCTATAGCACCAAAGGCGCTCATGGCATCTATGAGATAGCTGCGATTGTGGCGTGCAACTACGTCGCCTACTTCTGCGACCGGATTAAGAATACCGGTTGTGGTTTCGCAATGAACGATGACCACGTGGGTGATGGAGCTGTCTGCGTCAAGAATGCGATCTACTTCGCCCGGGTTGACCGGAACATTTTCGGCTGTCTCCAGTGTGACATAATCGCGGCCGATATAATCACAAATTTTGGCCATGCGGGTGCCATAGGCTCCATTTATCAGGATCAGCAATCTGTCTGTTTTGGAAACGAAAGTTCCCAACATGGCTTCAACAACAAAAGTACCGCTGCCCTGCAGGGGAACGGCAACAAAATCATCGCCACCATGGACAATATCAACCAGCAAATCGCGCATTTCCTGATTGATGGCAATGAGATGATGATCGCGCGAGCCGTAATCATGCAAGGCGGCCTGCTTGACTTGCGGCGAGGTGGTCAAAGGACCGGGCGTCAGCAGCCAGGCATCGCCAGTTGGCGACAGGGACGGATTTTTTTCAACAGGCATATTTTGGCCTCCAGAATTGGAAGAATGTTTGCCATACTTAATGGCTGGACCTACTATCAATCAAATACATAGTTCCTACTTCTAATATCGGTTTTTCCTATGAACCATTCACAACTTAAAGCCTTCCATGCGGTGGCCCGGGAAAACAGTTTCACCCGGGCAGCAGCCGCACTTCGGGTATCGCAACCAACTCTTTCGGGTCATGTTAAAGCACTTGAGGAAGGCTATGGCGTCAGCCTGTTTCAACGCGGTGGTCGCCGGGTTGAACTGACCGAGTTTGGCAAATCCCTGTTTGCCATCACGCAAGGCTATTTCGCCTCCGAAGTTGAGGCTTTGCAGCTTTTGTCCACGGCCAAGGGATTGTTGCGCGGACGTTTGAGAATTGGTGCTGATTCGCCCTATAATGTGGTGCCGCTGATTGCAGCTTTTTCGCGCCGTTTCCCGTCCGTGCAGCGCTCCATATTCTTTGGCAATTCAAAGGAAGTTTTGGGCAATCTGTTTGCGCGTAAAAGCGATATTGCCATCCTGCCCGAAATTGCGGCGGACGAACGCCTGCATATCATTCCCTATCGCCATGACCGGTTGGTGATCTTTACCCATCGCGGCCATGCGTGGTCGCGGCGCAAGTCCATCCGTTTGCATGAAATTGCCGACCAGACCATGATTATGCGCGAAGAAGGCTCTTCCACCAGGGCGGTTTTTGAAAAAGCGCTTGAGGAAAATAATGTGGAGCCGAAAAATACTCTGGAGATGGGCAGCCGCGAGGCGGTGCGTGAATCAGTCGCTGCGGGATTGGGCATTGGCATTGTGTGCGAAAGTGAATTTGGTCACGACATGCGCCTGCACAGATTACCGGTGCGCGATGCGAGGCTCGCAATCGTTGAATATATCACCTGTCTTGCAGAAAACCGCAATGATGCTGTGGTCTCAACCTTTTTCGATATTGTCCGCGAAACTGCCTAAAAATTCACCGCAGCGCGGACTTCGCCAACTGCCTGGTAGCCGCCATCGAAGGTTGATTGTACTTCGCCGGAGGCTGAGAAGTTGAACATGCCGCTGGCTGAGGTGACGCTGATCGTGGTGCCGATAAAGCCTGCAACCTGATCATCGAGTTGGGTTGAAAAGCTGAACGGTGTGCCGCCAACCACAAGTGCTGCCTTGTCGGAACCGGCATCAAACTGGGCATCGACGCCAGCACGCAGGTCGAGCCGTGATCCTGATCCGTCCTTGCCGGCCATAGTGTAGGGCACGTTAACCTGGGCGCGGGTGTTCAGAATATGCACATCGCGGTCACCAACGGTGAGCGGATTGGCAACGCCGGTTTCAGTATAGCCATCCAAAAACAATCCGGCATAGCTGACACGGGCACTGAAAATCACCGGCTGGGCGTAAAACTCCATCGGTGCGGCAACAGTGATTGATGGCGAGAAGAACCAGCCGTCGCTCTCGCCACGGGCATTAACACCACTGACATTACGCGTGGTGTCCTGATCAGCCGAGCCTGCAACAATGGCCAGATTGACATTGAACGTGCCGGTGCTGATTTTCCAGTAAGCACCGCCAAAAGCTGAATCAACTTCAACATCTCCGGCACCAAATTCTAAATCGAGATTGCTCACCCCATAGCCGCCAAAGACACCGTAAGAGCTGCCGCCCGAGCCGCTTTCAACCCCGGTAATGCCGCCGCCAAAGCGATTATCAATACTAGTCTGACTGGACGAGCTTTCAACCTTCTGCTTGCCGCCAAAGCCCGAGACCCAAAGCCGTCTGCCGGCACCATAAGCAACATCACCACCGGCAGGAATGACACCGGCAGTGCCCCCCGCAGGAACAGCGGTGGCTGGTGATCCGCTTGCATTATTGTCAATGGAGTTGAAAATCGACGAGATCAGACTGCCCAAAGCCACGCCCACAGCGGCAAAGCCGGTGGGATCAACCGCAACTGCCTGAGTACCGCCATTGATCAGGAAGACGTTGGAGCTGGTGTTTTCCGGCGCGCTTTGCAGCGCTGTGTCACCCTGACCAAGACCGCCGGCATCGGCAAAGGTCAATACCGCATTAACCCCGGGAGCGACATTGAGCGTATCAACGTCATTGGCATTGCCATTACCAAAATCAATGGTGCCGTTAATCACCGAACCCGGTAGTATGTTGAGCGTGTCATTGCCATTGCCACGAAAGTTAATGGCAACACCACCGGTGCCGGTAATGGCGGCGGAGTTGTTGATCGTGGTTGGCGAATTGTTGGTACGGTTCAAAATTTCAATGCCGGTTGTTCCGCTTACAACCCCTGCCGTGGTAATGTTGGTAGCACCGGTGCCACGATTATCGACCAGGATACCCGTAGAAGCGGCAGCCACAATGGTGCTGTTCGTCGTGATGTTAATCGTGCCGGCTCCACCGTCGGCAAATACGTCAAACCCCTCGGCAAAGTTGCCCGCTGTCGTGATGTTGCCGGTCTGAGTCACCGTGACATTGCCGCCATTGGTGGCCCTTGCGTCAATCCCGTCGGCACCGAAGCCCTGCGTTATGATGGTGCCGGTCTGAGTCACCGTGACATTGCCTCCGCCGGTGGTAGTTGCGCTAATCCCGTCGGCAAAAATGTTCGCAGTCGTGATGTTGCCGGTCTCGGTCACCGTGATATTGCCGCTACCGCCGTTGACGCGTGCCACAATCCCAGCTGCCGACGTTATGAAGTTGCCGGTCTGGGTCACCGTGATATTGCCGCCGCCAGAGGTAAGTGCGAAAATCCCCTCGGCGTCATTGCCGCTCGTCGTGATGGCAAATACGCCAGTATCGCCGTTAATGGTAATATCGCCGACACTGGTAAAATTTACGCCGTCAACACCAGCCGCCGGGGCAATATCCTGGGTCAGGTTGTTGACATTGAGGGTGTCGATCGGCGGTACGGCAAAATCAGCGCCGCTGGCGATCCCCGCCGACTGGTCACCAGTGCAGGTCACCACATTGCCGGCAACGCTACAGGCGTCCGGGGCAGCGTGGGCGGCACTAGGCAAAAGCATCAGTCCGGCCACAAGTCCGACAGAGCCAAGCGCGCGGGCCGATACCGATGAACCCAAGGCAGAGGCCATGCGCTCAAATACGGTCGCAGGGGCAGAATTGGCGGCAACACAGGGACTGGAAATTCCGAGGCCGAGCGCAAAACTCGCAGTTTCTCCCTTATATTTGGTCAATCTCCCACCGCGTAAAAGGATTTTCAACATGTGGATTTTCCCCAATCCTGTCCCCGACTTTTTGAAAGCCTGACAGGCATTGGTGGGTAAAGCCATCGGATTCTGTCAGGGACTTAATTGTTATCATTACATTAACCATAAAGGCCTGTCGAGCCTGATTCGCTCTTGTGGGGAGGGCGGGATAGAGGTTTTTCGCTTATGCCTATCGCATTCGCCAGGCCTGAGTTTTTTTGAGGAGGAGGCGTGATAATCCGGCATGCAGAATGCGCGCACCCACATTGGTGTAGAAGATCATCATGCCCATGGCGGCTGCCGGGGCGACATCACCGGCATCATCCATGTTGAGCACTGCCACCGAGGCCAGGGTGGTATCAGAGCTATAGAGGAAGACCACGGCGGATACCGTGGTCATGGCGTTGACGAACAGGTACATCCAGATGTCGAGGATTGCCGGCAGGCACACCGGCACGGTTACCAGACCCATGACTTTATAGAACGGTTGTTTGAGCGAAGCACCGACAGATTCAAATTCATTGTCCATCTGTTTTAGCGCGGTAACAGCCGTTAAGTGCGACACTGTATAAAAATGAGTAACCGTACTGACCACCAAAATCGCCATGGTAGCGTAGATGAAATTAAACGGGTTGGCGGGATTGTTGAAAAAGAAAATATAGGCCAGCCCCAAAACCATGCCGGGTATGGCCATCGGCATCATGGCCAGCAACTGGAACACTGTTCTGCCATTTTCAAATCCACGGGCTTTTTCAACCATATAGGCGCCGGTGAAGACAACGATGGTACCGAACATGGCGGTTAAAAGGGCCAGTTTTATCGAGTTGCGGTATGAATCCCAACCGCCACCATCCATCAGATCGAAGGCATAATTAGACAATGACAAGCTGAGGTCATAAGGCCAGAATTTGATTAACGCAGCATACTGACAAACGCCAAGTATGGTGACAATAATCAAGCTGATCGCGGCGCAATAAGCAAACATCTGGCGGTCAAAGGTCTTGTTTGGTGTGGGCTGGTAGGTGACCGAGCGCGAACTCAACAGGGCTACCTGTTTCTTTTGAATATAACGGTCAACCGAAAAAGCTATGAGGGCAGGTATCAGGAGGACGACGGAGACAACCGCGCCCATCTGGAAATTCTGCTGGCCGATGACCTGTTTATAGATATCAACGGCAAGAACATTGAACTGACCACCGATGACTTTGGGCAGGCCAAAATCGGTAATGACCAGGTTAAAGACGACAAAGGCTGCTGAAATCAGGCCGTAACGCGCACCGGGGATGGTGATGAGGCGGAATATCTTGAACCTTGGCGTGCGCAGTGAGGTTGCGGCCTCATAAAGCCTCGCATCAGACAGCGCCAAAGAGGTGTTAATGATAATCATGGCATGGGGGAAGGTGAAACACACCGAACCGATGATGATGCCTATAGGTCCGTAAATCGAATAGCCGAACATCAATTCCTTGAGCATGCCCTGATTGCCAAACAGATAGACCAGAGCAATACCGGGCAGCAAAGACGGCACCAGCAGTGGTGCCATGGCGATTAATCTGAACACGCCCTTATAACGCATACAGCTGCGGTTGAGCGCGTAGGCAAAGGCGAAAGCCAGGCTCACTGTGATGATCGTCACAATAAAGGCGATGGCTAAAGAATTATAGACCGAATTAAACAGCGCTGGCGTCGAGAAATAAGTGCGGAAATTTTCAAAACCGGTGGAGGGTGAGGGGCGCAACACCACACGCCGGAAGTCATTACTGGATAATTCCACCCACTCATTGTGGGCAATGCGCTCACTGCCAATGAGAAATACCGCATCTGATCCGGCAACATTTCGCACGCGATAGTTGGTTTTTGAACGAAAACTGAAGTCTGGAAACAGCTTGGTAATGGCCGGACGGCCATCGGCGCTGGTGGCCAGTTCATCGGCAGCGATAGCATTGATCTTCCGGTTTAGATCTGCAACCGTTGTGACTTCGCTCCAGCCATCGCCTTTATCGACCTGCAGTTCAAAGCGATCAAGCTCAAAGCGGTAGGTCTCAAATGATTTTGACATCATCGCATATAGCGGTAGTGCCAGGGCGACCACGAGGTAGATGGCGATCACCACCATAAAGGCGCGCATGGTCCAGTCGTCGCTGCCTATTTTTTGTTTGACAATTGGCTGTTTTCGGCCGGAATCACTCGTGATATCAGCCATTCTTTACACCCTCGGGATAGACCAGAACCCGGTCTGACGGCAGAATGATATTAACTTCATCACCCAGTTTAATATCGGTGCGGCGCGTCATGTTAATGGAAAAGTCCGCACCAAACTCAACATCACCCATCTGGTTATACATCAGGGTTGCACGATAAAAAGCTCCCAGGAATTCCATTGCCTTTACCACTACCGGCACAGTATTCTCCGGCTTGTCGGAACCTTCGAGAACGATAATGTTTTCGGGCCGGACGGCTATGGTAACATCATCGCCCTGGGCAAAATTTCCAGTGTCGGCAGTCAATGAAATATTGCCAATTTTGACAATGCCGTTTTTGCTCACCTGACCGGGCAGGAAATTCATTTTGCCGATAAAATCTGCAACAAAAGGTGTGGCCGGCTCGGTATATATTTCAATTGGCGTACCAACCTGATCGATCACGCCATGGTTCATCACCACAATCCTGTCGGCCATGGTCAGGGCTTCTTCCTGATCGTGGGTTACCATGATGGTGGTGATACCGAGATTGGCCTGCAGTTCTTTTATTTCATGGCGAAGATGGACCCGGACTTTCGCATCTAGTGCTGACAGGGGCTCATCAAGCAAAAGCAGACCCGGCTTGGTGGCGATAGCGCGGGCCAGGGCAATGCGTTGTTGCTGGCCACCGGACAATTGTGCCGGGTATTTATCGCCCTGTTCGGGCAGCCCTACGAGTTCGAGAAGTTCTGTTACTCTGGCATCAATATCGGGTTTGGAGACACCGCGGTTTTCAAGGCCAAAAGCTATATTGCGGCGGACTTTCAGATTTGGGAACAATGCATAAGACTGAAAAACAATACCAAAATCGCGCTCGCTTGGCGGCAGGGTCGATATGTCTTTACCGGATTGCTCAATAACACCGTAGGTCTGGATATCGAGACCGGCAATGGCTCTTAAAAAAGTTGTCTTGCCACACCCCGATGGCCCGAGAAAACAAATAAATTCGCCTTCATGAATCTCGAGCGAAATGTTATCCAGCGCTGTAAACTCACCAAATTTCTTGGTGATACCTTTGATTTGCAAATATCCGCTGGTTATCTGTGCCTCTGCCATGGTCCCCAATTTCACCCATCATCAAGCCGGAGCATTTTTCGTTAAAATCTGAAATGTGTAAATGCTCTATTTTTCGTTTTTACGCACTTCTTGTCCGAAAATCGGTTCCCACTTTTCGGGAAGTGCTCTAATTATCTCGAAATGATTGCATATATTTTGAACGCCGGTAGCAAGGATTTTACTACCGGCGCCCAAGTTCATAGATCAAAAATCTGCGAAGCGCTTATTTTGGATCAGATTTTCCATCGTATCGCTTCTGCCACTCAGCCAGAATGCGCTTGCGATTGTTTGCTGCAAACTCAAAATCATTAGGGATCATTTTTTCCAGCAGGTTTTCCGGGAAAAACTTGACCGGCTTGGCAACACCTGGATAGGCCACAACGGCGTAACCGGCATTATACATTTCATTAGCCTTTTTGGTGATTGACCAGTCAACCAGAGTTTTAGCATCTTTAAGGTTGTCAGTGCCGGCAATGATTGCTGTGGCTTCCATGTCCCAGCCTACACCTTCTTCAGGCACGATAATGTCAATTGGCGCGCCTTTGGCTTTTGATTTGGCACCGCGGAAGGCGAAAGAAACACCAATCGGGATTTCACCGGCAGCGGCAAGTTTGCAGGGCTTGGATCCTGAATGGGTGTAGCGTGCAATGTTTTCATGCAGGCCATCCATGAACTTCCAGCCACCTTCTTCGCCAAACAACTGCAACCAGCTTGATACGTCAAGAAAGCCTGTGCCCGATGAATTCGGATTAGGCATAATCACCATGCCCTTATACATAGGCTTGGTCAGGTCTTTCCAGGTCTTGGGCGGTGTCAGATTGTTCTTGGCGGCTTCGACCGTGTTGTAACAAACAGCGGCAACCCAGGCGTCCATACCTACCCATGCCGGTGGCTTTGATTTGTCAACAAACTTCTTGTCAAGTTTTTCAACACCTTTGGGGCTGTAAGCTTCGAGCATGCCTTCACTCTTCAACAGAAGAAGCGATGTGGCGGCCAGGCCCCAGACAACGTCAGCCTGCGGATTGTTTTTTTCAGCCAGAAGTTTGGCGGTTACGATGCCGGTAGAATCGCGCACCCAATTGATCTTGATATCGGGATAGTCTTCATTGAATTTCGCAGCATATTTTTTAAGGTCTTCTGCTTCAACAGCTGTATAGACTGTCAACTCCCCGGCAGAGACAGACATAGAGCTGCTCATGGCGAATACAGCGACACCTGCCATCAGGCCCGAAAACAGGCTCGCTAGTGTTGTTTTTTTGATTAATTTCATTTGGTTTCTCCCTGTTATAACAACGCGACGATTGTGTGTCCTCAAACTCTTTGCCGACTCCATGGTCGGCGAGATTTTGTTTCGGATTGTGATTTAGCTTCAAAAATCAATTTAAAACCCTCACCCCCTGAACATAGAGTACATGAACTTTACGACATTTTGAAACAATTACAACAACTCAAAGGCTGTTTGAAACAATTACAACAAATTTGTGACAAAATTTCCCACCCAACTTGGCAGGTTTTTTTAGAAACTCACCTACCCAGAAGTTTAAAAACATCTCATCACCCGGCAATCATGAAAGAAATACCTGTCATCCGTCAAGCCGCTAATTTCAATGTATGCTATAGGTTATTCCGATAGATAGTTGCATCGGATTGCGCATCTTTGAGTGTGATCTGAAAACAGCAGGCATTGCCCAACGCCAAGATGATTTGAAAAAAACCAGGCCATGGCGGGCCCGTACTTGGATTGTTCAAGCGTTTTTTGCCCTACTTAGCCAATTGCGCGCGACGCTTCCCAAACCTCGGTCGTGGCATCGTTGATTTGCTTGATTTGCTGGGTGGCGCTGGCGATTTCTTTAACATTGACCGCAATCATTTCGACACGATTGGAAGCGGTCTGCATGCTTCCGGAAATCTCCTGGGTCACTGACGTCTGCTCATCAACAGCGCTGCCGATGGACGACGATATTTCGTTAATCTCACTGATGGTCCCGGAAAAGGCCTCAATCGCCTTTACCGCCGCATTGGTCGCAGTTTGAACCTCGGAAATCTGACCGCCGATCTGATCGGTGGCCTGGGCTGTCTGATTGGCCAGCATTTTCACCTCGCTGGCGACAACTGCAAATCCTTTTCCCGATTCACCTGCCCGCGCGGCTTCGATTGTGGCATTGAGCGCAAGCAGGTTGGTCTGCTTGGCAATGTTACTAATCAGTTCGACAACCTCATTGATTTTAAGCACGGATTCTGCCAAACCGCCAATAATACCACTGGTCAGCTCGGCTTCATTAACTGCATTCGATGTGATCTCGAGAGCCTGAGTGACCTGGCGGCTTATTTCTGCCACGGAGCTGGATAACTCTTCCGCGCCGGCAGCTACGGACTGGACACTGGATGATGTTTCGTTGGTGGCCTCGGCAGCGGTAATAGACTGCTGAGCCGCGTGTTCAACAATTTCAGTGATCTCGGAAAACTGCCGATCCATATCACGGGTAGCATCTTCACGCTGCAATCGTTCATTTACTATTTTTGTAGTGTCGCTGGCGTATTTTACTACCTTGAACAAATTCCCATTCATGTCGGCAATCGGATTGTAGGTGGCCTGAATCCATACCTCCCGGCCACCTTTACCGATACGTTTGAACTCACCGGACTGAAAATTTCCAGCTCGTATACCATCCCAGAACCGGGTATAATCGACGCAGTCGCGATCCTCAGGCTCAACAAACATTGAATGATGCTTGCCGACGATTTCCTCAAGGCGATATCCCAGTGTCTCAAGGAAGTTGCCGTTAGCACCAATGATTGTACCATCCAGATTGAACTCAATCACTGCCTGAGATTTTCTGATGGCTGCAAGCTGACCTAAATTGTCGGCGGCTATCAATTTCCGGTCCGTAATGTCAGTTGCCAGTTTTACTATTTTTA
This sequence comes from Alphaproteobacteria bacterium, assembly GCA_024278055.1. Lineage (GTDB taxonomy): Bacteria > Pseudomonadota > Alphaproteobacteria > Rhizobiales > JAJFHR01 > JAJFHR01. The sequence goes on along the minus strand of JAJRTY010000110.1, from coordinate 604 downwards.
AAATCTTGCCACCGGCGTCTGTAACAGGGTTGTAGGAAGCCTGAATCCAGATTTCTTTACCATGCCTGCCGAACCGTTTGAATTCCTCTTGGTGGAAACGGCCCTGTCTCAATGTCTCCCAGAACTCTTTATATTCCATCGAACCGGCATAGTCAGATTCAACGAACATGGAATGATGCTTACCGGCGATTTCTTCCAGGGTATAGCCCATCGCATCGAGAAAAATCCCATTGGCCCCTATAATCGTTCCGTCCGGTTTAAACTCGATGATTGCTTGAGATTTCATCAACGCTGCCAGTACGTTGAAAGAATCGGAATTCGGACGCGACCACATATTCAATCTCCTTGTTCAAGGGCGTTAAAAATGCCAGAATTCAGCAATGCCAAAAACCGATAATGATTGTGAAAACGGTGCCCACCCGTGTCCACGTGTTGTACTCCCTCGGCATTAAAAAACCATGAAGGAACAGAAGTCGTCCGGCGTCTAAGTGTCTGACCCGAAAGTCGCTTTCAGCGACATTTTAGTCCTGAAGCCAGCCCGCTCCCCCGGCCCAACCACCCCTCAGGGTACCTTATCGGGTGGTTGGGCCGGGGGAGCGGGCTG
>JAJRTY010000109.1 GCA_024278055.1 Alphaproteobacteria bacterium | reverse complement strand
TGTGCTTGACTTAAGCAGGCCCACAGCTTTATATCGCGCTCAAATATTTGCTTCAAGCAAGGCGGAGTAGCTCAGCTGGTTAGAGCAGCGGAATCATAATCCGCGTGTCGGGAGTTCAAGTCTCTCCTCCGCTACCATTTTCCCTTAATCTTTAAATATTTACGTGTGGACTCGATTTTTCCGCAGCCTATTGTTTCGCTTGACCAAGATGACAGCTGCAGACGTCATCAAGAGAGCATGACGCATTATGAGTAGGGGCGGGGAACAAACAAGTTTGATGCTGTCATTTTTGAAACTGCGGGCTGCAGATCAGGCTGCAGGGTTAAGACGCTCCAATTCCATCTTCGCGCCGGACGCGGACACTGATTGCGAGGCAAAAGTGGAAAAGAACACACGGTTTGGTTTTAGTCCCAAACGTAATCTTCCCCGTATTCAGCAGGCGGTTTAAAAAAGACTGCCATGATCAGGCGTTTAACATTTATAAGACGAAACGCTGCAAGAGCAGCCTTTCGGATAGTATTATGAATGGCCAGGCTGCGTTCAACATGACATTTTTTCACGTAGTATTCTAAGTCTATAGAGCCATTGGCAAGGCGGCGAATGTTGGTATCTGCAAGGTGTTCCATTGGTTTGAATTCCTGATTATGTTGACCATCAATGAAATCCATCCTGCGTGAAATTGGCGGAGAACACTTGGTCAAGACCTTGAGAAACCCTCGTGATTTCCCTGTTTTTCTCTTAACCCTCTCCATGCAGTTCGCTTGATCTTGAGATTATGTGATAAGTTGAGTTATGAGATATCAGTTTGAAAACTGCCAACTGAACATTGGAAGCCATGAGCTATACGTTGAGGGAGTGTTGAGGGATGTTGAGCCTCAGGTCTTCGATTTGTTGCGGTATTTTGTCGAAAATCCCGGAGAACTGATTTCACACGATCAACTGATTGAAGTTGTATGGGGCGGGCGGATTGTGTCTGATTCTGTTGTGAGTGCCCGCATCAGTGCTGCAAGGAGCGCTGTCGGCGATGATGGATCGCAGCAAAAGATTATAAAGACAGTGCCGCGCAGAGGGTTCCGCTTTGTTGCACCTGTTCAGCTGAGTGGCGATGATGCGGCCAGGAGCCCGTCTTGCGGAGATTCAAATTGGCACCGCCAAACTCAAAGGGTTCGATTCTGTCAATCCAGGGATGGCACACGATTAGCTTTTGCAACCACTGGATCGGGGTATCCGTTTGTGCGCGTAGGACATTGGCTGACCCATCTTGAACATGATTGGCAAAGTCCTTTATGGCATCCTTTCCTGTTGGAGCTTGGCAAAAGTTTTGAAGTCGTTCGATACGATCAGCGCGGCAACGGCCTGTCTGACTGGAACGTTGAAAATTTCACTCTCAACGCGTTCGTAGAGGACCTTGAAGCGGTTGTAAATACAGGCGCAGCCGAACGTTTTGCTCTTTATGGCACATCGCAGGGGGTGCCAATCGCCATTGCTTACGCGGTTAAACATCCTGAACGAGTCAGCCATCTAATCTTGCATGGAGGCTACCAGCGCGGGCGCTTGTTGAGGGGGAGTGCTGAGGAGAGAGAGCAGGGCGAGGCTTTACTGACCCTGATCCGGCATGGATGGGGAATTGCAGGAGGGCCATTCATCCAGGCATTTGCGTCAATGTATATTCCTGGGGGCTCCAAGGAGCAAATCGACTCCTTAGCGGATCTGCAGCGCCGGACCACCTCTCCTGCAAACGCAGCCAAGATACGCGAAGCAGTAGACAGGTTTGACGTTTCAAACCTGCTGGCCAGGGTTAGCGTTCCAACACTTGTCATTCACGCAAGAGATGATGGTGTTCATCCGCTTGATCAAGGCAGGAAGCTTGCGACCGGAATTAAGGACGCGGACTTTGTGATGCTGGAAAGCGGCAACCATGCCCTTCTGGAAAATGAAGCCGCCTGGAACGTGTTTTTCGATGAAATCAGGCACTTTATTTTGTAATAGCGCCGCGTGTCGGGACTTCAGGCCTCTCCTCCGCAAGCATGCAGCGGTGGGGTGGCTGGATCACGCGCACATTATCTATATTGCTCCCGCCAATTTGTTTTTGGAGGCAATTCTGCGCAGCAATTAACGTGGATCACTTTGAGCTGATGTTGACACCCAAGGTTGGAAATTGAGCCGGAACATGTAATCTTCGCGCTATAAATTATCCGGTCCGGGGGGATCGGCTGTTTCATATCCACCACTCATCCGAGAGGCGAAGATGAAAAACTTGCAGATTTGGGTTAGGATTTACGATTGGCTGGGTCCGGCATTGAAATTCAATGTGACCATAAAGAGTTTTATAGCGCCCAAACTGGCGGGGATATTGATAGTGGTGACGGGCGTAACCCTGTCCTCACTTCCTGCTGCATTTGCTGAAGAAGTGGATGTGACATTCCTGCTGGTCAGTGACATATACGAAATGTCCGGCCCCAAAGCCAAACGCGGCGGCTTTGCCCGTGTCAATGCGGTCGCCAGGTCCGAACGCGCAAAAGGTGGTAATCTGATTTATGCCCATGCCGGTGATTTTATTTCACCTTCCCTGCTTTCGGGGTTTGACAAGGGCGAACATGTGATTGAACTCACCAATTTGGTGCCGCCGGATTTCGTGGTGCCGGGTAACCATGAATTTGATTTCGGTAAAGAGATTTTTCTTAAACGCATTGGGGATTTGAATTCCACAATCCTGTCCGCCAACCTGCGCCGGGCTAACGGCAGTAAAGTGCCGGGCATTGAAGATACTAAAATGATGGTTTTCGGCGATGCGTCCGATCCGATGAAAAGCGTCAGGATTGGTATTGTCGGTCTAACCCTTGGAGATACCCCCGATGTGTCCAGTCCTGGCGATCTGAAATTCGCCGCCAGTGAGGATACCGCAATGGCCAATGCCAGGGTGTTACGCAAACAAGGCGCAGATATTCTCGTCGCCATCTTGCATGGGGACTTTGCAACCGACCGCGCGCTTTACAGATCAGGCGTATTTGACTTCGTATTATCGGGTCATGATCACGATTTGGCGCTGCTCTATAATGGAAAAACAGTAATGGCAGAATCAAAGTCGGAAGGAAATCTGATTGTTGCGATTGATGTCAAATTCTCGATTAACAAAAACCGGAATAAACGCCGGGTTGATTGGCGGCCAAATTTTCGCATTATTGACACGGCAACGATAAAGCCGGATGCAGAAACTCTGATTAAGGTAATCGGTTTTCAAAAAACCCTTTCTGCCGAACTGGATGTGCCGCTTGGAGAAACCAGAACTGAACTGGACTCCCGAAAAACGATGGTTCGCACAAGAGAAACGGCAATTGGCAATCTCATCGCTGATGCTATGAAAACTGTCCTCGGTGCTGACGTCGCCATCACCAATGGTGGCGGAATTCGTGGCAACAAAATCTATGAGGCGGGAAGCAAACTGACACGCCGGGATATTTTGACCGAATTGCCCTTTGGCAATAAAACGCTGCTTTTGGAGGTGAGTGGAAAGACTATAAAGGCTGCTCTTGAACATGGCCTCAGCAGAGTGGGGCAATCCTCCGGGCGTTTTTTGCAGGTTTCAGGAATGACCTTCAGCTATGATAAAAACAAACCTGCGGGCGAACGCATCGTTGAAATCCTGGTCAATGGAGTTGCGTTGGATATGGCCAAAACATATAAGCTTGCTGCTAATAGTTATATTGCCGGGGGTGGTAACGGCTATAAAATGTTGCACAAGAGTAAAGTGTTGATCGGTGATCTTGCAGCAAAACTCCAGGCCAATAACGTGATGGTCTACATCCGCAAGCAAGGCTCAGTCTCTCCAAAAATTGAAGGTCGTATCAAGCTTGTCCGGGCCAATAATTAATCGCTGTCTATGCCGATTGACCTGCGCGCCATCTTCTTGCCGTCAAATATCCGGGCAATGAATTTAAGCCGTTCATCCATAAGGTTACACTCCCTCCAAGTGCTATCCAGCCAAGCATCTGTTTCTCTAAACCCGGGGAGGGGCTGGAAAAAATTTGTAAACATCGTTGTTATGTGGTCCACTTGAAATTCTCCGTCGGCCTGAAACTGTCTGGCTTGTCTGGTTTTTGCCGGTTATTGAATAATGAACCTTGTACAAGGCTGTTTTGAAGCAACAGGAAAAATTTATAAAACGGCAAATTCAACTGGCAAAAAACGCCAGAGAATCTCAAGACGATCAGATGGCTTATTCCGTATTGGAAGATACGCTGAATTCGCTTGGAACAGATAAGGCCTCAAACCTTCTGGCGGCTGATATCCTGGTTGAAATGGCCAGCCTTCTCAATGCGCTCACACATGAAGAAGCGGTAAAGCTGGGGTTTGAAAACAGAAGATGCCGGGCGGCGAACTTTACCAAAAAAGCGCTTGGGTTTTTGGAAAATGCAATCGGCGTTGAAAGTCTGCATGCCAGAGCACTGGTGGCGGCTGGTATTGCCAGCTGGTTCATTGAAGGGATAGATGCGGCGGAAAAATATTTCACCCGGGCATTAAAAACCCTGAAACCCGTGCGCTGTCAATGTAAGCTGCAATATGCGGAAACCCTGCAAAACAAAGCCCTGTGCCGACAGACTTGCGGCGATTATGCCGCTGCAATTTCGCTTTATCTCGAAGCCCTCGAGGTGGCGGAGGAGGAGGGGCTGGAGCATGCGATCACAGATATCAAAAGGCGTCTGGCCAACGCCTATCACGATGAAGGGCGTATTTCTCTCGCCGGTGAAATGCTCACCGCCATTCGTCCCGGTGCTGATGCGCCTGCTGAAGCACAGATCCGCTGGTTGCATGCTCGCGCCTTGCTATATGACAGCGAAGGGCGTTTCAGAGAGGCCGATGGTCTTTTTGATAATATACACAATCTGTTTGAAGGAATGACGGCAATCGGGCCCGAGCTTGGTGCAGCCCTCACCAATGCGGCAATGTTCAAGCTGGAAAACGGCTGGCCGTCACAGGCAAAAACATTGCTCGAACTTGCTGAAAAAATCGATCAGCGTCATGCCCCGTTTTCATTCAGGATAAATTTTCTTAAAGCCAGAGCCCGTCTGGCGTTACGCACCCAGAAGCCGCGTGAAGCTGAGGCAATAATTTCCACGGCGCAAAAACTGGTGTGCGATGGTCTGGAAGATGATGAAGAACAACGCCTCGAATTGATGTTGCTGGAAAGGCAGGCTTTGCAGCAATGCGGCGATGATCTGGATATTGCCGGGGAAATCTCGCGGGTTTTGCCGGTGGACAATTCGATTGCTTCGATTGATTGCCTGAGTGGCGGCAGGCTGGATGCACTGGTGGCATTGACCCGGATGAAGGTGTTTGAAAATGATGGCGCGCAAGATGCGCGTAAATTATTGCGATTGTTGCTGCGCGCTGAAGCTGCCCGCAACAATCCCGATCTAAGATGGGTGATTTTCTATAGTCTGGCCGCACTCCTGGCCCAGAATGGTCGTGAAGCAACTGCCATATTAAGTGCCAAGCTGGCGGTGGAAACCATTCACACAATGCTTGGCGCTTTGCCATTTAATACACCGCAACGAGAAGCGGTTCTCAAATCGCGCCTTGATGCCTTTAGTTTCCTCAACCAGTTGCTTCTGGCACATGGGAAGTTTCCTGAATCCCAGGTTGTTCAATCGTTGCTGTCCAGTGACATTGTTGCACATATTGCCCCGTTCAAGCGCCAGTTCAAAATCAATGCGCCAAATGTGCCTTATACAGATATGGAGGCCGGGATTGCCCGGCAATACCGGAAAAATGCTGCATCAGCCCATGAGCTTCACAATCAACCTGACAGTTCAGATCGCGCCGGTAGCCTGATTCAAAGAGATCATCATCTGGATGAGATTGCAAAGTTTTATGATCGGCTCTGGCAGGAGAAAAAACCTGTTTCTTCATTACTTGATGCCGATGTTGAGCTGGATTTCCCGCTGGCAAAAAAAGGCTCGAAAATTCTCAGGTTTGCTGCAAACGGCAATGTTGTCAGGGTTTTTCTGACCGGTGACAAAGGGTCTGTTTTCCATCAGGTGGAAGAAGATCTGCCTGAAATTTCAGCTGCGGTTCACGCTTTGCACAAGTCGGTTTCCTGCGGGCTGGCAGACTGGAAATTATGGTCAGAAAAATTATACGATCTTTTGTTGAGAAGGTTTGATGCGGAGTTTGAACATACGAAGGAATTGCAGATTTCAGCCAAAGGGATATTTTCGCGCATACCATTTGCCGCCCTGTTTGATGGCAGGGAAATGCTGATTGAAAAGTTTCCGCTGATTTATCGCACCTTTATTGCCACCGATTCGCCTCCTGGGCAAAGGGAGTTTTCGAGCGTCCTGGCGCTTGGGACAAGCCAGCAGACTGGTGATTTTCCACCGCTTTCAAATGTCAGGTCCGAGCTCCTGTCTCTTGCCGGAAATTTTCGAAAAACCCGGATTTTGATCGACAGGGATTTCACCCATGATGCTTTTGTAAACGGCCTGAAACACCACCCGGATGTGGTTCACCTGGCAACGCATTTTCAATTGCAACCGGGCTCTCCGCAAAAATCATATCTGTTGCTGGGAGACGGTGAACGTCTGCCCTTGAGTGCTATTGGTTCGGAGCAATTTGACTGGCGGGGTGTCAGTATGGCGTTCTTGTCAGCCTGTGAAACCGGAACAGCGGATCATGAGACCTTTGAGGGCGGCACCATCGCTGCGTATCTGCAAACCCTCGGTGCTGAGTGGACAATTGCAACCCTGTGGTCGATATATGATCATGCCACCGAGGTTTTGGTGAAACAGTTCTATGGTCATCTGGCAACAGAAAAATGTCCCGCCAAAGCCTTGCAGAAAGCGCAGGTGTCGATGTTGGACCCAGTGTTGAAAACCGCATCGGACAACCAGCATCCTGAGAACTGGGCCGGGTTTAAAGTGTTTGGTCCCGGACATTGATTGTCTCGCTTCAGGACTTTCAAGTCAGGCGATCTGTTTCAAGAATACTACATTTTTACCAATGGCTCTGGTCTAATGGAGTTTGTAGGATCATGCTTGCACGAGGACATGGAAATGGAAAAATCTTCTAAAGCCGGTAAAAACAAACCAATAAAACTCGGCAGCGCTTTGGATGCCCTTGAAGGGATCATTGGGTACAGTATGCCAAGGAGTAATTTTCAGGGCACTATTGTGGCCGAAAAACTCAATATCGATGCCACGGTCTGGTCGGCGAAACGAAATGGCCGTGCTGTTGTCGGTGAAGGTGAGTTGAGCAAAATAATTGATATTTACCGGCTTGGAAGTTACGGGCTGGATTTTCGGATTTTTCGCGCTGAAACCGAAGATCAGTTTCTTGAAATCCTAAAGCAAGCAGGCGTTGGCACCTACGGCCCCCATGCCAGCCGAAAATTCAAGCAACTGCTTTATACAGCGGGTAAAAATACTAAAGCCTGCCGTATCGGCCTGATTGGAATTAACGAGCCTTATCGGCGGGGTGGCATTGGCTTTGGGCCCGGTGTTGAAGAAAAGGAGCCAACCATACGTATTGGCGGGACTGTAAGAATTCTATGTGAAGGGCCGGCAAAAACCCATCTTCTGGTTTTTAATGAACGCCTTGGGCACGAAGTTACAGTTCTTGCCCCCTCGCAATGCGCTCCACAGACTTTTCATGAGGAAGGCACTGTTGTTCTGCCCACGTCGCTTGATTGGGAGATGTTTGATATTCAGGGTCCGTCAGGCCGGTATCGATTGTGCGGGGTATGGACGACCGGGGATGTGGCTGAGATTGTAAATAAAAAGCTTAACCCTGATCACCCGCGTCCCGAGGAGTTGTCGGATGAAACCATGGCCCAGCTTTATAATCTTCTGCAGGGGCCAGACAATAATCTGGTTGCTGCGTTTCAGGACTATGTGGTCGAGGAGCGGTGAACATGGCACAGATTTCAGCAGGATCAACCAGAACCAGCCTGATCATTTTCGGCATTTTCAGTATTTTTGCGCTCACAGGATGCGCCTATCAACCCGGAACTTATGGCTCAGCCCTGCCCGGATTTTTCACCGGAATCTGGCATGGTCTTATATCTCCGTTTTCTTTGATTGGCGGTTTTTTCTCAGATGTGCGAATATTCAAATATCCCAATTCAGGCTGGTCGTATGATTTTGGGTTCATGGTAGGCTGGTTGTTCTGGATATCTGCAGCATCCGAAGCGACAGATTGATGAAGGTAAAATTAGGGGTTGATATGGGTGGTTTTACTAAAAGTTGCGTCTGTGGCCTTTTTGCTTTGTTGATTTCTTCGGCATCTGCCATGTCGCAAAACTGGGAGGCCAGTTGCAAGGCACTGGCCGGCAGCAAATGGGAACCGGGGTTTAGCGGTATCGGCATTGCCTACGATGCGATTGATACCGAAAAAGCAATTCCGGCCTGTGAAAGGGCAGTGACCCAGGATGGGAGCGTTCAAAATCTTTACAGGCTTTCACGGGCACTGATAAAGGGCAAAAAATACAAACAGGCTTTTGTGCCCGCAAACCAGGCAGCAAATATGAACTATGCACCGGCCCAGGTTGTACTGGCTATCGTGTATTCAGAAAAAAATACAGATTTCAAAACAGATTTCAAAAAGGCGGTTTTCTGGGGTGAGGAGGCGGCAAAGACAGGATATGTTCCCGGCATAGCCCTTCTGGGATGGCTTTATCATAAAGGAATAGGTGTTTCAGAAAATCCCGCCAGAGCCGTGTTTTGGTACCGGATTGCAGCGGGTCAGGGCCATGCGCCTGCGCAACTTAATCTGGGGTATATGTATGAGACCGGTACAGGGGTCGCCCGCGATCTCACGCAAGCTGCCAAGTGGTATCAAAAGGCTGCTGATCAGGCAAACAAAGCCGCAGCAATGGCGGTTGCGCGAGTAGCAAAACTGTCCCGGCAATCGAACCGGGGGACGGTGAAAAAAACAGCCACCTTCCAGATAACCCTTCCTCCCGGGCTGACCAGCCAGCAGATTGTTGCGCGCTTGAACAGGAATTTGACCCTTACGGGCACCATTTTCAGCACTCCTGCAGAAGGCACCTTGTTGCCGGATACCTATACCGTCGCGTCCGGCACGTCGCGTCAGGTTCTGCTTGACCTTATGGCTAAAGCACAAGGTAAAGTCTTAAAAGAAGCCTGGAATGCACGAGCCCCCGGCCTGCCTTTCAAGCAGCCGGGCGAGGCGCTTATACTGGCTTCAATGGTGGAAAAAGGAACCGGGCGAACGTCAGAGTACCGCCGCCTGGCTGCGGTTTTCATCAACCGTTTGAATAAATCAATGCGGTTGATGTCTGATGCCGCTGTCATCTACGGCATTAACGGCGGCAAAGGTGAGTTGGGCAGAGGGCTTGGTCGAGCCGATTTTCAGGCACCCACACCATACAATACCTACAAGATATTCGGATTGCCGCCGACGCCGATTGCCAACCCCAGCCGGGCAGCGATTAAAGCTGTGCTCAACCCATTGGTATCTGATGAGTTGTTTTTTGTTGCCGATGGCTCCGGTGGCCTGGTGTTTGCCAAAACCCTGGCGGAACACATTAAAAACCTGGCAAAATTCCGCGGAGAGCAAAAAAAACAAGGTATCGCAGCAGTAGCGCAAGCGCCAAAGCCTTCTCGCCCGGTGACTGTGGAGGAATACAATAAGATCAAAGCCTTTACAGCGGAAAGGCTGGAAGAATTACAGAAAAAGCTGGCCAACAACAGAAAGAAAATATCAACCACCAAGCGTTTGAAGAGGGCGCTGGAAGCGATGCGGGAAAAGGACTACGCGCGCGCCATTGCCGACCTGGAGCCGCTTGCAAACAACGGAAACGCCATTGCCCAGAGCAGTCTGGGCACTTTATACAGAAATGGCCAGGGCGTGGCCCGGGACTACAGCCAGGCGGTCAAATGGTATCAAAAGGCTGCCGGTCAGGGAAATGCGGTGGCACAATTTAATCTGGCTCTAAGTTATAGTAATGGCCAGGGCGTGGCCCGGGACTACAGCCAGGCGTTCAAGTGGTATCAAAAGGCGGCCAAACAAGGCAACGCAGCGGCCCAACTGAATTTGGGTGTCGCCTATGGCAATGGTCGAGGTGTCGGCCGGGACCACAAGCAGGCGGCGAAGTGGTTTCGAAAAGCCGCTGTTCAGGGAAATGCGGTCGCACAATTTAATCTCGCGCTCAACTATGACGATGGCAAGGGTGTGGCTCAGGATTACAGCGAGGCGGTTAAATGGTATCGAAAATCGGCCGATCAGGGCTACGCAGCCGCCCAGTTAAATCTGGGTGTCAGGTATGTCAATGGGCAAGGGGTTGCCCGGGATTACAGCGAGGCGGCTAAATGGTATCGAAAAGCCGCTGTTCAGGGAGATTCACTCGCACAATTTAATCTGGCTCTCAGGTATGAAGCCGGCCAGGGCGTGGTTCAGGACTACAGCGAGGCGGTTAGATGGTATCGAAAAGCAGCCGATCAGGGTTATGCAGCCGCTCAGTTAAATCTGGGTTTCAGGTATAGCAAAGGTGAAGGTGTCGAGCAGGACTACTATCAGGCGGTTAAATGGTATCGCAAAGCCGCTGTTCAGGGAAATGCGGTCGCACAATTTAATCTGGGTGTCAGATACGGCAAAGGTAAAGGTGTGGCTCAGGACCACAGCGAGGCGGTTAAATGGTATCGAAAAGCAGCCGATCAGGGCTATGCATCCGCACAATATAACCTGGCTCTCGGGTACGATAATGGTCAAGGTGTTGCCCGGGACTACAGGCAGGCTATCAGGTGGTACCGCAAGGCTGCGGAACAGGGTATTGCACTTGCCCAGTTTAACCTGGGGATCAAACTACTGTATGGCAGAGGCATAGAGAAAGACTACATCGAGGCGCATATGCTTTTCAATCTGGCAGTTTCTTCTGGTTACAAAAAAGCGTCCAAAGCTCTTAAGGCAGCAGAACAAAAGATGACACGGGGGCAGGTCAGAAAAGCCAGGGAAAGGGCAAGGGAGTGGCAAGTTCGGTTTGCAGCAAAAAACAGAAAATGACGTGTTACTTTGGTTCAGGCATGAGAATTTTGAAATGCCGTCCAGGCATACATGTACAAGAGAAATCCCGGACAAAAGCACGACCGCCAACATTCATCAAGAATTTACCATGGGATGGGCATGGGTTTTCTGCTATCTTTGATGGAAATTCGCACAGGGAGGAGACGGGCAATGCATAGAAAATTCATCATCGTGATTTTCAGCCTGTTCCTGACAGCCTGTATCACCTCAACACAGCCTTTTTTTCAGGACTATGAAGCCGTAGCCCCGATACCTTTCAAAACAGGGTTGAATAATAAATCGGACAGAACGTATTTGCTTAAAAAACAAGGCGCTGGCTATGAAGTGGTTGGAGACAAGCTGTTTTCACGCGCAATTTTTATTCGTTTCAATGCCGCTCCCAAGCATTACATAGTTCAGCTCAAAAGAAAAAAGGGCGGATACCAATATGAGCTTGTTAAAGTTGAGCAAGGCAGGGTTCTGCAATATTATTTTTCACCTCCGAAGCTGATCAAAAAATATCAGTTGACGGGAATTAAAGCAAATGAAGCGGGAACGGAATATCAAGCTTCCAGCCGCGCCGATATGGTGGATTTGTTCAAAGCTATGCTGCAGGAAAAATTTTCTGTTACTGCAT
>JAJRTY010000108.1 GCA_024278055.1 Alphaproteobacteria bacterium | reverse complement strand
GGGCATTCGGCAATGCCGGTGTCACCGTCGCCAGAGTTGATCATTCCGGTGTAACCACGATGCAACAGTTTGAAAAGATGGTTCTGGCTTTGGCCTGTCTTGCGCGCATCCCGGATAAGCGAGGTTGAAAGTTGGGCATACTGGATACCCATTTCTTCTTCGGCGCACGCGCCCAAAGTACGGCCATCAAAGCCGATGATAGCGGAATATCCAAAGTAGGAATATACCCCGTCAAAGCCTGTGGCATTGGCAACGGCAACATAACAATTGTTACACCAGGCCATAGCCTTGGCCATAGTGACCTGTTGTTCCTTGGATGGGTACATGTAGCCCTGGCAGCGAACGATTAGTTCAGCACCCTTCATGGCACAATCGCGCCAGATTTCCGGGTAGTTGCCATCGTCACAGATAATCAGGCTGATCTTTAATCCCTTCGGACCATCCGCCACATAGGTACAGTTTCCAGGATACCACCCTTCAATTGGAACCCAGGGCATAATTTTACGATATTTTTGTACGATTTCACCCTTGTCATTCATCAAGATCAAGGTGTTGTAGGGAGCTTTGTTGGGGTGTTCTTCGTGACGCTCGCCGGTTAGTGAAAACACGCCCCAAACGCCAGCCTCGCGGCAGGCCTCGGCAAAAATCTCGGTTTCAGCACCTGGGCATTGTGAAGCAGTCTCATACATTTCCTTTTCATCGTACATAATGCCGTGGGTACTGTATTCCGGGAAAATAACCAAATCCATTCCCGGCAATCCAACCTTCATGCCTTTGATCATCTCTGCAATCTTATGGCAATTCTCAATTACCTCCTCTTTCGTATGCATGCGAGGCATCTTGTAATTGACGACTGCAACACCGACTGTATCTTTACTGCTGGAAATATCTCCGTGGTACATTTTTTTCTCCCTATTCCTGGATGATGATCATCGTTGCAAATTTTTTCATGTCCGTTCCCGTTCGATAAATTAAACCGCCATATGCTGATGAACGAGTTCTTCAGTCAGTTTATCGACCGTCCCATTTGCCGCGACAGCTCCCCTGTCCAGCACAACAAAGTGCTGTGAAGCCCGACGGGCAAATTCCACATTTTGTTCAACTAGGACGACTGTCATGCCCTGTTTTTTATTGAGATCAATCAAAACCTGTTCAATCTGCTCAACAATGTTTGGCTGAATGCCTTCAGTGGGCTCATCCAGTAAAATGACCTTGGGATTGGTAAGCAGAGCTCGGCCAATGGCCAGTTGCTGCTGTTGCCCACCTGAAAGATTGCCGCCCAGCCGATCGAGAAACTCCTTTAAAATGGGAAAAAGCTCAAAAACCCATTCGTTGATTTCGGTATTTCCATCGTTGCTGGCGAAAGTCCCAAGTTTCAGATTTTCCCTGACTGTAAACCCTGGCAGAATTCCGCGTCCCTGGGGAACATAGCCGATACCGGCGATTGCCCGCTGATCGGTCCGCTTATCATTGATTTCGATGCCATCGAGAGTGATACTTCCTGTCAAACCGTCCATCAGCCCCATGATCGCTCTCATCAAGGTGGTTTTACCAACACCATTTCTGCCAAGAACACTGATGAAATCGCCCGTTTCAACCCGTAAACTGACCTCTTTCAAGGCACGGCTATTGCCGTAGCTGGCACTAACATTCTTCAGTTCAAGCACTGGAAATTCCTCCCCTTCCAAGGTAGGCATCTCTGACGGCCTCATTGTCTTCGATTTCGCTGACAGTCCCTTCGGCCAACATTTTCCCCTGATGCATCACAGAAATGATTTCGGCAATTTCCTTGATGAATCCCATATCGTGCTCAACAATAATCAGGGTGTGACGCCGCTTGAGCCTGTTAAATAGTTCGGCTGTTTTTTTAGTTTCCAGCACCGTCAAACCAGCGGTTGGCTCGTCCATCAAAATGAGTTGGGAATCCTGAGCCAGAAGCAGCGATATCTCCAGCCACTGTGTCTGCCCGTGCGATAAATGTCCGGCCCTTGTCTCCAGTTCATCCTGGAGTCCAACCAGTTCCACCAGTTTTTCAAGCCCATCCATTTCATCCCCGCGACCAAACTTGAATGAATTGGCAAACACACCAACATGTTTGCAGTGAGCCACATCGAGATTTTCCCTGACGGTCAATTCACGAAAAACGCTGGGGATTTGAAACTTTCGACCAATACCTGCCCGGGCAATTTTATGCTCTTCCATTTTATTAAGGTTCAGCCCCTTAAAAAAAACCTCGCCAAAAGTCGGTTTGACTTTCCCGCATATGAGATCAAGAGCTGTAGTTTTACCTGCGCCGTTGGGGCCGATAAGGCATCGGAGCTCACCTTGCGAAACAGCGAAGTTAAAGCTGTTAATGGCCTTGAATCCATTGAACTCGACACTGACATCACGCATTTCCAGGTGATCGTTGCCTTTAGTCATCAGTTGGCCTCCTTAATTTGGCTTTTTCCTTTGGCCGGATTTTCTGGCGCAGAAGAGGAAAAACGCTTCATCAAAGTCCCGGCAACACCCGCCAGCCCCTTTGGCATGAACAAAACAATGACAACAAAAAGGAAACCCATGATCAGGGTCCATGATTCCAGAAAGATTTTTGACTCGGATAACGCTCCCTGCATACCTGTTACGATAATCGCACCCAGCATGGCACCGAGCAGGCTTTGACGTCCACCGACGGCACACCAGATAACAATCCCCAGACTGAGCGGCACGCCAAGGAAAGTCGGCGAAGCAAATTCATTGACAATGGTGTAGAGCATACCTGCCATTCCGGCCAGTCCGGCTGAAATGCAAAAAGAAAATATCTTGAAATTGGCAACGTCGTATCCAAAGTAGCGCACCCGGTCTTCGTGATCCCGGATAGCTTGAAAAATTAAACCGGTTTTGCTTTTCGAAATAGCAAGTGCAAAAAACAGGCTGAAAGTGAGGCAAATTCCAACCAGGTAGTACAGGGAGCTGTCATAGGCATCGAATGCAAATCCGAAGACCTCAAACTGGGCTAAATCTGTAATACCGTTAAAGCCACCCGTGATTTGTTGCTGATCAATAATCAGCAGGTTTACGACAACAAGCCAGGCCAGAGTTATTATCGCAACATAAACACCGGTTATGCGCCCCTTAAACATAAACCAGCCAAGGAACGCCGCAAACAGGACAGGGATCATAATTCCGGCAAAAACGCCAAAGGCCAGAGAATGAAATGGCTGCCAGAGCAACGGTAGTTCTGTGACATTATTCCAAACCATAAAATCCGGCAATCCGGCTTTTCCGGTATAGACCGGGATCGTTCGCAGCTTTAACGACATTGCCAGGGAGTAGGATCCAAGCCCAAAACTGACCGCATGTCCCAGGTTGAGAATGCCTGTGTATCCCCAGGACAGGCTTAAAGACATCGCCAAAATTCCAAGCACAAGGTAACGGGCATACTTGTTCAGGATAAAGGCGTCATCGACAAAACTGGGAACCAGTAAAATCGCAAGGCAAACTGCCCCATAGGCACCGAGTTGAATGGCCGTTTTTCTAGTCACGTTTTCTCGCACTCCCTGGTAACAAGTTCCGGCTTTTCCAGCCGGCTTAATTAATTGCGGTTTTTAGTCGAAAACAATCCTTGTGGGCGGAACCGGATCAGCACAATGATGGCCATGAAGACTATCGCCTTAGCCATGGTGTCATTGCTAAAGTAAGCCAGAAAGCCGTTCATCTGTCCCAGGATGAGAGAGCTGGCGATAGTCCCCAGAAGACTTTCCACACCGCCAAGCACAACAACCATAAATGCATCAACCACATAGGTGGTGCCCATTTCAGGTGACACGCTTTTAAGCGGGGAAACCAAAGCTCCAGCCAGGCCTGCAAGGCCACTGCCATAGGCAAATGTCAGGCTATAAATCCTGTCGCTGTTAATACCGAAACTACTGGCCATTTCCCGGTTTTGAGTGATTGCCCGCAACTTCATCCCGATATTTGTTTTGTACATCAAATACCAGGTCAACCCGAACAGCGCTGCAGTCATTACCAGAATGAAAATCCTGAACGCTGACGTTTCAATGCCAAAAACGGAGATACTGCTGCCAAGCGATTGCGGCATCTCAACATAGCGTAACTCGCCACCGGCGGTAAGGCGGATGATCTGCTGCGCCATAATGCCGACCCCCCAGGTCGCCAGAATGGTATCCATAGGCCGATCGTATAAATGTCGTATGACGATGCGTTCAATAAAAAAGCCGATAAACGCAACAATGAAGAAAATTAATATCAACCCTTCAAACAATCCAATGTTGGCATATTTCTGTAAGGCCCAGGCGCTATAGGCCCCCAACATGACAAACTCACCATGCGCAAGATTGATAACACCGGTCGTACCATAAATAATGGCCAGCCCCAGAGCGACCAACAGAAGGATCGAGCCTATACTCAGCCCGGTAATAACTTGAGAAATTACAATCTCGCTCATGTCAGAAAAAGTCTTTCTTCGATGTGTTGTGGTGGAGACAGTCATCCCCACCACAACATTTCATAGTGTCATCCAAAGGCTCAGGTTTCTTTCAGGCCTTGCTCCGTGCAAGTCTGATTTTCGTATGCCTTGTACGGGACAGGCGCCAGCCAGCTCGAGGACTGTTTGATGATCTCAAACTGCCCATCCGATTTGCACTGACCAATTTTTGGCCAAAGATACGTGTGAAGAGTTGCTGCATCCAGGCGCACTTCACCCTGAGGAGCCATCATCTCAATACCCTTGACTGCTTCGCGAATATTGGCCGGATTAATATCGCCTGGTGCCAGTTTCGAACAGGCTTCAGCAAACATCTTGACCTGAAAATAACTCGGCTCAGAAACAAAATGCGTTACTTTGTCAGCACCCCAACGGCTGCGATAGGCGTCAACAAATTTCTGATTTTCGGGAGAATCCCAAACCATGAAATATGGCGCAGAGGTGAAATGACCGGCAGCAGCATCCCCCCCCATGGCAGCGACTTCATTTTCCGAAGTGGTCAAACTTGCCATTGGCATTTTTTCCGGATCTAAGCCGGCAGCACGATACTGACGATGCAGAGCGACAACGGAATCACCAACCACCGTCGAGAATATGACATCCGGCTTCTCGGCGCGGAACTTGTTGACCACCGACGAAAACTCCGAGTGCCCAAGTGGTACATATTCTTCGCGAATGACTTCAGCACCAAGCCCGGCCAGGAGCTTTTTGCAGTAGTTGTTTTCTTCTTTCGGATAAATGTAATTGGATCCGATCAACGACCAGCGTTTTCCGAACGTCTTGACTAACCAGGGAACAAACTCATCTTGTTGCTGGTTGGGTACCGCACCCGTATAGATCACGTTCTTGGAGCACTCGCGACCTTCATAAAGGGTCGGGTACCAATACAGGTTCTTGCGTTTTTCAAACACCGGCAGAACCGCTTTGCGGCTGGCTGAGGTGTAAGATCCAAACACACTCACACATTTGTCCCCCAGAACCAGCTTGCGGGCCTTTTCAGCAAAGGTCGCTGGATCAGACGCTGGGTCTTCAACGATTGGAACAATCTTCATTCCATTAATGCCACCGGCAGCATTAACTTCCTCAATCGCCATGATCGTAGCTTTATTGAGTGATTCTTCGATAATGCCAGTGGTTCCGGTTAGCGAAAAGAGAACGCCAACCTTGATTTCATTACCTGCCGCATAGGCGAGTGAGGCGTCCTTGGTCCAGATATGGGGGAAACCGGCCGCCGTAAAAGCGCCTGCAGCAACTGATCCCTTGATCAATGATCTTCTGTTAATCTTCATTATGTTCTCCCTTTAGGCACAAAAAAAACCCGCCTTGAAACGCACTGGTGCGATCAATAACGGGCAACATTGCCTTGAATATTTTAGCGGCGTCATTGCCGCTGTCACTTAATTTTCACAAATTTTAAAAGCTTAATTTGTGAACGCTTGATAAGTCCAACTCTTCAAAAAGGCGAGACCGAAAAGGCCAGTTTTTCTATTCGAGCTGCAGGAACACTACCCAAGAAGTTCCTGCGAGTCAACAATCGAAGATGCCAAAGCACCAATTGTCACACGCCGCTGCATCGCTTTGCGGCGCAAATGTTTGTAAGCTTCCTCTTCATTCATATCTTTACTCTGCATCATAATAACCTTGGCACGTTCGATGGTTTTCATCGAGCGAAGATTCTCATCAAGCTTTTCAATTCGTTGCCTTAAACGCCTTTCATATTGATAGTGACTGCGGGCCACAACCATTGATGAAAGCACTTCCTCAGGCCTGCAAGGCATATGAATGACGGCATGGGGAACACTGTGTTCCAGAATTTTTTGAGAGATATTTCGATTGGCAGGAATAACAACAATTAGTGTAAACTGGGCATTTACAGGCATACCTTTGCATCGGCTGGGCAGGTCGGCAACCAACTCGCAAAAAACGATATCAAACTCGTTTGGAATCTCCTCTGGCATTGGCCAGATGTGCTGCACTTTTGATCGGGTTCGCTGTATTTCACGAATAAGATCTTCGCCATGATCGTCTCGTTTTACTATGACGGCAATCGATAACTCTTGAAATTTTTCGTGACTGTGTTCAGCACTGCTGGTCATTTTCCCTGGCATAGTTTTTAAAAAACCCGATTAAAATGCTATGCTTCGACCATAGCCAATCAGATACGGATCAGCCGAGACCTTGGAGTTTGATTCGTATAATATTTCAAATCGGCCGGCACGATCAGCTCTGCCAATTCGCGTCCACAAATCTGCATGACTGCAGCCTTTGTTAATAGAAATATTTCCCTGAGGGGCCTCAAATTCCGACCCAAGAATTGTCGGGCGAAGTAAATCCGTTTCCATTGAGTTGGTCTGCTCCAGTGCCTGAGCGAACATATGAACCTGAAAATATGCCGCTTCCAGACACATGTTGGTCGGCTCGTCTGCGCCATAGCGTTTTTTGAAACGGGCTGCAAAAACTGAGCTGGCTGCGTTTTCGAGACCATCAAAATAGGGCGCCGCTGTGATGTGTCCTTCACCAACATCAAAACCCATATTTCTGATTTCTGCCTCGGTTGTTGTCAGACTGGCGATGGGCATAACTTTGGGATCAAAGCCGTAATCCATATATGCCTGATAAAACAATGATGTCGCCTCGCCGACGACGGTGGAGAAAATAACATCAGGTTGCGTGTGTTTGATATCTTCCATAACCGAAATGAAATCTTTCGGTTTTGCTCTCAAATTCAGATATCGCTCCCCGATCACTTCACCACCATTGGTGCGAACAAACTCCCACATAATTTTATTGGAGACTTTCGGATAAACGTAATCCGAGCCGACAAAATAAAAACGATTGCCAAAATGATGCATCAGATAGCGACAGAGTTCGAGGCTGTTCTGGTTGGGGCCGGCGCCAGTGTAAACAATATTTGGAGAGTACTCGAAACCTTCATATAAAGTTGGATACCACAAGAGGCCATTGAGCCTCTCCACTACCGGCAAAACGGATTTTCTGCTTGAAGATGTGTAGCAGCCAAAGATTGTTGAAACTCCATCTTCAACCATCATCTGCTTGGCATAGCGGCCAAATGCCGCAGTTTCTGAGCCCGGATCATAGATTACAGGCTCGAGCGGCCGACCGTTTACACCGCCATTGTCATTGATTTCGTCAATTGCAGTGAGGGTTCCACGCAACTGCGTTTCTTCGATAACGGCCAAAAAACCGCTATTCGAAAACAAGACGCCAACACGCCAAGGCTCTTCGGTTTTGATTTCTTTAACCAACTAAAGCTCCCCAATAGAGCAGAACCATATCGAAAGATTGCGACACTTTTCAGTCCTGATTTCAATGTCGAGTTGGCCGCTCCTTCCTAAGTTTAAAGACTTACCTGCACAAAAGTCAAACCGTAACATCGCCAATTCAGGGCACTTCTCGATCATATTGAACCGTAATGCTCGAGAACACTGCGGCCATCGGGTCACAAATAATATAACCTGCTTATGCTTGTGACAGCTCCAGCAAGCCTATTGGTTTTCGCTTTTATCGGGTTGAATGAGATCGCCGAATTCATTGTGAAGATCTTCTATTTCCGACAGCCTGCCCCATGCAGGATCGCCGAGTTCAAGTGCTACTGCTGAGCACAAGAAGTTTAAAATAGTCAGACCTGATACGTAGGAGTCAAAAAGATAGGCGCCCTGACACTGGCAGGTCAAAGTAATATTGGCCAGATTAGCGGTTTCGCTCGCTGTAGTGTCGGTAACCAGAACCGATGCGGTACCACGACTTCTGGCGGTCTCCAGTATTTGACGCAGAGCATAAGGGCGGCGGCGAAACCCGACAGCCAGGATTGCATCATTTGTCCCAAGTGCGGCAATCTGCTCACTCAGCGCAAGACCACCGATGCCAACAAGATGAACATCGGGCTTGATCGAATTTACAACGGCAAATGCGTAGGTAGCAAAGGCATGGCTGTTGCGAAAGCCCACAACCAGCAGACGCTGGGCACCGGCCACAATTGCCACCGCCCGTTCAATGTCTCCCGGATCAATGGCCTCGGCAGTCTGGGTCAGGTTGTGGATGTCATTGGCCACATGACGGCCAAGATTACCACGCCCCTGAAGCGGCCCGGTTATTTCTGCCAGCGCTTCCAGAGGCGAGCCCCAGGGTCGCGATTGCAAAGCCTGGCGCCGGGCCTGCCGAAAACTGTCATAGCCGAGTTTTTGAAAAAACCGGGCTGCCGTGGCTTTGGAAACATCGGCTTCATGCGCCAGTTCGGTTGCCGAGTAACGCGCCAGTTGGCCACGATACTCAATCAACGCATCGGCCAGTCGACGCTCTGCCGGTGAAAACGTATCATAACCGCGCAAAATCCGTTGCTCGAGATTGTCGTCCTGATTACTATTTCTCATCAACTACATTCACAATTTCACCCCGCCAAATCCCGCTTCCGGTTTTCAGTCTTAGCATATAATTTATGAAATTAAAATTTCAATTTTTGTTGACTTTCGCATCGATACGAGCTTTTATCCTTCAATATATTGTTATAAACAGCAGTAAACAACGATTTTTTCGATGTAAACTTAAGTTTCAGAAAGCTTTGAATGATTTTGGATGCACGAGAGGCTATGTGGAGATTCGGTGAAAAGCTGAATTGGCTCGTCGAGCGTATCTGTGTCGTTCTGGTTGCCGTTCTCGTGCTCGACATCTGGTTTGGTATTGTTGCCCGTTATTTTCTCGAGCTGGGCATTACCTGGACCGAAGAACTGGCACGCTACATCATGATCTGGGCCGCCTTGCTGGCAATTTCGAGTGCTGCCCACCGGCGTGAACACATTGGCCTCATTTTTATACTGATGGCTCTGCCACCGCGCCCCAAGCAAATTCTTCAAGCCGCAATTGACTGTCTGGGCATCGCTTTTTTCCTGTTTTTATTCGTCTATGGCATCCGCATGACCATTGATGGCGCCAATCAGTTTGCCATGATTTTTGGCATGAACATGGTTGTCCCTTTTGCGTCGGTTCCAATTGGTGCGGGCTTGACGGCAGTGCAGATTTTCCTGACGGCAATTCGACCACAAAGCCCGCCGGAAGCACAGGAGGTAGCGGCCTGATGATTATGGTTGTCGCTTTATTCTTCGGCTTTATTTTGGTCGGTGTTCCTATTGGGTATGTATTGGGCATTGCGGGCATTGCCGGGTTAGTTCAGATCGGTGGAGATAATTTCCTTGGCATGGCCGCCAAGCGCTTCTTTGAAGGTTTAAACCTGTTCACCTTCATGGCCATGCCGTTTTTTATTCTTGCCGGAGAAATTATGAACCGCTCGGGTATTACCGGCAGATTGATTGAATTTGCCGAATCTCTTGTCGGCTATCTCAGAGGCGGCCTTGCCCACTCCAACATGGTGGCCTCAATGCTGTTTGCCGGCATGACCGGAGCTGCGGTTTCAGATGCGGCAGCCTTTGGCAATACTCTGGTTCCCGCCATGGTGAAAAAAGGTTATTCGCGACCGTTTTCCTGCGCTGTCACGGCCGCGGGATCAATCATCGGCCCGACAATCCCTCCCTCCAACCTGATGGTGATCTATGGCTCGTTGATGGGCGTATCCATAGCCGGATTATTCGCAGCTGGAATATTGCCGGGTATTTTAATCGGGCTGATCTGCATGGCGGTGATTGCAGCCCTTGGGCGCAAGCTTGGCCTGCCAAAAAGTGACCGGGGTCCAAGTTTGCGGCGCATTATGAAAGCTTTTCGCTCCAGCATTCTGGCCATCTTGATGCCGGTGATTATCCTTGGCGGTATTCTGTCTGGTATCGTGACGCCGACAGAGGCCGCGGCTATTGCTGTTTTCTATGCTTTGGTGGTCGGCGGGTTGATCTACCGGGCGCTCAGTTTTCAGGATATATCGGAGATGCTGGTGCGCACAGCGCAAATTACCGGCATTGTTTTTCTCATAATTGCTTCTGCCTCCATTCTCGGCTGGTGGATGACATTCATGCAAATTCCCCAACTCATTGCCGCCTGGTTCCTGTCAATATCAGATGATCCAAACATTATCATCGGGCTCATTTTAGCCTTGCTGCTGGTGGTTGGAATGTTCATGGACATCAATGCCGCCCTGATCATTCTGGCTCCGGTGCTGGCACCGTTGACACTTGCCATCGGCATGCATCCGGTTCAGGCCGGGGTGATGATTGTTCTCGCCCTCAACATCTCATTAATGACGCCGCCTGTCGGCGCCTGTCTGTTTGTACTCTCCTCGGTTACCGGAGAGCGCATTGAACGGATCAGCAAGGCGCTGATCCCTTTTCTCATCGCCGAGATCGCAATTCTTGCGGTGGTCGCGTTCTGGCCTGATCTCACGATGTTCGTCCCGCGCTTGCTTGGAATGGAGTAAAGCGTGAAAACACTCAACGACAAGGGAGACTAAAATGAAATTCGCAAAATTACTTATCGCCACGGGACTGGCCGTCAGTATGGGGATCGGCATGGCCAATACGGCAATTGCCGCGTCGCACAAGGTTCTCAAACTGGCTCACCTCAACAAGAATGATCCATTTGACAACGCCACCGGAGCTATGGTTACGGTTTTCAAAAATCTGGTGGAATCCGGCACGAATGGATCTGTTAAAGTTCAGATATTCCCCTCGGGCCAGCTTGGTAAGGATGCAGAGGTTTTACAACAGGTGAAAGCCGGTGTGATTCAATCGGGTATTCATTCAACCGGCGGGATGGCGTCCGTCTATCCGCTGATCGGCGCGTTGGATGTGCCGTTTGCTTTCCCCAACATATCCGCCACCTATGCGGTGTTCGATGGGCCTTTTGGTGCTAAACTGGCCGCCAGCATTGAAAAAAAGACCGGGCTTTCGGTTCTGGGCTTTGGTGATTCCGGTGGATTTTTCAACTTCACCAACTCCAAGCGCCCAATCAAGACGCTTGAGGATTTCAAGGGCATGAAAATCCGCACCATGGGTCTTCAGACCCACAAAACGCTTATCGCCTCTCTTGGCGGTCAGCCCGCCGGCATCGCCTGGTCCGAGGTCTATACCGCTTTACAGACCGGTGTTGCCGATGGTCAGATGAACCCGGTACCGATCATAGCTTTTGCCAAATTTAACGAAGTGCAAAAGTATCTGACGCTGAGCAAGCACCTTTTCACACCTTACGTCTGGGTCATGAACAAGGGATTTTACGATAGTCTCACAGACAATGAAAAACAGGTTGTCGCCTACGCTGCACGCTCGGCAATCGTTGCCGGACGTGGCATCAGTCGCATTATTGAAGCCTCCGAGCGCGGTCTGCCGGCCCTGGCCAAAAACCTGGAAGTGTACACTTTGCCCGAATCCGAGCGTGCAAGATTCCAGGCAGCCGCTCTGCCTGCCGTCAAGGGCGTCATAAAGAAAACTTTCGGAGCTGAAGGCGAAGACATGATGAACGCCTATCTGGCCGCCATTAAAGACGCCAGCAAGTAACCCTCTGAGGCTCCCTGACAGGAGGAGAATGTGCGCAAAACTGTGCGCTTTCTCCTCCCTGGGGGCAGTTTTTTTACATGAATTTACTGTTTGAATTTGATTAAACTGCATGATTGATCTCTTAACAGAACAAGCGTTTTCTTTCGTCGCAAATCCTGATGCTGTTGTTCCTCAAAAATATGGTCATGATCAGGAAGCTATCCTCAACGCTCAAGGTTTGCTGGCAGCACGCAAGGAAATTTCATCCTGGCCCGGTTACCAGCCAACGCCATTGGTTGCCTTGCCCGGCCTTGCCCGGGCAGCCGATGTCAACTCCGTTCTGTATAAGGACGAAGGGCAGCGTTTCGGTCTTGGCAGTTTTAAACCTTTGGGTGGCGCTTATGCGGTATTGCGCACCATTGCAAAGGAGGTTCACCGCCTTACCGGCAAACATATAACCGCTGAAGATCTGCGCACTGGCGATTATCATGATATTGTTGACACAATAACAGTGTGTGCCGCAACCGATGGCAATCATGGCCGCTCGGTCGCCTGGGGGGCGCGGATGTTTGGTTGCTCCTGTGTGATATACATAAATGAAGCGGTCACGGCATCGCGTGAAAAGGCAATAGCTGCCTATGGTGCCGAAGTTCGTCGCGTTCCCGGCTCCTTTGATGACGCTGTGCGCGCCGCCAGCCTCACAAGTGACAGTCAGGGCTGGCATGTGGTCCCCGACACCGCCGCCGGCGGCAATATTGAAGCCTCGCGCAACGTCATGCAGGGCTATGCCGTGCTGGCGGATGAAGCCATTAAACAACTGCCCTTTGCAACTCCCCCCAGCCACCTGTTCGTTCAAGCCGGTGTCGGCGGACTGGCTGCTGCGGTTGTCGGGCAATTCTGGCAGGCTTTTGGTACAGACAGGCCAAAGGCTGTAATCGTTGAACCGCACAGTGCAGGCTGCTGGTTTGAAAGCTTCAAGGCCGGGGAACCAGTTGTTGTCTCTGGTGAGCTCGATTCCCTGATGGCCGGACTGGCTTGTGGTGAATTATCGCCACTGTGCTGGCCAATTTTAAAACCCGGCGCGTTTGCCGCCATGACCATATCCGATACAGCTGCGATTGATACTATGCGTTTGCTGGCCGATGGCAAATCAGGCGACCAGCCCATTGTCGGCGGCGAATCCGGTGTCGCCGGGTTAGCCGGTTTTTTGCTGGCCAGCCAGGACAGAAAAACACGCGCACAACTTGGCCTTTACAGCGACAGTCGAATTCTGGTGATCGGATCAGAAGGGAACACAGATCCCCAGGCCTATCGGGAAATCGTCGGGCGTAGCGGCGATGAGGTCCGCGCTATCAGTATTGAGGAAAGCTGCGCATGAAGACCGAAAACCTGACAATTAATCTAACGCGTCTGCTGCATCGTATTGATACGCTGGCGACAATTGGCGCACTGGAAGGCGGCGGGTGTTGCCGCCTGGCCCTCAGCGACGATGACCGCCGCGGCCGCGATCTGGTTACCGGCTGGATGCAGGATCTTGGTCTTGACGTATCCATTGATGCGATTGGCAATGTCATCGCCCTTCGCGCCGGCAGGCAGGACGGGCCACCGGTTATGATTGGATCACACATTGATACGGTGGCAACCGGCGGCATTTATGACGGATGCCTGGGTGTATTGGCCGGGCTGGAAGTGATCGAAACGCTTAAGGATGCCGGCATCACCACCAAGCGCCCGCTGGCAGTTGCTTTTTTCACCAACGAAGAAGGTGCCCGTTTTGCCCCCGACATGATGGGCAGTGCCGTTCATCAGGGCCACCTGAGCCTTGATGAAGCGCATGCGGTGATCGGGATTGACGGGGCAACGGTTGGCGATGAATTGCGCCGGATTGGTTATTGGGGCAAGGCTGAAACCGGCAATTTTCGGGCCCATTGTTTTTTTGAACTTCATGTGGAACAAGGCCCCGTCCTTGATGTGGCGGGGATAACCATTGGAGTTGTTGAAGGTGTACAGGGCATATCCTGGAACGAATTCGAAATTGACGGCATATCAAACCATGCCGGAACCACACCGATGAGCTTGCGCTGCGATGCCGCATTTGTTGCCGCTCAAATTGCTGTAGAAGCGCGGGCCATAGCGCAGGATATGGGCGCAGATCAGGTCGCGACTGTCGGCGTTTTCGAAGTCCGGCCCAATCTGGTCAATGTCGTTGCAAACCGTGCATTGATGACCGTTGATCTTCGCAACACGGATGAAGCACTGCTCCAAAAAGGCTGAAGCCCGTTTGTTTGCTTTTGCCCAAAAAACAGCAGAGAGGGAAGGTGCAACCATCGAGCGCCGGACTCTGGCCAGGTTTGAGCCGGTGGTTTTTGCTCCTGAAATGGTTGATTTAATAG
>JAJRTY010000107.1 GCA_024278055.1 Alphaproteobacteria bacterium | reverse complement strand
TACCGAAAAGTGGAATTGCCCATATGGACCCACATGTACAATTGGCACCGGCCACATGGTGGTATAAAAGATCAAACACCAATCTCAAAATTGGGATTCAAGAAGAACAACCTGTTGAGGGTCCACAGCTAGAGCACTTCTGGAGCTTTACCAGCTGCGGTAAGAGGCGATTTTTGGTGCAACATAGAAGATGTGTTTGCCGATTTTTGCTACCCGGCGGAATTGTTTCGCCCATTTGGGAGAAACATAATCTGCATGATAGTGAGTAACACCGCGCAACCGGGCGTCGCGTAATTTCCCCTCCATCACCAGACTGGCAATCTGGATGGAATTGCGCCAGGATTTCTTTTCACGCGGTATATCGGACTGACCATCGCACCTGAAAGAGAACTGGCATCCGGTGCGCCGTTTGGCGCCCTGATTTACAACCCGGCACACTGTGTTGGGATAATAGCGATTGACCTTTCGGTTCATAATAACATTGGCAACAGCAATTTGCCCCGTGCGCGATTCACTTCTGGCCTCGAAATAAATAGCACGCGCCAGACACATTTTTTCACTTCGGTTAAAAACAATCTCGCGACGTTTTTGCTTACGTTTGCGGCCCTGACTGAGCAAAGCTGTCACCAGGGATTGCTCCATGCGAACAGGTGCCTGTTTTTCAAAAACCATGGCTTCGTCAGTAACCACAGAACGGTTTGGCGACGCCTGAGAAGTCGACCCTGTATCCGCCCCAGATTTTGAACTGAAAAAACCATCGCCAATTCCTGCCCCCAGAGATGCGACTTTCATCCGGTCTTTCTTGGAAGGCAGCTTTGAAATGCTTGGCTTGAGCCCAACTGTTTTTGCAACCGATGAATTGCCGTTATTGGCAACACCGAGGAAAACCGGGGTGCTTTGCGACACTGCTCCGGAATTGCCTGCAACTTGCACTGGCCCAGCGCCGGACACGGAAAAGGCACCGAGCATTTGCCCGAGCTGGAGCCCAACGGCTCCCGCAAACAGTAGAACGGAAATTCCTGCTATTATTATCTTGTAACGCAACAAGCGATCTACTCTCCAGCTTACTTCAGCTCTGAAGCTTTCATATACCCATATTATGCTTAAAAGTCTATTACTTACCGCTCCAAACTGAAACGGGCTATATTAACCTGCACCATTTCAGATCCAGATCATATCAAGCCTAACGGACTTTCACTCTTAAAATACCACGCTACTATAGAGAGCGAATCTATTGTGAGCAACCTTGGTAAGTAAAATACCGACAAAAATCAACAGTTCTCCAACGGTTTCAGATTATGCTGTTTCACATTGTTTTCAATCATAACGCCACATGAAACAAGCCAGCAGATATAATGGTTGAACAATAATATTGTTACCTTATAACGTATCAACTTTTAGTATAAGTGGTCAAAACCAAATGTCTGAACTTAGAGCACTGCCAATATTGCTTGCAATTCTGATTGCCGTAGCAGGCTTTTCAACCCGGCATGTTACAGCTGCGGAATTTCGCGTTGCAGTGTCCATAAAGCCGATACATTCCCTGGTAGCATCGGTTATGACAGGTGTGGGTGAGCCCGAACTGCTGCTTAAAGGCGCAAGTTCGCCACACAGCTTCAACTTAAAGCCCTCCGATGCCCGCACTCTGTCCAAAGCCGATATTGTTTTCTGGATCGGGCCGGACATGGAAGTATTTTTAACCAGGCCGCTCAAAACCCTGGCCGCTTCAGCGCAGATAGTTGAATTATCCAAAACTCCCGGCTTGAAACTGCTGCCATCCGAACTGGATCAGGGTGGGGAAATTGATGAGGCGGCAAATCATCATACCCACCAAAACATGGATCCCCATTTTTGGTTGAATCCTGACAATGCCATAGTTTTGGTGCAAGAAATTGTTAAACAGCTGAGCATGGCAGACGCAGACAACGCAGAGCTTTTTGCTGCCAATGGGGCTGCTTTGATCGCAACGCTCAACCGCCTGACAACAGAGCTTGATGCAACACTGGCAGCGGTAAAAACAGCACCATTTATCGTCTATCATGACGCTTTTCAATATTTCATCAAGCGCTTCGGTCTCACGACCACCGGAGCCATTACTCTCAATCCCGAGCGCGCACCCGGCGCCAGAAAAATCAGCCAAATTCGGGACAGAATTGCCGCAGGAGGCATTCGCTGCATCTTCACAGAACCCCAGTTCAACCCGGCAATCGTTAAATCCATAACCGACAACACAAATACCCAAGTATCAGTGCTTGACCCTCTGGGAGCAGATATCCCTGCCGGCCCGGCTGCCTATGTCACTCTTTTGCGAGACCTGTCCCGCACGCTGGTGTCGTGTTTGAAAAGATAATGCTCTGCCAAAAAAACCGGGCAAGCGCAAGGCTTGCCCGGGACAACTCAAGACTTTTCAATACCTTCAGCGGCAGACGCGACGCGGGCCATTGTAAGGCTGGAAAGTACCATCAGACCGCCTGAATGAGCGATATTTGCTGGCACAATACCGATACCATGCCTTTGACCAGGCCACCGGGCGGCGGCTGTGATGGTGACGCCGCACCTTATATCTGGGCCGGTAAGAAGTGCGATAGTATGTCCGGTAATATGGCCGACGATAAGAATAATCGTCATAATAGTAACTGCGGCGGTAACGATACCCGGTACTATAATAACCACGGTTGTAATAACCGCGGTCATAATAACCACCGCGCGACAGTGAATTTATAGCCGCCAGACCGGCAACACCGGCAATAGCGCCAAAAACAAAATTACGCGTGCCTTTGCCGGCATAAGCATTTTGTGTCGAGGCAATGGCGGCAAAACCGAGCACCATCACAACAGCCAAACCTTTAACAAATCTATTTGTCATCATTCATCTCCTCGCTGGTCCCGACACATGGATCGGACATGCCGTGAACCCTTTTGGGCTGATTAATACGTAGCTCAATTGAGCCATGAACAAACCTTAACGGCGCCAACATGAACGTAAGCTGAACAGGATTTTGAATGATCTATGCAGGTATATAGACGATGTCTTCGCGCCCGGTAATGCGATTATCAGGGCAGCGGCGGGTTAATTCTTCCCGCAACAGTTTTGCTGAATTCTCGCTCAATGAGCGCGCCTCGTTCAAATTCATCGTCGGTGCCGACCAACCCGGCAGTTCGCGCAGGATTTTTCGGCGATATTTTGGGATATCCAGTGCTGTGCGCACGCCCTGGGCAACACGATAGTGAGCTTCAACATCACCACACGAAACGCTTGCCCTGGTGGCCACATACTGCTCGATATCCAGCGCCAGCGGCTGTCCGCGCCTTTGCTGGGCGCAACCGGCAACGATAAGACCAATAAAAACAGTCGCAAAAAAAGCAGGGCGCGGCAACATAACATTTAACTTTCAATTTTCAGAGTATCGCTGCTAGACCGGCAGCGGAAGGGAATTGGTATACTTTACCTGACTTAATGCAAAACTTGATTCGATGCTTGCCACACCGTCAATTCGCGTCAGCTTATCCTTTAAAAACCCCTCATAAGAGCGCAGGTCCTGCGCCACCACCCGCAATAGATAATCGCGTTGTCCGGTCATTAAATAGCATTCAAGCACTTCATCATAGCTTTTAATTTCAGCTTCAAATTTTTCCAGGGCATCTTCATGCTGGCGCTCCAGCCTGATTGAGATAAAAACACTGACCGGCAGGCCAACCTGTTCCTGATCGAGCAGTGCAACATAACGTTCAATAATACCTTTTTTTTCGAGTATTTTCAACCGCCGCAAGCACGGGGATGGCGACAGGCCTACCAGCTTTGCCAGCTCAGCATTAGGCATGCGGGCGTTGGATTGCAGCGCCTTGAGCAGCCTGCGGTCTATGGCATCCAATTGAGGAAATGACATGATAAATCACTTTTCTATAATATTTTAGTCAATCATTTCAAAATTTCTTTAATCTATAGCTTCTTTGGCAGGAAATGCCAGAGAAATTGATATACTTTCAATTGAACCAATGAAAGTTATCTGCCATGTGCGCACAATCAGCTATGAAACAATCTCCAACTCCAGACAGGCTTGCCCTGTTAAAGGACATGGAGCGCAAGATCCTTTGGCTCTCGGCCCAGATTATTCACAATGCCAACAATGAACGTGTCAATGTCGATGGTCTCAAAGTCGGTGGTCACCAGGCCTCCAGCGCTTCGCTCGTCACCATCATGACAGCACTTTATTTTTCAGTCCTCAAACCAGAAGACAGAATTGCGGTAAAACCTCATGCAAGTCCGGTGTTTCACGCCATACAGTATCTCTTCGGCCACCAGACCATTGAAAAATTAAAGGCCTTCAGAAGTTTAGGCGGCGCCCAATCCTACCCCTCACGCACCAAGGATATTGATGACGTTGATTTTTCCACCGGCTCTGTCGGCCTTGGCGTAGCCATGACCTCATTTGCCAGCCTGGTTCAGGATTACATCAGCGCCAAGGACTGGCAAACCGAATGGCCCGAAGGTCGCATGGTGGCCCTTTTGGGAGATGCCGAACTTGACGAGGGTAACATCTATGAAGCCCTGCTCGAGGGCTGGAAACATGGTTTAAAAAACTGCTGGTGGATTGTTGATTATAATCGCCAGAGCCTCGATGCAGTCATCGCCGAAGCGCTGTTTCCCAAACTCGAGAATATTTTCTCTAATTTCGGCTGGCAGGTTATCGCCATCAAATATGGCAAGGAATTGAAGAAGGCCTTTCAACAACCCGGCGGTGACGCCCTGCACGACTGGATTGACACGTGCCCCAACACGCTGTTCTCAGCCCTGACTTTTGCCGGTGGCAGCATCTGGCGCAAACACCTGAAACAGGATCTGGCCGCCAATCGTGATGCATTAAAACTCATTGACACTTATGATGATGAGGCACTGGCCCAATTGATGACAGATCTCGGTGGTCACTGCATGGAAACATGCCTTGAAGCCTTTAACTCAGCCCCCGACGATCAACCGGTGTGTTTCGTGGCCTATACTGTCAAGGGCAAAGGCCTGCCCTTTGCCGGCCACAAAGACAATCACTCTGGCTTGATGAATCCAGCCCAGATGAATGAACTTAAAGCTGCTCACAGTATAACTGATGGTGATGAATGGGAGCCGTTTTCAGGGCTTAAATCCAGCACCAATGAATTACGCAGCCTGATTGAAGCCGCCCCCTTTAATGCCAGGGGAACGCGGTCGCTGAGTTCACCAAAAATTCCAGTTGAAGCAATACCTTCGCCGGCGCAAGGAGCGGCAGAAATGTCAACTCAGGAAGGTTTTGGCAAGATTTTGAGCGAAATCGCCCGTCACGACACAACAATGGCCGACCGCATTGTCACCACTTCGCCGGATGTCACCGTGTCAACCAATCTCGGCGGCTGGGTAAACCGTCGTGCGGTATTTTCAAAAAAGCCCCGCGAAGACGTCTTTCAGACCCTTAAACTGATGTCGGCCCAGCGCTGGCACTCAAAACCATCGGGCCAGCACATCGAACTTGGCATTGCCGAAAACAACCTGTTTATTCTGCTGGCAGCCCTGGGGCTCAGCCACAAGTTGTTTGGCGAACGTTTGCTGCCGGTGGGTACACTCTACGACCCCTTCATCCAGCGCGGCCTCGATGCCCTCAATTATGCCTGTTATCAGGACGCCCGCTTTATCCTCGCCGCCACACCTTCAGGCATTACCCTGGCACCGGAAGGCGGTGCTCACCAGTCGATTTCAACACCGCTTATTGGCATGGCCCAGGATGGTCTGGCGACGTTTGAGCCATCGTTTGTTGATGAGCTCGCCGTCATAATGGAATGGGCCTTTAACTACATACAACGCGAAAGTGACGACATTTCCGATGATGACTGGTTGCGTGACAAGAGCGGCGGCTCGGTTTACTTGCGCCTGTCAACGCGTTCTTTGGACCAGCCGATGCGAGATCTCGATGACGCCACAAAAAAAGGGATCATAGCCGGCGCCTACTGGCTCAGGCCTCCGGCACCCGGCGCACAACTGGCGCTCGCCTATACCGGGGTTGTTGCCCCTGAAGCAGCAAGTGCTATCGGCAAACTCCTCAATCGCAACCCCGGTGCCGGTCTTTTGGCCATCACTTCGGCTGATCGCTTGAATGCCGGCTGGAAAGCCGCCCAGACTGCCCGCCAGCACGGCCGAACCAACACTAACAGCTATATTGAAGAGCTATTGCAGCCTTTATCACGAGATGCCGGGTTGGTGACGGTTATCGATGGCCATCCCACAACCCTGTCGTGGCTCGGCGCTGTTCATGGCCATAAGGTTCAGGCTTTGGGTGTTGAACATTTTGGCCAGACTGGCACGATTGATGATCTTTATGAAACCTATCGCATTGGTGAAAACGCCATTCTTGAGGCTTGTAAAATGGCCTTGCCGCACAGACGGATTAGCCGTTGACGGGTAGAGAAAAACTATAAAAAACTTCGGGTTTATTAACCCCAATCGGCTTTAATTATGCGCCTCGCCCTTTTTATTTGGCATTGGTATTCTTATATGTAAGACTAAAGTTGGCGAGTTTTGGTGTAGAAGCAGGAGAATATACTATGATGAAACCTAACAAATTTGCAGTTTTAGCTTCCCTGTTTTTGGGAGCTACAGCTTTTGGAGGAATGAACGCCAATGCCGTTCCTCTGTCAAAAATGGCAACAAGTGCGCAACCGGAAATGGTGACTGGCAATCTGGTACAGAAAACCGGCAAGAAAACCCGCAATTTGCTTTTGGGCCTTGGTGCCGGTGCCCTGATCGGTGGTGCCATCGTGAACAATAACAACCGGGCCTATAATCGCGGCTATAACGACGCAAACCGCAGACCTGCGCCACGCAGGTATTACCGTACCCGCTACGAGCCCTGGACTGATGCCTGGTATGATGATTGTTTCCGTCGTTATCGCAGCTTTAATCCCGATACCGGCTATTTTCTGTCCTACAGCGGTCGCTACGTTTTCTGCCGCTAATGATCTGAGAATTAAGAAACTGATCAAAATTGAAAATGAGGGTGCGCCTGAAGGTGCGCCCTCTTTTTTGTTTTTTCCGCAAATTGGTTAGTCACACCTGTAGTCCAGAAGTGTTCTTATTTGGCAATTTCAATTTTCTGTGTAAGATTAATAAGCACGCAAGCAGTTTCGGGCCAATGCCCATAGCTGATTACGTGTACTCTGGCTGAATAATTTTGTGCGTAGAAGCAGGAGAAATTAGTATGATAAAATCCAGAAAAACAGCAATTTTCGCCTCCCTGTTTTTGGGAGCAACACTGGTTGTGGGAACAGGCGCGGGTGCCGCACCCTTTTCCAATATGCCAACAAGTGTCCAAACGGGAACAACCGCCAATAAAACAGAAGCAAAAAAAGTCGAGTTTCTTTTGGGCCTCGGCTTAGGTGCTTTGATTGGTGGTCTCTTTGTCCATGAGACTGATCGCTACTATAATCACCCCTATCACAGTCATCGTTTTCACAGTGGCAAATATGCACCATGGTCTCTTGGCTGGAAAAAAGATTGTTCGCGCCGCTATCGCAGCTTCAATCCACACACCGGGTATTTCACATCCTATAGTGGTCGCAAGGTCTTTTGCCGCTAACGATTGAAATTTGGAAAAACCGAATTAAGAGGAAACGAGATTGCGCTTAACCCCGCAGTCTCGTTTTTCATTGCGCTCAAATCAGCTCATCACGCTTGTTATCGGTTTCACCATAGCGGCTGAGAGAAGGCGCTCGCAGACCCTCATAGAGCTTTTCAATTTTTTCATTGATCTCTGTATTGTTCTGCTCAAACAGGGAATTGCCCTGCAAGTCGCTTTCCACCAGCAGCGGGCCAAAATTCTCGACCCTGAACACCCACATTGCCTGCGCAATACCCAGTTCATCGAGCCAGTAGACATTTTCCACAGCCTTGATGCCACGCCCCAGCAGCGCTCCGGTGCCATAGCCGACGGTGGTGAAATAAACCGCCTTTGCGGGCACGAAAATCTCATCGTAATGCTTCTGGCTCATACCACCTTTGCCTATAATCACCCGGCAGCCGGTTTTGGCAAACCAGCCGGGCAAGGATTTGGCAAAACGAAAACTTGCGGTTGCGGTTACCGCGCCTACGGAAAATTTGCCGTCCTCGTCAATGCTTGCTGCAGGCGAGCAATGAAACCCGACATTGCAGCGCTGCATCAGCCCTGCGGGCATAGGCTCGCCATCATCAAGAATACGCTTGTAGACTTTTTCGCGCCCGGTCATGATCAGGCCATCGAGATAGACCACCGTGCCAATTTCCAGGCTCACCAGATCTTCATCGCAAATCGGAACGGATAATCTTACAGTTTTCATGCGCTCACCATCTCCTGCCATTCGACAGTATTCCTTCTCATGTAAGGTGTGAACCAGTTGGGATCGGTACGGTGTTCAATGCGTCCGTCATTGTAAATGCGTACGGCTGCGCGCCTTGAGGACAGGCAGAACGAATGCACACTCATCGGCATGCCGCCAGTGTGGGTATAGCCGACTTCAATATGGCAATCGACCACCATGGATGAGCCAACAAAACCCATGGCTCCCATGCCGATGGAATTTCCCATCTGTTTAAGTTCTTCTTCCAACGCAGCAATTTCAGGGTCGGGGTTTTTACTGCCGACAATGCGCAGGCACGCAGCCTGCTTACCCAGCACCATGCATGTGTCTTTGGAACCGCCCAGACCGATGCCGACAATGGCCGGCTGACACGCCAGACCACGCTTGCCAAATGAGATCATCACATCAAGAAAGAAACGTTTGATCCCGTCAATTCCATCACCGGGAAACAACATGCGATAATCAGTACCAAAAAGCCCGCCTTTGTGGACCGTGGTTATTTCGACCCAGTCGGCATCGGGCTCAAAACTATAGTCAATCTCAGGCGCGTTAATTCCGACATTATTATTGTTATCCTGACGGCTTATCGGATGCACACGGTTGGGCCGCAAAGGAACATCCTGGGTGGCGCGGGCGGTTGCCTGCCGCAACACTTTTTCCAGGGCGATAAATCCCCCCTCAATCAGCGCCTCATTCCCTGCCTTGACGTAGTAGCGTGGCAGGCCTGAATCAGCACACATCGGGCGGCGGTCTTCACGCGCAGCACCATAATTTTCCAACATGGCCTCAAGCACGAAATACGACAGATCGCCCTTTTCACTGGTTTGCATGCCACGAATGCCGTCTTCGTAATCTTCAGGAATGTCAATCGCTGCCTTGAGCATAATGTCGTAGGCAGCCTTTTCAATTCTTTCAATCGCTATCATCTTCAAAACTCCTTACCTGGTACCGCTACCGGGTCATCGCCAATCAGGGACTGGCCCGGCCTGACAATGGTAAATTCCACCGGCTTTGTTGTTACCTGCATTTGGTCGTCTTTCAGATTGACGCAGGTATAGCGGGATTTTTCCAGATCGCCTGTGTCGGGAAAATCTTCACGAAAATGCGCCCCGCGCGAATCTTCCCGCGCCAGGGACGCCTGCGCAATTGCCTTGGAGGTGATTATCTGGTTTTCCAGATTAATCCAGTCATGCCAGGTAAGATTAAATACCCGTGACTGGTCACCAATACCGCACCTGTGTAATCTTGCTTCCAGCTCATCAAGATGCACAAGCGCTGCGCTCAAATCCTCTGCATTGCGCATGATACCAACTTTTTCCCACATCAGTGTCAGCAGTTCTTCGCGCAAGGTGTTGATATCTCCGGCGGGGTTTTTAAAGGGTTTTAATGCAGCCTCAATTGCAGCGCCCACCTGGGTCAGTTCGGGATCGGCAAACCCGTCTGCATGCGCGGCATATTCAGCCATGCTAACACCGGCAATTGAGCCAAAGACAGTGGAGTTGGCAACGCCATTGCCGCCTAGCCTGTTGGCACCATGCACTCCGCCGGTATCTTCACCGGCAGCAAACAGTCCCGGCAGGCCGGTGGAACAATCTTCATTGAAAACCAGTCCGCCCATCATGTAATGCGCCGTTGGCACCACTTCCACCAGACCACCAGCAAGATCAAAGCCGCAATCAGCGCAGCGTTCCACCATGCCTTTGAATTTGCGCGTCACTTCTTCTTTGCCCAAATGACCCATGGAAATATAAAGCCCGTTATTGGGTGTGGTTTTGCCTTTGCGGATTTCCGCATACATGGCGCGTGAAACAATATCGCGGGTAGCGCGCTCACCAAGCGGGTCATAATCTTTCATGAACCGGGTTTTTTCACCATTAAGCAGATACCCGCCAGCACCGCGCAACCCTTCTTCCAGCACCGTTCCGGTCATGCGCGTGTCCAGCCCCGCCAGCAATCCGGTGGGATGAAACTGCACCATCTCCATGTCGCGCAAAGACAAGCCCTGCCGCAAGGCCATCACCATGCCGTCACAGGTCTTTTCGCCTGAAGGTGTGTGATAACGATACATGGTAGGGCCGCCGCCAGTACCCAGCAAAACCGCCTTGGCCTTGACGAAAGTAAAGCTGCCATCGCGCATGTTAATCAGCACAACGCCCGCAAGCCGGGTGTTTGATGTATCGCGCACAAAAGCAATTGCGCGATGCTCCTCCAGCCGGTTGACACCGCGCGCCCACACTTGTTCAGCCAGTCTGTTGATGATCTCGATACCGGTAAGATCACCCTTATGCACCGTACGGTCAAAAGTCTGTCCGGCAAAAGCTTTTTGATGCACCGTGCCATCAGGATTGCGGTCAAAGAAACATCCAAACTTGTTTTCCAGCCGGGCAATGCAATTGACCGCCTCAACCACCAGACGCCAACTGAGATCCTGATTGTTAATCCACTTTCCGCCCTCAATTGAATCCATGAAATGGCGTTCAATTGAATCACCTTCGGCAATTGCCACATTATAGCCGCCCTGCACCATGCGTGTGCAACCGCATTTTCCCAACAGACCTTTAACGGCAATAGTTATGTCAAGGTCCGGGTTGGTATCATGGCTGTGAATAGCCGCCATCAAACCGGCACCACCACTGCCAAGTATCAAAACATCGGTTTCGACTGTTTTAAATTCTGCCACGTCACCTATCCGTTCAACAAAAACAACAGACCAATGCCGATGGAAGCAGCAAAGCCCGAGGAAATAATTAGTTTCTGGCGATCACTCCAGGCAACAAATTCCATCATCAACAATCTCAACCCACCGGCAAAATGCACAGCCAGTAAAACGATCAGCAAGGTTTCAGCCGCTTTAACCAAAGGCTGGTCCGTCCAGGCCAAAAAGCCGTCAAGGGCTGCATCACCATCGATTGCCAGCCCCAGCACCAGAAAATGAAACGGCAAAAATACCGCCAGCCCGATACCGGAAAGCCGATGGACAATAAACGCCAGATAATAGGGATGTTGACGATGGGCAAATACACTTTTCATGTAACCGCCCCTACTGCCCGCAAGCCCACGGCAACCAGCAGCACAACCACCAGCACCATAGCAAACTCAAGATTGCGTCCGCGCCAGGCAAACATCTCCCGGAAAATATTTCTGATACCGATGGTGCCATGGATGCTGGCGGCGACAACAAACAGGCCATAGAACAACATCCAGCCGATTGAGCCCCTGGTGCGCCCCAGAATTTCGGCGGCACTGATACCGTTGCGACTGGCATAAATAATCACACCAAGATGCACCAGAATAAACGGCACCATAAAAATCGCGCTCAATCGCTGTGCCATATACAATTTGAGTTCTTTATTTTCCATCTGTCAAAACTCAGGCAAATTTGTTGAAGGCCTGTTCAAAGGCCTGTTCATAAGCAAAGATCGCCGGAGTTCCGCCCGTATGCAGAAACACCAGCGTAGAGTCCTGCTTGGCCTCACTTGCCCGCGCCATAAATCCGGCCATGGATTTACCGGTGTAGGTGGGATCGAGCATTAAAGCTTCGGTGCGTGCAGCTACCAGTATCGCCTGCATCACATCATCATTGGCCGCACCGTACCCCGGCGGCAAAAATGTGTCATCGACCTCAACGTCATCGTCGGCCACGGGATTGTCAATTTCAAGAAAATCAGCAATTTGCTGACACCTGTCCTTGATGCGAGGACCTTGTTGTTCCGCCTCGCGCCGCACACAGATACCTTTGACAGGTATGGAGCTTCCCAGCACCCGTAATCCAAATAACAGTCCACCATGGGTATTACCGCTGCCTGATGCCACCACGATTTCATCGATTTCAATGTCTTGCTCTTTTTGTTGCTGCAAAATTTCCTGCGCACAGATTATATAACCCAGAGCGCCCAGCGGAGCAGAACCGGGAGCCAGCGGGATAATATAAGGTCTGGCACCTTTTGATTTGAGGTCCTCGGCTATCACACCAAGGTTTTCGTCAGCCCCGGCCTCATCTTCTCCATCGGCATAGGAATGGAGCGTTGCTCCCAGCAATTTATCCAGCAATACATTGCCCGATGTGCGGTAATAAGGATCACTCTTGGCCACGCGCTCCTCTAGCTGTATGTGGCAATCCATACCCAGTTTGCGCGCAGCAGCCGCTGCCAGACGCACAAAGTTCGACTGCACCGCACCGGTAATCAGAATAGTGTCGGCATTTTGCGCTTTTGCCTCACCGAAGTAAAATTCCAGCTGCCGGACTTTATTGCCGCCAAACGCAAGCTCCCCGCAATCATCGCGTTTTGCCAACAGGTTCACCTCACCCTTGTAGACACTGCTCAGGTTTGGCAGGCCACTGAGAGCGGTTGGCCCCGACATTAATGTTATGCGTGGCAATGCCGATAAGCGCCCGAACGCAGACAGGTCGGTCTTGTGATCTTTCATATTATAAGTCCCCTTTGATAAATGCTCGAGCAACAGCTCTTTTTAAGCCGGTTATGGATTGACTGGGATTCAATGATTTTGGGCAATGCACCGAACACGCTCCTTGCGAGTGACACGAAGTACACCCGCCATCAAGAGCCACTTGTTGCAAATGCCAGCCGGTATCAGCAACGCGCTCGTCATTTACGAGCGTCCAGGCGCGATTGAGGGCGGCCGGTCCGACATAATCCGGCGCCCATGCCACCACATCACAGGCGGCATAACACACCGCACAGCCGATACATTCTATCCCCGCATCCACTGCCATTCGCGCCGAGGATTGCGGATCAATGTTCAACATTTTTTCCGGCACTTCTTTATCGGCGACAAAGCAACCACCGGCTTTTTGCATCTTGTCAAAGAACGGCGCAAGATCTGCTGCCAGATCGCGAATATGCGGCAAGTTGCGCAAGGGCGCTATTTTCAAACACCCCTCTTCAACCACGTCACCCACATGGGTCCGGCAGGTCCAGCGTGGACTGCCATTTACCATCATGGCGCAAGATCCGCACATGCCAACCCGGCAGGCAAAGCGGTAGGCCAGACTGGCATCCAGTTTACGTTGGATATGCGTAACCACATCAAGCACCGTCTGGCTTTCCATACGCGGCACATCAAAACTCTGGTAGGCACCCTGACCACCTTCCCCCTTGAAAACGTCTACTTTGATTGTGTCAGCCATCATGTCCCATTACCGGTTCATATTCATTTCAAGTCTCACCAGATCACCGCGATAGGTAATATCGCCAATGTAAATCGCTTTACCCTTGTCATCACAAAGCACTCGGCGCAACCTGCCCACAGGTGCATTTATGGCAATTTCCAGATGTTCAGCCACTTCAAAATCAGCAACACCAATGGTCAAAACCTGCTTGGCGGAAGATATTTTAATCTGATCCAGGCTCTCCATCACAGGAATAATAAATTCCGCCTCAAATCGTTTGGGTGCTAATTCATAACATTCCCGGTCAAGACGAATGCACACAACGGCATAGGCGTTGTCACCTGATCCATGAATACGCGAAATTACCCGGTAATCTGCAGCAGGCACACCCAGACCGGCCTCAATATCCAAAAAACCGGTTTCATCATGCACATTGATGAGTTTTGACCAGTTTCCCTCCAGCGTACGCAAAAACGACGCCCACGACGTATCAAGCGTAAGCCAGCTGGGCTTGTCCCACGTGTCAGTAACAAACGTGCCGCGCCCGCGCGCGCGTTGAATGAGGCCTTCTTCTTCCAGCAGGCCCAATGCCTGGCGTATGGTCGTGCGGGCAACACCGAATTCTGCCATCAAAGTTTCTATAACCGGCAATTGCTCGTCTTTTTTCCACACGCCACTGGTAATGCGATGGCGCAAAAGCATTGCGGCCTGCGTATAAAGCGGCGTATGGCGGTCTTTAAAAGCGTGACGCATAGTGAAAGAAATTCCATAAAGTCCTATAATTGGTACTATTAGACTTTATGCGGCGCAAGGATTTTTTCAAAAATTTGTCACAAGCAACAACTTGACGTCTGTTGCCAACTTATTTACCTGTTTATCTTCATATAAGCTGAAACCGCCCAAATGAGAGAACCCTGTGAAGCAAAATCCAAACCCAAATTTGCCTGAAACACTAAGCCGCCGCAAGGTTTTAGCTGGCGTCGCAGCATCCACCGGCATCGGAATATCTGGCCTGGCGATTACTCCTGCCCATGCATCAAAAGATACAATCGTGGATTTTATGAACCGCTCAGCCAACATTTTGTTGAAGGCGGCACTCAACAGTTCCCCCAAGGAATTTTTGAAATTCATCATGCGTTACACCGATGTAGGCGGCATCGCGATTTACTCACTTGGGTCTTACCGGTCCGGCCTCGAAAAGAAATATGAGAAGACTTATATTCGCGGCATGGCACGCCACATCACCCGGTATTTCACCTATCAATCGCGGCAGTACCGCATTATCAAAGTTGAAGTTGGCAAAAAAAGCTGGCAGGTGGAAGATGCTTATTATATCGACACCAAATTAACCCTGGTAAATGGTGCATCCTATGATGTGCTATGGCAGATTGTCCGCCGCAAAGGTCGCTACAAGATTGCCAACGTCCGCGTATTGGGCTTCTGGCTGGCCAAGTTTCAACGTATTCAGTTTGAAACCTATATTTCCAAACAGGGTGGCAGCGTAAACGCTCTGGTAGCCGTTCTGCAAAACCGAAAATAACCTCGTCACACCCGCAGGGTCTCAAAAACGCCATTATAACGTTCTTAACAATCAACGGATATTCTCATACATAACTCGTATCGGGGAATTTAAAATGTGCCGTTGGATCGCTTATTCAGGAAAATCAATTTTCATGGATGAGATGATTTTTGCCCCATCTAATTCCCTGGTAGATCAAAGCCTCAATGCCCGCGAAGGCAAACTCGCCACCAATGGTGATGGCTTTGGCATTGGCTGGTACGACAAACAGGAAAACCCCGGTCTTTACCGCGAAATCCTGCCCGCCTGGAACGATGCCAATCTTCTGCATCTGTCACATCAGATACAAACATCACTTTTCTTCGCCCACGTTCGTGCCTCCACCGGCACCTCTACCATGCGCACCAATTGTCACCCGTTTTCTTATGGCCGCTGGCTGTTTATGCACAATGGCCAGATTGGTGATTACAGTCTCTGCCGGCGCAAACTCGAACGCCTGCTGGATGATGTTACTTATAATCACCGCTTTGGCACCACCGACAGCGAGCTCATATTCCTGTTGATGATACAA
Organism: Alphaproteobacteria bacterium; assembly: GCA_024278055.1. Lineage (GTDB taxonomy): Bacteria > Pseudomonadota > Alphaproteobacteria > Rhizobiales > JAJFHR01 > JAJFHR01. The sequence goes on along the minus strand of JAJRTY010000107.1, from coordinate 27,438 downwards.
AACGGCCTCGAAGATAATCCAGCTAAAGCCATAAGCGCCACCATCAAACAGATTTCCGCTGTATGTGAACAATGTGGAACAAGAAAACCCTTTAAGCTCACCATCTGCCTCTCTGATGGCAAACGCCTGTTTGCCTGCCGCCATTCAAGTGCGGGAACAGCGCCAACACTTTACTGGCGGCAAAATGCAACCTGCACCATGATCGCTTCCGAACCGCTGGATGATGACGGAGAAATATGGACCTCCATCAACCCCGACAGCTTGCTGATCATCGATGGAAAAGCCGAAGTTGTACCCCTGTTCCCCGATCATCCCCTGCACCACATCTGGGCAAATTCAATCGAGACCGGGTCAGAACAACCGTTTCATTAGGTTTTTTAGATTGCAGCCCGGCGGCAATCTATCAAAATACGAGAAAATTACGTTTTTTTAACCCTATTCTTCTATCCACTTTCGGCAGGGATATTATTGGGAGTACAGGACATGTTTGCATCACTCAGAATTGGCACCAAAATTGTCGCTATCAGCTCAATAATAATGATAACCGCTGCTTCAATCGGGCTTGCCATCTTTGCAGCCCAGAAAATATCAAACATAAAAGATGATATGCGGCGTCAGGCAGACGGTCGCCTTGTTGTCGTCGAGGCAATTCATACCCAGGCTATGAAAAACCGTGTGGACAAGGCTGATAATGATCCTGTTGTTGCCACATTGGATGGCACGTTCGAACAACTCAGCAATTCCGCCAAGGATATGAAGGTCTGGCTGGCTATGGGACCGAAGGTTCTGGATTTTCAAAAACGGATGAACGCCACCGAAGAGCCGCCATTGGATGCTGTCGGTCGTGAAGCCATTCAGACCAAGCAGCCAGTGGGCAAAATTGTAGGCGATAAATATCGCCTGACTGTGCCGGTCATCCTGGGGCAGGGTGTTGGTAAAGATGAAAGCTGTGTCGCCTGCCATGGCAGGGACATGGGACTCAAAACCGGTGATGTCATCGGTGCTTACTCCATTTCCATGCCCCTGAAGTACAGTTGGGCAGCTCTCGTTTTTGACCTCACTGAGCTTTCAATTGGTGTTTTGTTGATAGTGGTCATCATAGCAATTTCAAATTATTTCTTCATTCGGAAATTGATCGGCAATCCGGTCAGTTCCATGACCAGCCTCATGCGCCGGCTGGCTGGTGGCGATACCAGCATCAAAATTGACAGCACCGGGCGTACTGACGAAATCGGTTTCATGGCCCAGGCAGTTCAAGTGTTCAAAGACAATGCCATCGAGCGCGAAGCTCTTGCAAAGAAGCAAAAAGAAGTCGAAAAGCGAATGACTGCGGAAAAAATGACCACGCTGAGAAAAATGGCAGACAATTTTGAAACCGGCGTTGGAGATGTTGTAGAAAGCGTGTCTTCAGCGGCAACCCAGATGCAGTCCTCGGCTCAGTCAATGGCATCCATTTCCGAAGAAACCAGCAGTCAGGCAGTCATTGTGGCTGCCGCCTCCGAAGAAGCTTCCGGCAATGTTCAGACTGTGGCTGCGGCAACCGAGGAACTCTCCGCCTCCATTAGTGAGATTACCCGGCAGGTTTCTGAATCTTCCATCGTTACCAGCGAAGCTGTGGAAGAAGCCAGAAGAACACAGGAAACCATTCAGGGTCTGATCGGGTCATCAGAAAAAATTGGCCAGGTCATCGCCCTCATCCAGGATATTGCTGATCAAACAAACCTGCTGGCGTTGAATGCAACTATTGAAGCTGCCCGGGCGGGAGATGCCGGCAAGGGATTTGCCGTTGTCGCATCCGAGGTCAAAACCTCGCCAGTCAGACAGCCAAGGCCACCAGTGAAATCACCGACCAGGTCACCGGCATTCAAAATGCCACCCGGGAAGCTGCCGGCGCTATTGAAGGCATCGGCCTGACCATTGGTAAAGTCAACGATATTACCACCAACATCGCTGCAGCGGTGGAAGAACAGGGCACCGCCACCCAGGAAATTTCCTCAAGCGTGGAAAAAGCTGCAACGGGCACACGAAACGTTTCCTCCAACATCATCTCGGTAACCCAGGCTACCGGCAAAAGCAGCAAAATCGCAAATGAAGTTTTGCAATCCGCCGGAACGATGGCCTCCCAATCAAACACCTTGCGCACTGAAATGAACAAGTTCCTTGATCACATCCAGGCCGGATGAATAAAGGCGGACCTGATGTCTTGGAGCACTTCTAATCAAGTGTTTCGAACAAGCGTTTCTGCAACATCATGCGTGGCACCAGAGAGGAAATCAGCAGGTGTTCCTCCAGCGTATGGGCACCATTGCCATCGACGCCCAGACCATCGAGAACAGGAACTTTATGGGCAACAAAATTGCCATCACTGCCACCGCCCGATAAAATACCCTCCAGCTCAAAACCTAACTCGGCAGCCAGGGCCTGCGCCTTGCCAAAGAGAACTGTGCTGGCGTTTGTTTTGGTGAAAGGTGGACGGTTTATACCGCCGGTGATTGTGATTTTCACATCTTTATCAACCGGCTTTAATGCGCGGATACGGCGCTCCACATCTTCCGCGTCACTCATGTTCATCACCCGCACGTCAATTCCGGCTTTACAGTGCTGCGCAATGGTATTGAGGGTTGTGCCACCTTCTATGGTGCCGACACTGGTGGTGATGCCCCTGTCGTAGTCCGTCATCGCCTCTATGGCGATAATCTGGTGTGCCATTTCCTTAATCGCACTACGCCCCAGATGATGGTTAGCTCCTGAATGCGATGGACGGCCTTCAGTGGAAATTACATAGCGCGCAACTCCCTTGCGGGCGACAACAATCTTGCCACCATCGCGTGCAGGCTCGGTCACCAGCACATATTTTGCATTTTCACCGGCAGCTTCTATGTGTGCCTGCGATGTTTCAGAACCTGTTTCCTCGTCGGAAACATAGAGCAGTCGCAACGGCAGTGGCGGTGTTTTTTTCTCCTGCATCAAGGCACAAAAAGCAGCATATGCCAGATAAGCCCCGCCCTTCATGTCATAAATTCCCGGCCCATAAGCACGGTCACCATCAACCTTGAAGGGCAGTTTTTGTAGCGTTCCAGTAGGATGAACCGTATCGAGATGACACAACACCAAAATGCCCGGCCCATCACCGCCCCAGGGCGCGGAAATGGACAGATGGTCACCGCAGCCATTTGTTCCGGCAATGCGAGAAACCTCGGCTCCAGCAGTCTTGTAACCCGCCTCCACAACATCCATCATGGCATTTACGCCGGCAACATGTGAGGTCAGGCTTTCTATTTCGACCCACGTACGAATACCGTCAAGCAATTCTGCTTCCAGTGTTTTAGTCATTTTTATTGCCTCGGGGGTGGTGAATCAGGAGAGTTGGTTGAACGCGAAACGCTCTAAGGCCATTGATATATTGAAAGATGCATCATTTCAACAACAGGGCTACAGAATCTGACCGAGGAATTCCCTGGTACGAGGGTCTTTTGCATCATCAAAAAATGTCGCCGGTGGTCCGTGCTCAACAATCACACCTCTGTCGGTGAAATAAATATGGTCTGCCACTTCACGGGCAAAACCCATTTCGTGGGTCACTAAAATGCACGTCATACCCTCGTCTGCGAGTTCCTTGATCACCACCAGAACCTCTTTTACGGTTTCGGGATCGAGTGCCGCTGTTACCTCATCAAACAACATTACATCCGGGTTCATTGCCAGTGAGCGCGCTATAGCCACGCGTTGCTGCTGTCCGCCTGAAAGTTCACCGGGATAAGAATCCTCCTTACCCTCCAGCCGCACTTTTTTGATCAGATCACGTGCTCGCGCCTCAACCTCGATTTTATCCTGCTTCAACACCGTAACCGGTGCCATCATGACGTTTTCAATCGCAGTTTTATGGGGGAACAGATTATACTGCTGGAACACCATTCCAACTTTTTTGCGCAACTCAAGCTTATCCAGCTTGGGGTCGTTTACCTCAATACCCTCAACCATAATCGAACCCGCCTGGATATCGTTCAAGGCATTTATGCAGCGAATAAGGGTGGATTTACCTGATCCCGAAGGGCCAATAACGCAAACCACTTCTGACTTCATAACATCAAAGGTAACACCCTTCAGCACTTTCAGGTCACCAAAGGATTTATGTACTTCCTTGATGCTGATCATTGGCTGATCAGCGCTCCACGCAGATGAACTCATGACATTTTCTTTCTAGGTTTCAATAGCATAGCGTTGCTCCAGCCGCCGGGTCAGCGACGCTATGGGGTAACTGTAGGCAAAGAACCATGCCATCAGCCACAAATACATGGGGATCAGAAATTCACTGCGACCTTCCGCCGCCAGAGCGTTCTGGGTCAGTGTCATGCCATCATTGACACCAAGGATGGAAATCAACGGTGTCGACATGGTCAAAATGCAATACCAGTTCATCCACGGCGGAATCATTCGTTTTATACATTGCGGTAAAATAATTTTCCATAGTGTCTGGGTACGTGAAAAGGCCAGGCTTTCAGCTGATTCCCATTGTGCGGTTGGGATGGAAGTTATAGCGCCACGTACAATTTCAGACACATTCGCCATGATCGGTAATGACAGTGCAAAAGTTGCTTTTGTCCAGCCTGGAATATCAATCTGCTGGCCGCCAATCTTAACAGAAAATGGCAGCAACAACATAAAATAGAACAACAGAACCAGCCAGGGTGAATTACGAAACAGTTGGGTGACTGACCAGGAAACACGCCGGATTATCGAATTCTTGGATACTTGTCCGATACCAAGCCACAGTCCAAGAAAGGTGCCAAGCGCCATGGATATAAAGCTGACAGCAATATTGAGAATAAACCCGCCAAACTCTCCTTCCGGCCCCCAGAACATCAAAGGTGTCCATTTCACCAGAGTTTGAAAGATAGTCTGACCGGCATCACCTTGGATTTGCGCATATGCTGCATCAATCATCAGCCATGACGAGAGTATCAAAATCAATGCCAAACCAACACTTCGGTTGCGCGCCAGTCCGACCATATTTTCAATTTGCCAGCCGGGTCCATTGGCCAGAACGAACGGCTTTATAACCGGCAAATCAGTATGGCTCCGGTTCAGGAAAAACCTGTCTTTAATATTTCCCGTCATTGGCCAAATCCCGGTATTTTTATTGATTTTTCCCATCTGTGCATCAACCAGACCAGAAACCCGACCAGGGAAACATAGATAACCCAAACCACATTCATCATTTCGAGAACATTGTATTCATCCGACCAGATCTGGTTGGCAACATATAGTGTTTCCGGCACTGCGATGGCATAGGCCACGGTCGTGGTTTTCAAAAGATTGATGAGATTATTATTGAGGGCAGGCAGGCATACACGAAACGCCAGGGGCAATGTTACATACAGGTAGACCTGAATACGGTTATAGCCAAGAGCTTCGGCGGCTTCGACCGTGGATTTCGGCACGGCTTCGATACCGGCACGGAAAATTTCCACGTTGAAGGCACCGGCAAAAAATGACAGGGAGACCACCGCCCAACCGTAACCATCAAGTACCCCGCCTTTGATTCCAAATAAGGCCGATAATGTACCATCTACAGCAAAATAGAAAAAGTACATTTGAATGAGGGGGGGCGTGTTACGGAAAAACTGAATATATCCCTGCACAATGCGGCGAAGCCAGGTAAAACTTGACGCTTGCAGCCAGGCTCCGGCAACACCAATCACCAGGCTTAAAACGATTGAGACAAATGACAGGTGTAGGGTCGTCCACATGCCCTTGAGAAATCGGGCACGATCCAGATCATCATAGAAAATCGTCAGATTGATGCCGTGGGCGTCATACAACCATCTAAAGAACTCCCAGACTACATCCAACCCTGTTACTCCCCGGCAGAAAATTCAAATAAACAGGGTCCGCCACGTTCACAATCGTGGCGGACCTTGCATTATTATGTTCTTAATAGCTTTCGCCATCATCGTATTTGTCATTACAAATTTTGTCACCAGCGATACATTTCTTTTGCATATCGGCCAGCCATGCAGTTGCGGGAATGCCCCACTTCTTTCAAGTTTGACCAGCAAACCCGACTTGTGCCAGTCGATAATGGCTTCTGATAGCGCTTTGCCCAGAGGACCCTGGCGATCTTTCAGACGAACCGCAGCGCCCCACGGCACATTGGCAACGACCGGTGTTGCAATTGAAAAATCTTTCCACTTTTCAGGTGCATTTACTTTCCGCGGGATGAAAGCACTGTCGTCATACAGCCACCCGACACAACGGCCATCAAGAACCGCTTTTTCAACTTCAGACACGCCCTTGAATGCGATAATTTCCGCACCATTCTTGAGGCCGTGATCTTTATTGTACCAGGCACCCTGAATACCGCAGATTTTCTTGCCTTTCACGGTTTCCCAACTGGTAATTCCAGAATCTTTGTGCGCCAGCACAGCAACGCCTGAGGAATAATAATCCGGCTGCACAATACCGACAACTTTTCGGCGACCCTTTTTGTTGGACATTGTTGCAATGAACATGTCGATTTTACCCTGCTCAAGGAACTGCATCCGGTTGGAAGCCACAACAACAACTTTTTCAACAGCGATTGGCTTGCCGGCTTTTGCACTCAAGCGCTTGGCAAAATCATCAATCATATCAAGTTCCATGCCGACGACTTTACCGTTGGCATCACGCATGCCCCAGGGAGCATAATCCGCTTTTACGCCGACCACCAGTTTGCCGCGGGCAAAGATATCATCAAGCGTATCCGCAAAGGTCGTTGAAGTTGTCACTGCAGCAAAACCTGCTACAGCGGCCATTGATATTCCTATTTTCATTAGATTTTTGAACATTTTGTTCTCCCTAAAAATTACTCTACTTTTCTCACTATTGTTGCCAATAGTCACCAATGGCGTGGCTTGATTGTTCCACGGCATTAATTCTGTTTTGCCCCTCTTCACCCAACCGTCGCACAATCATACCAGTTAAAATTTCCAGAAATGTCACCAGGGCGACATGGGATGGGAAAAAATGCGAACTTTCAGCAGAAATTAAAAAACTGTAATTGGCATGTTTTAAAAGGGGCGACAATAAATCATCTGTTATGACGATAATACTAGCACCGGTGCCGGAATCAGCAACCAGCTGAACCGCCCTGACCGTCTCACTGGCGTAAGGAGCTGCGGCAATCGCGATTAAAACATCATTTTCGCCCGCTCCTGTCAGAATTCCGGAGGCAGATGAAGCACCTTGCCCGACAACTCGCCAGTTTGGCGTTACCATTTGTGTCATATATGCAAGATACTCAACCATTGTGCGACCGCACAAGGAGCCAATGAGATATACATTTTTCGCCGCGACCAACTGATCAGCTGCTTCGGCCAGTTGACCAACATCCATCTCATCCAGAAGACGTTGAATCCCGGAAACCGCCGAATGCGCATGAATTGCCGCAAATGATCCACGGCCTTCTTTTGGATTGTTTTCATCCGGTTTTTGTAAAAGCGCGGCACGGTCTGCCAAACTGAGACGGGATTGACGCAACTCCTTGCGGCAGCTGTCGCGAAGGCCTTCATACTGTGCAAACCCGATTGCGCGCGCAAGCCGCGAATATGTTGGAGGTGTCAATCCGCTCCTGCTGGCAACTTGCCGCAAAGAACGCGTTGCAACCTCCTCAGGATGAGCAGACACATATCGCGCAGCAAGCCGCAATTGCGGGCTGAGGCTGGCAAAGTGTCGTGCAATCTGGTCTTTTAAAGTTATTCCCGGTGTATTACAAAGATTTCTTTCCTGCATAATAGTTTGAAACATATGTAATATAATTTTTCAACCAAAAACTTGAGCAACTATCGCCGGATCATAAATTCAAAAACAGGGCGAAGGCGGCGATTGACAAAACCGGGGATTTGATGTTGACCTGAAAATCAATTCTCAGGGTGCCGGTTCTGGCAAAACTATGGAGTAGCGAATGTCACGTATTACCTATGTAAATGGAGATTTTGTACCCGAGAACGAGGCAAAAATTTCCATTTTCGATCGCGGCTTTCTATTCGCCGACGGCGTATATGAAGTAACTGCGGTCATCAGCGGCAGGCTCGTTGACTATCATATGCACATGGAGCGATTGAAGCGTTACTTAGGTGAGATGGAGATGGCGTTACCCCTAAGCGAAGATGCGCTTTTGGCCATGCACCGGGAACTGGTAGTCAGAAATAATCTTGATGAAGGCAGCATCTACATGCAGATCACCCGCGGCAGTGCTGATCGTGATTTTGTCCGACCGGAAAACGTGACGCCATCCCTTGTTGCCTTTACCCAGACAGGCAACCTTCTCAATTCGCCGGGAGCGGAAACCGGAGAACGCGCCATCATCGTGCCTGACATTCGCTGGGCCCGACGCGACATAAAGACTATCGCCCTGCTGCCCCAGACGATGGCCAAACAGGCCGCAAAAGATGCAGGTGTCTCCAAGGCATGGATGGTGGGTGAGGACGGCTACATCACCGAAGAGGCATCGGCCTCCACTTACATCGTCAAAGACAATGTGCTGATTACCCGGCCGCTCACCAACGCCATTCTGGCAGGCATTACCCGCAAGGCAGTGCTGGCCCTGTTGCAGCAAACCGATATTACGCTGGACGAGCGCATGTTCACGCCCGATGAAGCCTGCGCTGCCGATGAAGCCATCGTCACCAGCGCTTCCAGTTTTGTCAAATCTATTGTCGAAATCGATGGCAAAACCATCGGCACCGGCAAACCGGGACCAGTGGCGAAAAAATTGCGTGAGTTATATATTGAAGCAGCTTTAAAGGATGCCATCTAAAACGGTGGCCCGGACCAGGATGATTGGTAACAGCTTATGTCTCATGCCAAAAGCCTGATGTTTCAGGGAACCGGCTCGGACGTTGGCAAGTCATTGCTGGTGGCGGGCCTGTGTCGGCTGGCGGCCAATCGCGGCTTGAAAGTATATCCGTTCAAACCGCAAAACATGTCCAATAATGCGGCTGTTACAAATGATGGCGGCGAAATCGGTCGCGCCCAGTGGTTGCAGGCGCGCGCTGCACGCACCGAGCCAACAATCCACATGAACCCCATATTACTCAAACCACAAAGCAACGAAGGCTCTCAAGTCATCGTTCAGGGCAGGGTCTATGGTCATGCAGCAGCGCGTGATTATCAAAAACTCAAACAAACTCTGCTCACAGCCGTGCTCGAAAGTTATGAGTATATTCGCGAAAAGGCCGATCTGGTTCTGGTGGAGGGTGCGGGCAGCCCGGCTGAAATAAACCTGCGCGAAGGCGATATTGCCAACATGGGCTTTGCCCGCGCCACCAATACGCCAGTTGTGCTGATCGGCGATGTTGACAGAGGCGGGGTAATCGCCAGTCTTGTCGGCACTCATTCCATTCTACCGCCCCGGGACCGTGACATGATTGCCGGTTTTATCATTAATAAATTCAGAGGCGATGTGTCCTTGTTTAACGCCGGGCTGAGCGAAATAGTCCATCGAACCAGGTGGAAGTCCTTTGGCATCTGCCCGTGGTTTGAACACGCATCCCTGCTGCCCGCCGAAGACAGTGTCAGCCTGGAAAAGCCCGACGCCTCATCTTCCGGCAGCATCAAGATTGCCATACCCGTCATTTCCCGCATCGCCAATTTTGATGATTTCGACCCCCTGATAGCTGAGCCAGATGTTGAACTGGTCATGGTAAAACCCGGCACCGCCCTGCCCGGGGATGCCGCCCTCATCATCCTGCCGGGCAGTAAATCCACCATCGGCGACATGGAGTTTTTGCGACAACAGGGCTGGGACATCGACATCCAGGCCCACATACACCGCGGCGGCCACGTGCTCGGCATTTGCGGCGGCTACCAGATGCTGGGCAGATGGATATTTGACCCCGAACAAATCGAAGGTGTCCAGACACAGGTAAAGGGACTGGGCCTGCTGGATATAGAGACGATGCTTGAGCCCAAAAAGACACTACGAAATATAACCGCCACAAGCGTGGCCTTTGGCACCACCATCACCGGTTACGAAATCCACATGGGCCAGACCAACGGCCCCGACACAGCTTCACCCATGCTTACCATCAACAAAAAACCAGATGGCGCCACCTCCCCCGACGGCCTCATCTCAGGCTGTTATATGCACGGATTGTTCACCTCAGACAGCTTCAGACGAAGTTTTCTCAAGAACCTGGGCGCATCGCTGGAAAACAGCCCGGATCACACCAGATCGATTGACGATACACTGGATAGTCTCAGTGTTCATCTGGAGAAACATCTCGATGTTGATGCACTGTTTGCGACTGCATCTGATTGAAGCATATTAAATCCACCCCATTTTAATTCCCAGCTCTCAGCCCCCTCATCCGTCAGCTTCGCTGCCGCCTTCCCCCTCCGGGGAGAAAGAGGTTAAGGCTCCACAGCTGGTGATGCCTATTGACATTGCCCCGGTGTGATGAAATAGAGTTAACCCCTATGGTTCCTCAAATAGGGCGACAGAGCCTTGAGGATTAATAGGGAATGTGGAGGGGTTTGCCCATTAGGGGGCCTTAAGCCACAGCCGACCCCGCGACTGTGAAGCGGTCATGACCTGAATTATGCCACTGGAGTTTTCCGGGAAGGTGTCAGGTTGACGACAAAACCGCGAAGCCAGGAGACCTGCCATTTTAAGGGGTTCAAATTTTTGAACCTGTATGGAAAATCGAGCCTACGCGGAGGTTGATATGCTCGCAACACAGACTAAAACAACAACACTGGACCTGTCTTCCCAGGACAGAATGATCACTGTGGTCATCGCTGCCCTTTTGGGGACATTCATGATTTTTGGCGTGGCAATTGCTCAGCCTGCCGCATTTCATAATGCAGCGCATGATACTCGCCATGCCATGAACTTTCCCTGCCATTAGGGGAATGAATCATGATAGCAAGAATATTGCTGGTGGCTATTGCCGCCGGGGTGATTGCGGGTGCATTTGTAACCGCGGCACAATCCTATAAAGTTATTCCGCTGATTTTTCAGGCGGAAACCTATGAAGATAATGCGCCAGCCGAAGCAATGGCGGCTGACCAAACCACCGGCCAATCCCCTGCTCATGATGAAAGTGAAGCAACCGGCCATTCCCATGACCAAAGTGCAGAATGGGGCCCGCAGAATGACTTTCAACGTCTGGCCTTCACTTTTCTGACCAATGTTTTAACCGGCGTCGGATTTGGTTTTCTCCTCGCAGCGACCATTGTGTTTGCCGGATTTGGCATATCCTGGGCTATCGGGATGTTATGGGGAATAGCTGGGTTTTTAGCCTTCAGCTTTTTCCCGTCCATCGGTCTGCCGCCGGAAATGCCGGGAATGGTTGCCGCTGACATTGCTGAGCGTCAGGTATGGTGGGTGGCAGCCGTTGTTTGCACCCTCATCGGCTTAGGGTTACTGGCCTTTGGCAAGGGGGCTGTCTTCAAGGTTTTGGGTGTGGTCTTTATTGCCGCCCCCCAGATATATGGCGCACCGCACGTTAACCTGAGCGAGATGTCATCATCCGTACCAGCCGAGTTATCCGCACAATATGTGGTGGCAGTCCTGGCCACAACAGGATTGTTCTGGCTGGTTCTGGGGGCGTCTGTTGGCGGCCTGCTGCAGCGCTACGGCAAACCTGCCTGAAGGCAACCATGACAAAAGCAACTCAGTTTACGGGCACTACTTTCATATTGGGTGGTGCCCGTTCTGGCAAAAGCAGATATGGCGAGAAACTGGTGCTCAATACAAAACTGCACCCGGTCTACATTGCCACAGCTCAAGCTCGTGACGATGAAATGCGCGCTCGAATTGCCGAACACAAAAACCGCCGCGATGCCAACTGGACCACGATTGAAGAACCGTTGGCACTGTGTGAGGTTTTAAGCAATCATGCAGCGCCCGCAAAGGCCCTGTTGGTGGATTGCCTGACCCTGTGGTTATCCAACCTGATGATGGCGGGCAAAGATATTGAAGAAGAAACCGCAAGGCTTGTCGCCCTCATACCAGAGCTTGCCGGGCCGGTGGTATTTGTCTCCAATGAGGTCGGCATGGGACTGGTGCCAGAAACCGCGATAGGCCGCACCTTCAGAGACCATCAGGGCAGGCTCAATCAGCGCGTGGCCCATGTTGCCGATAGTGTTCAGTTCATTGCAGCTGGATATCCTTTGATCCTGAAACCCGAGAATAAATAATGACATCACATCCACAAAAAATTCCGGCAACAATCATCACCGGCTTTTTAGGTGCTGGCAAAACCACGCTTGTGAGAAACATTCTGGCAACAGCAAAAGGCAAACGCATCGCCCTCATCATCAATGAGTTTGGCGATCTCGGTATCGATAGCGAGGTGCTCAAGGGCTGCGGTGATGAAACCTGTAGCGACGATGATATTGTCGAGCTTGCCAACGGCTGCATCTGCTGCACGGTTGCCGATGATTTTATCCCCACAATCACCAAACTGATGGAGCGCGAAGATCGCCCCGATCACATCGTTATAGAAACCTCTGGTCTCGCCCTGCCGCAACCGTTGGTGCGTGCGTTTAACTGGCCCGAAATCCGCAATCAGGTGACTGTTGACGGTGTGGTTACCGTGGTTGACAGTGCCGCGGTGGCGGATGGAAAATTTGCCCATGATCACCACGCAGTACAGGCCCAGCGCGAGGCCGATGAAGCCCTTGACCATGACAGCCCCCTGGAAGAACTGTTTGAAGATCAGCTTAACTGCGCTGATATGATCATTCTCAACAAAACAGATCTATTGTCAGCTGACAGTCTCAGGCATATCAACAAAGATATTCGTTCTGCATTACGTCCGGCAGTCAGAATTTTACAGGCACAAAACGGCAATCTTGGCGCTGACATTCTTTTGGGACTGGGTATCGGCGCAGAAGACGATCTCGACAATCGTAAATCCCATCATGAGCTTGAAGGTCTGGAAGATCACGACCATGATGATTTTGAGAGCTTTGTATTAAGTTTAAGCGAAATTGAGGATCATCAAGGCCTGTTGAAACGCCTTGATACAGCTTTAAACGATCACAACATTCTGCGCCTCAAAGGATTCGCTGCCATCAAAGACAAGCCCATGCGTCTGGTGATACAGGCGGTGGGCCCCCGGGTTCAGACTTATTTTGACCGCGAATGGAACGCTGATGAGGTCCGCTCCACCCAACTGGTGGTCATCGGTGAAAAGGGGCTGGATGCAGCAGCCATTGAAAGTGCTGTGAAAGGCTGACCCGTGCATCTCTTGAACGTTCAGGCGGGCGAAATATCAGACGGCTCGGAAGCGGTTGACCTCAACCAGCAACCCGCTGACGTGATTGTATTGTCAGCCGCCGATACGGAGCTGGCCGCATTGGCCCAGGCAAAAAAAGCCCTTGGGCGCAATGTACCGGAATTGCGCCTGGCCAACCTGATGCAGCTTGGCCATAACATGTCGGTGGATGTTTACATCGACAAGACGATTTCCAAATCAAAACTGGTCATCATCCGACTGTTGGGCGGCCACAGCTACTGGTCATATGGAGTTGAACAGATTGCCAGTATTTGCGCTGACAATAATATTCAACTTGCCATCCTGCCCGGTGATGATCAACCTGATCCAGAGCTGGATCGTTTTTCCAGCATCGATGCCGAAAAGCGCCATAACCTGTGGCAATATCTCGTTCACGGCGGCCCGGCAAATGCGCAAGGGTTCTTGAAATACACTGACCATTTACTGCGCGACAGCGATCCCCCGGCCCAGGCGGCAATGTTGCTGAAAGCGGGCCTTTATTGGCCCGAAACCCTGTTATCGACGATGGAGCAGATTGAGCAAAACTGGTGCAAGGATGCACCCGTGGTTGCGTTGACATTTTATCGCGCCCTTATTCAGGGCGGCAGTCTCGAACCCATTGATGCGCTGATAAAGGCTCTGCAAGCCCAGGACCTCAACCCGCTACCGGTTTTTATTTCCAGCCTTAAAGATGAAGTATCGGCGGCTACCATCGACCGCCTGTTTAGCGAGTGCCCCCCTGATGTTGTCCTCAATACCACCGGTTTTGCTGTTTCCAAACCCGGCAGCAAATGGACAGCAACACCTCTCGATGCAACCGCAACTCCAGTCCTTCAGGTAGTGCTGTCTGGCAGCAATCAGGAGCAATGGCAATCAAGTGCGCGCGGGTTGGGCCTGCGTGACCTGGCCATGAACGTGGTCCTGCCTGAACTCGATGGTCGTATCCTGTCGCGCGCCATATCCTTCAAGTCCCAGTCAGAGTTTGATGCCCAGACCCAGACCGGAATCATCACCTATAAAACCCTTGATGATCGCTGTGAGTTTGTTGCCCGGCAAGCCAAAGGCTGGAGCGCGCTGCGCACCACCAAGGTTAAGGATAAACGCATCGCAATTGTGCTGGCCAACTACCCCAACCGCGATGGCCGTCTGGGTAACGGCGTTGGCCTTGATACACCGGCAGGCGTGATTGAAGTCGTCCGCGCCATGAAGGATGCCGGTTATTCAATCACCGGTGTGCCCAAAAGCGGCGACGAACTGATTGAGTATCTCCAGCGCGGCCCCACCAATGCGGTAACGGACGCGCGAGAAATACGCGAGACACTTTCGCTTGAAGCCTATAAGGAATTTTTCTCAAATCTGCCTGCAGACGTGCAGCAACAGGTAACCGATAAATGGGGCAGACCTGAGGATGATCCCTTTATCATTGAAGGGATCCGGTTTGCGCTGGCGATTGCCAGGTTTGGCAATTTGGTCATCGGCATTCAACCAGCGCGGGGATATAATATAGACCCCAAACAGACCTATCATGATCCCGATCTGGTGCCGCCGCATGGCTATTTCGCCTTCTACGCGTGGCTGCGCCAACACTTCAAGGCTCAGGCAATTATTCACTTCGGCAAGCATGGCAATCTCGAATGGTTGCCGGGCAAGGCCGTCGGCCTGTCGCAATCGTGTTTTCCTGAAGCCACCCTGGGACCAACACCCCATATCTACCCCTTCATCGTCAATGACCCCGGTGAAGGAACACAAGCCAAGCGGCGCTCAAGTGCTGTAATTATTGATCACCTCACCCCCCCAATGACCCGCGCCGAAACCTATGGTCCTCTTAAAGACCTCGAAGCACTGGTGGATGAATATTATGAGGCGGCATTTTTAGACCCGCGCCGGGTTGCCTACCTGCGCAAGGAAATTCTTGATCTTACCCGCGCCACCGGTCTGGACATAGACTGCGGTATTGACCGGGCGGACGAGCAGGACACTGCCCTGCAAAAGCTTGACAATTATCTCTGTGAATTAAAAGAAATGCAGATCAGGGACGGATTGCACATCTTTGGTCTGTCGCCTCAAGGCAGGCAACAAACCGACCTGCTGGTGGCTCTCACTCGCGTTGCCAGAGGTGCCGGCACCGGCGGTGATCAATCTTTGATACGGGCATTGGCATCCGACTTCGGGTTTGAGAATTTTGATCCGCTCGATTGCATCCTTGGCTCAACATGGGAAGGAGCAAAACCGGACATTCTCAATGCTCAGGACAAATCATCGCCCTGGCGCACCTGTGGCGATACGGTCGAGCGCCTCGAGATGCTGGCAGTAAATCTGGTGTCCAGCAACACAGAGTGCCTCAATAACTGGCCTCAGACACAAGCCGTGCTTGACGAGATTAAAACGCACATAAAACCGGATTTAATCGCTAGCGGCCCGCAGGAAATCACCAGTATCCTGCACAGCCTCGATGGCCGTTTTATCCCTCCGGGCCCATCGGGCGCGCCCACGCGCGGGCGTGTTGATGTGCTGCCCACGGGTAAAAACTTCTATTCCGTCGATAGCCGCGCCATCCCCACCCAGGCAGCCTGGCACCTGGGTGAAAAATCAGCCGAACTGCTGGTCGAGCGCCACCGCCAGGATCACGGTGAATGGCCGCGCCACTTCGGCCTGTCAGCCTGGGGCACTTCAAACATGCGCACCGGCGGCGATGATATAGCGCAAGCACTTGCCTTGATCGGGGCAAAACCAAAATGGGATATGGCTTCAGGCCGGGTGATCGGTTTTGAAGTCACCCCCAATGCCAAAATGGACCGGCCACGCGTTGATGTGACTTTGCGTATTTCAGGCTTTTTCCGCGATGCATTTCCCGCCCAGATAGATTTGTTTGATTCAGCCATCCGCACTATCGGGGCATTGGATGAAGACGAGAACATTAACCCGATTGCTGCACGCATGGCCGTTGAAACTGCCGAGCTGGTGGCCGGCGGCATCGATGAAAAAACCGCAGCATCACGCGCAGGCTATCGCATTTTTGGCTCAAAACCCGGCGCTTATGGTGCCGGCCTGCAAGCACTCATTGATGAAAAGGGCTGGAATTCAGCCGATGATCTGGCGAAAGCCTATCTTGTCTGGGGCGGCTATGCCTATGGCTCGGGCGCGGAAGGAAAACCCGAATCCGAGTTCTTCGCCAAACGTCTGGCTCGTGTGGATGCTGTTGTTCACAATCAGGACAACCGTGAACATGACCTGCTTGATTCAGATGATTACTACCAGTTTGAAGGTGGCATGAGTGCCGCCGTTGAACATCTGACAGGCGCAAGACCGGCGATTTATCACAATGATCATTCCCGGCCCGAACGCCCGGTCATCCGGGCGCTGGAAGAAGAAATAGGCCGTGTGGTACGCGCGCGTGTGGTCAATCCCAAATGGATTAACGGCGTGCGCCGCCACGGCTACAAGGGCGCATTTGAGATTGCCGCCACGGTTGATTATCTCTTTGCCTTTGCCGCCACCACCGGGGCCGTGCGCGATCATCATTTTGATGCCGTCTACGATGCCTTTATAAAGGATGATGACGTGCGCAACTTTATTGAAGACGCCAACCCCCATGCTTTAAAGGACATCGCCAACAAGCTTGTTGAAGCAGTGGAAAGAAACTTGTGGTCACCAAAGTCAAACAGTGCCAAATTTAAACTTGAAGAGGTTCTTGCCCAATGACCAAACCAGACAAATACGCTCATTTGAGCGATGAAGAACGCAACCGGCGCCACAATCAGAAGATGGCCAAGAAAAAAATTGCCCGCGATAAAATCCTGGCAACGAAAACCATCGAAAAAGGCCTGCTCATTGTTCACACCGGCAAGGGCAAGGGTAAATCAACCGCGGCCTTCGGCATGGTGTTTCGCATGCTCGGCCATGGCGAAAAAGTTGCCATCATCCAGTTTGTCAAAGGCAAATGGGAAACCGGCGAGCGTGTTATACTCGATAACTTCAAAGATCAGGCCCATGTCTTCACTATGGGACAGGGCTTTACCTGGGAAACGCAAGATCGCCAGCGTGATCTCGAAGCCGCACGTGCTGCCTGGGAAAAGGCCAAAGAGTGCATACAGGATCCGCAATATAAAATGGTGCTGCTGGATGAACTCAATATCGTTCTGCGTTATGATTCTCTGCCACTCGATGAAATTATCGAGACCTTGACCAACAAGCCCGAAGACACACACGTCATTATCACCGGGCGCAATGCCAAGGATGAATTGATCGAGATCGCCGATCTGGTCACCGAAATGACCATGATAAAACACCCCTTCCGCTCGGGCGTTAAGGCGCAATCGGGAATTGAGTTTTAAATGGATCAAACACCCGGTCAGGAAGTCCCCATCATGACCGAATTGCGGGCATTTGCAATTTCATCCCAGTATATAAGATCAGCTGGCATCATGACCCCGGCAGGGCGCCGGCATGACCTGAAATGCCCGAACCTGTCCTCACCGCGCACCAGCATTGCCGCCATATTGCCACCTGGTGCCTGGCTCGTTCTGGTTGAGATATAGCGGATAGCAATACCGATGCGCCTGTCGTTGGTAATATTTGGGTTGGAGCCGTGGATCACGCGGCCATGATGCAATGACATCTGCCCGGCTTTGAGTACACCGTCAACCGCATCGCTCTCATCGACCTCAACGGCAATTTCCTGTCCACGCGACAACAGATTTTCTTCTTCAAATGTATCGCGATGTTCAAGCTGTGTTGTGTGAGAGCCGGCAACAAACTTCATACATCCGCTTTGCGCCGTTGCCGGCGACAGCGCCACCCACGCGGTTACTTCCTGTTCGCCCTCAAGCCCCCAATAATGCAGATCCTGATGCCAGGAAACAAAGTTTGGGGTATTTGCCTCCTTGATAAAAAACGGGGCATCGAGAACCAGCAGGTCCGGCCCCAGAATTTCAGCCACAATATCCGTAATCTCCGGTCGTCGCGAAATTTCATCGACAAACGGCAACACCAGGTTTGGATACCGGCGCAGACACCGTTTAACCGGATATTCCAAACTGTCTTTGGCTTCAAGCGTTTCGAGCTGATTGCGATATTCTCGCGCTTTGGCCTCCGACATGATGGTAATTGGAAAAACAAAGCCGTCGCGAGTGTAATCAGCCACAGTTGCGTTGATGTTTGCAGTCATTGCTTGCCTCCACGTTTTTTTTATCGTTATTCTTAGACCTTTATACTCTATCACCAAAACGCCTGAACTGGAAATCAAGTGGCCCCGCAAAGTGAGTATCTCACCACCAGAGAACTAGCCGAATTATTGCGTATCAAGGAACGCAAGGTCTATGATCTGGCCGCCAGCGGCAAGGTGCCATGTTCGCGCGCTACCGGTAAATTGCTGTTTGCCCGCACCCATATAGATGCCTGGCTGGCCGACAATAGTTCCAGTCTCCCCATCACTGCACCCAAACAACGCGCCAACATTTTCCTCGGCAGTCATGATCCGTTGCTGGAATGGGCATTAATGGAATCGCGTTCAGGTCTGGCGAGTTTTTTTGACAGTAGTTTTGATGGATTGGAGCGCTATCAAAACCATGAGGGCATTGCCACCGGGCTGCACATTCACGATGCAGTTTCAAACCAGTGGAATGTTCCCGTTATTGCCGAGCGCTTTTCTCATGAACCAGCCGTACTGGTTGAATGGGCCTGGCGCAATCGCGGATTGCTTGTCTCACCCGGCGCCCGCGATGAATTTAAAGACATCACCGCGCTCAACAACAAACGCTTTGTGCCGCGACAGGCAGAAGCAGGCTCTCAACAGCTGTTCAACCACCTGCTGGCAACATCCGGTATGAAACCTGATCAACTGGAGTTAATTCCCGCAGTTCGTGGTGAAACCTATGCCGCCCAGGCCGTGCAGGAAGGCAAAGCTGATGCAGCTTTTGGCCTCGAAGCGCTGGCCAGACAATATCAGCTCGATTTTGTTCCACTCATAAAAGAACGTTTTGATTTACTGGTAGACCGGCATTTCTGGTTTGAGCCGCCAATGCAGAAGCTGCTGTCCTTTTGCGCGCAAAAACCCTTTCGCACCCGGGCCGCCGAATTGGGAGGATATAATATTCCCAATCTCGGCCATGTGCATTTTAATGGCAGATAAATAACTACCCGGCATTAGGCGTAAACAGCTGCTTGCCGTTTAATTTGTAACTCCCTATTGCCGCCTGCCCCGCGCGCCCGACCAGCCAATCGATAAACTGCTGGCCAAGGTGTGATTTTACCCGCGGGTGCTTTTTACCAGACACCAGCATGACGCCATACTGATTGAACAATCTGTCATCGCCCTCGACCATGATCTTGTAATCGCCCTTGTTGGCGAATTTTGTCCAGGTGGCCCGGTCACTCATTACATATGCCCTCATGCCAACGCCGGTATTCAAGGTGGCACCCATGCCCGAACCCAGTTCACGATACCATTTGCCACTGTCTTTTTCTGCGTCAATATTGGCTGCCTTCCACAGACTTTTTTCTTTTTTGTTGGTACCGGAATCGTCTCCGCGAGATGCAAAAGCGCTTTTGGAAGCAGCTATTTTCTTTAACGCAACGACAGCATCTTTCAGGCCTGATATCCCGGCAGGGTCATTTGGCGGACCAACAATAATGAAGTCATTATACATGACATCATAGCGTTTGACGCCCCAGCCTTCGGCAACGAACTTTTCTTCAGCCGGTTTGGCGTGGACCAGCAGAACATCGCCATCACCATTTCTGGCGTTTTTAATTGCCTGCCCGGTGCCAACCGCCACCACCCGCACCTCAATACCGGTTTTGGCGGTGAATTTTGGCAGAATATAATCGAACAGCCCGGAATTCTGCGTCGAGGTTGTCGATTGAACAATGATGAATTTCTCCTGCGCGTGAACGGCAGACGGGAGTATTGACAGCATCAAAATCACAGTCAGAAAAATTGTACGAACCATCATATTTTCCTTTTCATTTTATACTTCAAAGCAACAGTGCGCCATCCAGATAGGCCCGGCCTTCCGGGGTCTTTGGATTGGAAAAAAAGCCCGCGCAGGTGCCTTGCTCGACAATCCTGCCGTTGTGCATGAAAATTATTTCATCCCCAACCCGTTTTGCCTGGCTCAGATCGTGCGTTACCAGAATAATTTTTTTACCCTCGCCGCGCGCAACTTCAATCAACCGCTCAATCGCCATGGTGGCTACGGGATCAAGATTTGAACTGGGCTCATCCAAAATCACAACCTCAGGATCACGTACCATCGCCTGGGCAATGGCAAGTCGTTGTTGTTCTCCGCCGGAAAGACGTGGGGCGGGCTGATTGGCCTGTGCCGTGAGCCCGGCCAGATCAAGGGCTTTTTCAAGCCGCTCGTGCCGGTCTGAAAACTCACGCAAGGACAATACAAACCTGATATTTTCTGCAACAGAGCGCCGCATCATCACCGGACGCTGAAACACCAGCGCCTGACGCTTGCGCAAGCCCTCATCAATACGGCACCCGCCCCATTCAATCTGCCCTGCACTGGGTTCAAGTAATCCGTGAAGCAGGCGTAACAGAACACTTTTACCGGCACCATTAGGGCCCAGAATAACCGTAATATCATTGCCGCTGACAGTCGGATCAATATGGTCGATAATCTGCTTCCCGCGCACCTCAAAACACAAGCCCCGGGTTTTCAGCGGCAACAGCCCTTCACACATATGCCCTCTTTTCACCAAAGGCGCGCACCGCCAGAACACAGGCATTGACGCCCATGGCCAGGCACAAAAGCACAAAGCCGAGGGCCAAAGCCAAAGCCAGCTCTCCCTTTGAAGTTTCAAGCGCAATTGCTGTCGTCATCACCCGGGTGACATGGGCGATATTGCCGCCAACAATAATTACCGCACCAACTTCTGCAACCGCGCGACCAAACCCGGCCAGGGCTGTGGTCATGAGCCCATAGCGCGCATCCCACAACAAGGCCGCCGCAGCAGTTTTTGACGGCACCACCAGGGCCTTGAACTGCTCTTCATATTCGAGAAAAACTGTGCCAATAACCTGACACGTCAAGGCAATAATGAGAGGTGTAATCAATATTGCCTGGGCAATAATCATGGCCGCAGGCGTATACAGAAGCTGCAAAAACCCCAAAGGCCCGGCATTTGACAACATCATATAGACCAGAAGACCAACAACCACCGGCGGCAGTCCCATTAATGTGTTGAACAGCAATACCAGAGCGCCACGACCGGGAAAGCGGACAACTGCCAGCAGGGCACCAAGCGGAAAGCCGATGGCGCAGGCAATGACAACCGCACTTAACGTTATCCGTAATGACAGCAACACAATCTCCAGCAATTCCGGCTTCGCCGAGAAAATGAGATCTGCTGCAAGCACAAACGATGTGTTGAATTCTTGCATATAGCACTATTAACTGTTTAATTTCCATAATTATGCATAATTTACACACCCATGCAATCGGTATTTGTGCAATGCTGCTTGATCAGTTAAACTTTCTCGTCCTTGGATCATTCCTGGTGGAAAATATATGAACAACTCGCCAAAATCTCTTTTAGCCCACCCCAGAGCACCTTCGTGCAAACTGCGGGGTAATTTCCTGGTAATCATGCTCCTTGCGCTGGCATTTGTCCTGCCGGTCAATCAAACTTTTGCCCAATCCAGTCAGGCTGAAATCGAGTTTTGGCAAACCGTCAAAAACTCACAGGACCCTTCGGAGTTACAAGCCTACCTCGATGTTTATCCGCAGGGAGAATTCGCTCCCCTGGCGCGTATCCGCATAAAAAAGCTGACAAATGCCCCCGCAACAAGGACCGTTGACCAGATTGAGAACACCCCCCTGGAGCCGGTCCAGGGTGAGTCACCTGAATCTTCCCAACTGATTGAACCATCCCAACCCTTCCAGCCATCTCAACCCCTCGAACCGGCCCAGACAGCACCTGCGGCACCAACCCTGCCGCCCGCACCACCACCGCCGCCGCCTGTTGAAATGCCCATCTTCAAACCTGAAGAAACCAATGTCACCGATGACATATGCCGGCAAAGGCTTGGTCCCCAGGGAGTTGCCGCACCGGATTTTGGCGGCACCGCTTCCATTTGCCTGTGTCGTCCTCCTTTTGAAATCTCCAGCGACGGCACTTTTTGTGTTCAGGCTCAAGCTATTGAACCACCGCCGATAATTGCAGCTCCGCCACAACCGGCAGTCCGCAGGCCCATTACCAAACCCCGGCCCACAATAACCAAACGCAGAAGGCCACCGCCCGCTGCGACAAGAAGGCCGCGTTCAAAAAACTATCCCAAAAGGCCTCCCCGGGCACAGGCGCGGGCCATCGCCAATAGTTATTGCCGCCGTCGCTACGGTAAAAATCTGCGAAGTGTTGTTGTTAAGAAGAGCAAGTTTTATTGCCATTATTCGCTCGATGGCGGCAGCATCCTCGCCGTTAAAAAGAAAAAATTCAAGGATATATCGCGATGAGATGTATCTCTCCGCAGCACCTGGATTTTGGGCGCCGTAGTATTTTTTTGCATGCCCAAAACTCCAGAACAAATGTGCGGAACAGGCATTTTGCATTTACATTTTTTATTGGCAACAACACCGTCTGGCCATTCATCCATGCGTTGTTGATTTTAATCGCACTATCAATTGTCAACACAGCGCAGGCGCAGGCGCAGGCCATCGGTCAGGTGGAAACATTGCGCGGCACAGCAACAGCAACCCGGGGCAACAGTAATTTAAACCTGCGCGTAGGCGATCCAATTCTTTCAGGTGACAGCGTTCAAACCGGACAAGCATCCACTTTGGGGATTACCTTTCTTGATCAAACCGTATTTTCCCTCGCCGCCAATGCGAAAATGGTAATCAATGATCTGGTGTACAGTCCTCAAGGTTCGGGTAACAACATGGCTATCGAATTGGTTCAGGGAACATTTGTATTCCTCGCCGGCAAGATCGCCCCCACCGGAAATATGATAATTGACACACGTGTTGCCCAGATCGGCATTCGCGGCACCCTTCCCTGGATAACCGTGGGCGACACCACCTCATTTGCAATTCTGTCGGAACGTGACGGCAAAACCGGGGAGTATTTCCTGCTGCAGAAAGCCACCGGAAATGTCATTGGCACTGTAAATCTGTCAACGGTGGGCACCAGGCAAAAACTGGTTATGAACTCTCCGGAAGACGTTCCAAGAACCGTCGACAAGACACCCGAAGAACTTGCCGCTGAGCAGCGTTTCAGGGATCAGATTTTCGAAACTTTGAATGTACGTGATACGCGTCTTGGTATTGCGCCCGATCAAGGAAACCAGAGCCCGCCACCGGGCAATCAGGGCGGTAATCCGCCACCTGGTGATCAAGGTGCAGAACCGGGTTCGGGCCCATCAAACGCAGACATCCTGAATCAGGCCAATGCTGTGGTTGCCGCCTGTGCTCAGGCCCAGACCAAAATCAACCGTGCCCTGCAGCATTATTATCAAGGCAACAGCACGCAATCCCAGCAACTTCTGCTGGAAGCTCGCGATGAAGTAAACAGATGGCCTCCACGAAGTTGCGGCAATCTGCTTTAACGTATCTCTGGCGGTCTGCAGACTATTGGCCAGGCACTTGATGATGAGCGCAGAGCACAACCGGCCATCAACAGCTGCAATGAAAATGAGATTAACCGCCTGCGCGGCAGATTTGCCGTCTCGCGCCAAAGCAGCGCGCGCACTATCCTTAGCCGTTTGGATGCCGCCGCCAGGGAGTGTGCCAACCGGCGCCTGCAAAGGGAGCGGGCAGAAGCAAAATCGCGCGCCAACGCCTGGTGCCGGGCGAACAAAGGGCGAGGATCGGTCGCTGGCCGGATCAGAGCCAACGGAACTTATAGTTGCGTTTTCACACGCAAGGAGCGCTCACGGCAGGCCTGGGCTCAGTGTCGCAGGCAGCATGGCAGACGGCTTATCAATGTAAAAATCTTTAAAAGCGGTCGTTATCGCTGCATTGTTCGCCAGACCCAGGCTCGACCGCAAACACCACCGCAACAACAGCATAACCCCACCACTTCTGCTGCCGTAATCGGAGGAATTTTCGGCGTTATCCAGGGGCTGGGCAACCGCCGCAAGGAGCGTGGGTCCTATCACAATGAAGGGTGTTGTAATTAAATTAGTATCAAACAACAAAGCCCTTATCTGAAATCCGGCTGATGCGTATATGAAATTTCAATTCGGAAAGATCACCCTATGGCCTTGAAAGTAATTGGCACCGGATTTGGCAGAACCGGCACCAATTCCCTCAAGCTGGCATTGGAGCAACTCGGGTTTGGCCCTTGCCATCACATGTTTGAGGTCCGTGACAATCCTGATCAGCTACCCTTCTGGCAGGCAGCGGCCACAGGAAACCTGCCCGATTGGGATGAGGTATTCGCTGATTATAATTCTTGCGTCGACTGGCCGTCCGCACGCTTCTGGCGTGAAATTACCAGCTGTTACCCACAAGCCAGGGTGGTGCATACAATCCGGCCCGAGGAAAGCTGGCTCAACAGTTTTTACAAAACCATTTTCCCGGTAATGCGCGACCACCATCTTCAGGAGCCGGGACTTCGCCGCAACCGGCTGGACATGGCGCACGAAATCGTTCTCGAACAGGTCTTTGGTGGTCAGGCACAAAATCGGGATCATGCCTTGAGTATTTATCGTACTCACAACCAGCAGGTCATTTCGTTAATCGACCCCGACCGCCTGCTGGTCTACGAGGTCGCTGAAGGCTGGGCGCCATTGTGCAAATTTCTCAATGTCCCCGTGCCCGACACCCCCCTGCCTCACGTAAATTCCACAGAACAGTTCCACAAAAGAAAAATTGATTAAGCGCTGAATTCACAAGCGCCCCAGTTTGAGATAGCCTCACCCGCACCACTCTGGTAAACCACAATCAAGGTCCCGTAGCTCAGTAGGATAGAGCACAAGATTCCTAACTCGGCTGCCCTGCACCTGACAGACCATATATAGCCTAATCAGGGTTCGCGACCCTCTAAATACACGACATTATCAACCTGATAGCGCCTGTTCTTGCCTGGCAAAGGCTGTGCGCTTTCGGTGTCTGACACGGTATTTGGAAGGAGCATGCTGGCATGGCTGTCATCAATCTCACAGAAGCAAGGATAAGGAACCTGCCTTTGGGCAGTGGCATTCATCGTGACCATCAGGTCAAGGGCCTTATGGTGATCTGCCACCAGACCACCAGGACCTATGCAGTTCAGGGTGATGTCCGGCGCAATGGCCGACATATTAGAACGGTTCGGGTGAAAGTGGAACGGGTTGACCGTATTGGTTTGCGCGAGGCAAGGCGCCGCGCCCGCCAGTTGATGGCAACAATACAATCAGGTGTTGATCCCACATCAAGGCCGGAAGAATCCGGCATAACCCTCACCCAAGCCTATGAAGCCCATATTGGTGAGCGTGAGCTACGCCCCACAACACTCAAAGACTACGCCTATCATATTGAGCATTACCTGAAGCCTCTTCGGCAACGGGCTATTGCCGATATCAGTCGTAATGACGTCCGAGACATTTATGAACGCGTCAGGACCACGAACGGGCAGACCGTGGCCTCAAGCGCCATGCGCACAATGCGCGCCGTCATCAACACCGCAAGGCGGCTGGATGAAACGCTTGGGTCAAACCCGGTTGAGGCTGTCCGCTTCCCGGCACCAAAATCACGGAAGGTTGCACCAATTGATTTGGCTTCCTGGTGGGAGAAGACCTCTACACTCAATCCCATTCGCCGTGATCTGCACAGGGCCATGATGTTAACCGGTGCGCGCAAAACCTCACTGCTATCCATGGAAACCAAAGACATTGATGTGAAGAGCTGCATTATCAATTTCCGTCACATGAAGACCCACGGTGAGCTGTTGTTTCCGGCAGGTCCCTACCTCACTCAAATGCTGAAAGAGCGCCTGCTGGAAGATGAGCCCTTTCGCAGTCGTTGGTTGTGGCCGTCCATGACCAGCCGATCAGGTCATATTGTGCAACCGCGCGAGAAGGGACTACCCAGTCCCCATGAATATCGCCACCTCGCCAGAACAATGTTGATTGCCTCAGGCGTGCCATATGCTGAGTCTGCGCTTCTGCTTGGCCACAAGCTTCCCGGCGCTACGGGGGGATATATGCACCCTGAGCATCTGGTGGAACACCTGCGTCCCCACGCTAAGGCGCTGGAAATCTATGTTTTTAAGGCCGTCAAGAGGAAATATCTCCATCATGAGAAGTAATGGTTTATCCGGGCACACAGGATCAAATACTATCCAGACAGGCGCAAACTTGTGCCTATGGGTCCACCGGATATCGACGCCGACCGGCAATGGGCATCCACGAGGAGAAAAGCGAAGTTAGGCGTTTTACCTGCCCGCCACAGGAATGTGGTGGCTGCCGGAGGATGCCTAAATGCATACTAATCCTGAACTATCACCCCTCACTTCACCTTGGCTCAACACAGAAGAAGCCGCCACCTATCTGGGCAACTCGCCCAAGTCACTGGCAATCTGGCGCTGTCAGGGTCAGGGTCCCCGCTATCACATTCTGAACAAGAGACTGGTCCGCTACCACGTCAATGATCTGGATGCCTTCGTGCGTGGGGAGGTGTCCCATGTGGCAAGCTAAAACTGCGCCCTCCCTGCTCAAGCCATTGATTGATGCTGACTACGAGCTCATTCCCCTGCTCCATAATGACAAGCGACCACAGGATAAAAGATGGCTGACGAGACCATATAAGAACATACACGCTGTGGAGCATATGGAACGAGGTAGCAATGTTGGCGTGCGTCTTCGCGCAACTGAACTTGTGATTGATGTTGATCCAAGAAATTTCGAAGATGCCTGGCAGGATACGGACCCGTTCTCAGAATTTGTATTGCAGTTTGGGCTGAGCCCTGAGACGTGGCCCCAGGCAATAACCGGCGGAGGTGGTGCGCATTATTATCTCCAAAAGCCGATTGACGCGCCAATTGCTGAGAAGTTGACAGGTTTCCCAGGTGTTGAATTCAAGACCTATGGCCGACAGGTTGTGGCACCTGGATCAATCCACCCCAAAACCGGCAGGCTCTACACCTGGGACCCACTAAATGATGACCTTTCGAGCGTTCCACAAATACCAGAGGCTGTGCTTCAGGCAATTGAGCTTAAGGTTGTTTCCACGCCGATAAAAGGTGG
>JAJRTY010000106.1 GCA_024278055.1 Alphaproteobacteria bacterium | reverse complement strand
GTTCCTGAAACATCACCAGAACGCCTTTTTGCCCTCGCGCCATCAAGGACACCTGGACATCTACCAAACGGTTATCCCCATTACGTGGCGTACCAAGATTAATTCCGTATTCGCTAAAGCTGGCCGATTTTCTCTGGCCTGCTCAATCAATAACAGCAGTGGACTGCTGAAAGGCACAAACTCCCGCAGCACATGGCGGGTTAAAACCGAAGCACCGACGCCAAAAAAACTTCTGCTGCATCATTAACATAAGAGGCAATGCCATCGTCTTTGATCACCAGAACCGGGTGCGGCAAAGATTTCAAAATCAGGCTGGCGTCTGGACCCGGTTCCACACGCTCCTCAGGGTTTTTCAATTCTGGTGAAACCGGACCAACCATCAGGCCGCTACCTTTTCTTCAACCGCATCAAACAGACTGGTGATTGCGTGCAGGATTTTTACGGGGTCGCGCGAGGTAACAATATCTCGCCGCCTGACCATAATTGCAGCCTCAAATTCCTTTGGAATTTTTTTAACTAAAACATCAATATATGAACTTAAGTGTTTGCGAAAACAAAGAATACCCAGATTAACATCATAGTGGGAAAGGACGCTTTCAAAGTGCTCCTGAATGATTTCACGTTGAACATGAAAAGCGGGAGGTCTCATGTCTGCCGTTGTTGGTGACGGCTTGCCATCGAGAGCCCTGGCAATTTGACCCGGCATCCATGGCTGGCCCTGGGCGGCCCTTCCAACCATAACACCGTCGGCACCGGATTGAGCAAGTGCCTGTCGGGCATCGTTGAGATAGCAGATGTCACCATTGACAATTACGGGTATGGAGACCGCCTGCGCCACCGGGGCGACGGCCGCCCAATCTGCCGTACCCTTGAAAAATTGACACCGGGTGCGGCCATGAACCGTGATCATTTGCACACCGGCCTGTTCCGCTCTTTTGGCAAGTGCCGCTGCATTGAGATTTTCATGATCCCAGCCAAGTCGCATTTTCAGCGTCACCGGCACGCTCACCGCCGAAACAGTTGCCTCAATCAGTTCCAAAGCATGATCGAGATTGCGCATCAATGCCGAGCCCGACAGGCCGTGAGTGACCTTGCGCGCCGGGCATCCCATATTGATATCAATAATCTGAGCGCCCATGTACTCGGCGACTTTTGCCCCCAGCGCCATCCAGCGCGCCTCACGACCAGCCAGTTGCATGGCAAATGGCGTGATATTTCCGCTGCCGGAGGCTTTTTGCACCATTTCGGGATGCAACCCTGCCAGCCGTTCACTGGCAATCATCTCGGAAACCACAAGCCCGGCACCAAATTCATGGACAATTTTGCGAAAAGGCTCATCGGTAATTCCCGACATTGGCGCCAGCAAAACTCTATTCTCAAGACGCAAGGGACCAATATTGATGCACATTATTTAAGCAATCCGGTTAAATGGCTTTTTTTTAGGCAAATTATAGATATATACAAATAGATGCAATTAGTCTCTGGAATAATATTAATGAAAATTGCACTCTCCAACCCGGTGCCAATCAGGAGCTGAAAACAAGCGATGACCACAACAGCCTTAATTGTTGCGGCCGGAAACGGTCGGCGTGCGGGCCAAAGCGTGCCCAAGCAATACTCAAGGATAGGTGGCAAGACCATCATCGCCCTGACGCTTGAGAAATTCGCCAGCCATCCCCTGATTGATCAGATACTGGTGGTTATCGGCAAAGACCAGGAAGATCTGTTCAATCAAAGTCTTGAGGGTATCAGCGGTGAAGTTGCCTGGTGTACCGGCGGCAAGACCCGGCAGAAATCAGTATTTATGGGGCTAAAGCACCTATCAGCCACGCCCCCGGACAAAGTCCTGATACATGATTGCGCCCGGCCTTTTGTCACTCCGGCAGTGATAGAACGTATAATTGTCAACCTCGACAGCCATAAAGCAGTGCTGCCAACGATCGGCCTTGAGGATACTGTCAAACGCCTTAAGCCTGGTTGCAACCTGCAAACCGTCGAGCGCAGTGAATTATTCCGGGCCCAAACTCCGCAGGGATTTAAATTCGAGGAAATTCTCAATGCCCACAGAAGAGCAGATTTGGAAAAGGAATATGTTTTCACTGATGATGCCTCAATTGCCGAATGGGTTAACATCGATGTTGAGATGGTTGCGGGGGCGCCGGAAAACTTCAAAATTACCACCGCAGAAGATATTGAGCGCGCCGCAATGCTGATTGATCTCCCTGTACCCGACATCCGCAGCGGTGAAGGTTTTGATGTTCACAAGTTCGGCCCCGGAGACCACCTGACTTTATGCGGTATCGACATTCCCTTTGATCAATGCCTGGTTGGTCATTCTGATGCCGATGTCGCCCTGCATGCGCTCACTGACGCACTCCTCGGTGCCATTGCCGCAGGTGACATTGGATCACACTTTCCCCCCAGCGATCCGCAATGGCGCGGGCAATCATCTGACAGGTTTCTGGCTCACGCCTGCAAACTCATCGCTGATGCCAATGGTACAATCCTCAACATGGATGTGACGATCATCTGCGAACAGCCAAAAATTGGCCCGCTCAGGCTCCAAATGCGCGATAAAATTGCCGCGATCACCCAGACTGATGTTGCCCGCATCAGTGTAAAGGCCACTACCACTGAAGGCCTCGGCTTCACCGGTCGCGCAGAAGGTATAGCTGCGCGTGCCACCGTTTCGGTTTACCTTGGAATGATCCAGCCAAAACAGGGGTTGAAAGAATGACCTGCAAACTTTCCGTAAATATCAACGCCATTGCCCAGTTACGAAACCGCCGCGATCTGCCGTGGCCCAGTCTGACAGGTCTCGGCCGCATTGCCCTGTCTGCGGGTGCCAACGGGCTCACCGTGCATCCCCGCCCCGATGAACGCCATATCAGGCGGTCTGACGTGCCGGAACTGAACCAGTTAATCCGCACGGAATTTCCCGGGCGCGAATTCAATATAGAAGGCAACCCGGATGCCCGCTTCGTTGAAATGGTGGAAGCGATCAAACCCGATCAGGCGACACTGGTGCCTGATGATATCCGACAGGTAACATCAGATCACGGTTGGGATATTTCCCGCCACCATTCGTTTTTGAGCGATGTTGTTGCCCGCCTGCAATCCTCCGGCATAAGGGTGTCTTTGTTCATTGATCCCGAACCACACCTGCCGGCATTGGCAGCTGAAGTGGGGACAGAACGCGTGGAGATTTTCACCGGTCCGTATGGCGGCGAACAGAATAGTAAAATTCGTGAACAAGCCCTGCAACAGGTCATAGACACCGGCAATGCTGCCCGCGATGCCGGCCTTGGGCTAAATGCCGGACACGACCTCACGCTGGAAAACCTGGGACCGGTGTTAGCTGCCCTGCCCCATCTCGAAGAAGTATCAATAGGTCATTGCCTGACGGCTGATGCTCTTATATATGGCATGGCTGACACTGTTCGCCGCTACCTTGAAATCTGTGAGAATTCAGGCAGCGGTCAACCTGGATAACAGATATATGGAAAAATCTTTAGTAAATCGCGCAGAACAGTTGCTTGACCAATGCCGCACTGTTGGAATTACGCTGGCAACAGCTGAAAGCTGCACCGGCGGTTTGATCGCCGCAGCCCTGACCGACATCCCCGGGTCTTCCGATGTGTTTGATCGCGGTTTTGTAACCTACACCAATCAGGCAAAAGCCGACATGCTCGGCGTTGAGCCAGACCTGATCGAGCAACAGGGCGCTGTTAGTGAGCTGGTTGCCCGGCACATGGCGCTCGGGGCTGTGAAACACTCAACCGCCCATATCGCAGTGGCTGTAACCGGCATTGCCGGGCCCGGCGGTGGCAGCACTGATAAACCCGTTGGCACCGTTCATATCGCCTTGGCCGATAGCACCGGCAATACGCGTCATGAAAAATGCTTTTTTGACAATGCTTCACGCACAGAGATACGGCAAAAAACCGTGTTACGCGCCTTTGAGCTCATCGAGGATATGATTTCACAACCTCTATCGGCCTGATTGCCGCAGGCCGTAAACCTGATCGGCGCGCTTTTCAAATGCTGCAGAAAATTTACGAAAAGCCTTGTCGAACATCGCCCCCATGAGCAATCGAAGCGCCAGGTTTTTAAACTCATATTCCAGTGAAAAATGAACGCGCGATGAACCATCGACGATGTCTTCAAACACCCAGAGATTTTCCAGGTGCGAGATCGGGCCATCAAGATATTCCACCAGTATTCGATGCTGGTCGCGCTCAAGTGTTACCCGGCTCAAAAAAACCTCATGAATGGTTTTGTAGCCCACCGCCATGTTGGCTGTGATGATTTCCTTATTTCCCTCGGTTGCGCGTGAAAGTATGCTCAGGTCTTCACATAGCGGCAGGAATTCGGGGTATTTTTCCACATCCGCCACAAGGTCAAACATGGCATCGGCCGAATGACCTACCACATGGGTTCTGTTGATTTTTCGCATGAGCTATTGCCGCTTGGACGCCAGTCGGGCCTGCTTCAAACGGGCGAAATCTTCACCGGCATGATGCGATGAGCGTGTCAGCGGGCTTGAGGAAACCAGTAAAAACCCTTTTGCATATGCACTTGTTTCATATGACTTAAATTCATCGGGCTCAACGTAGCGGGCAATCGCATGATGTTTTCGCGTTGGTTGCAGATATTGACCAATTGTGAGGAAATCGACGTCAGCAATGCGCATGTCATCCATCACCTGCAACACTTCATGACGGTTTTCTCCCAGGCCCACCATCATGCCGGATTTGGTGAACATCGTCGGGTCTATTTCCTTGACCTGTTGCAGCAATCTAATGGAATGAAAGTAGCGCGCCCCCGGCCGCACATTGAGATAAAGCGATGGAACGGTTTCAAGGTTGTGATTGAACACATCCGGTTTTGCCGCAACAACAATCTCCAGTGCGCCGTCTTTGCGCAAAAAATCCGGTGTCAGCACTTCAATCGTCGTGTCGGGCGATACTTCCCGGATGGCGTGGATTACTTCAGCAAAATGTTGCGCACCACCATCATCGAGATCATCTCGGTCCACCGACGTAATGACCACATGTTTAAGCCCGAGCGTCGCCACTGCATTGGCAACATTTTGCGGCTCTTGTCCATCAAGCGGTCCCGGTTTGCCGGTGCGCACATTGCAAAAGGCACACGCCCGCGTACAAGTGTCACCCATAATCATCATGGTCGCGTGTTTTTTTGTCCAGCATTCACCAATATTGGGACATCCGGCTTCTTCACATACAGTGACCAGATTATTGTCGCGGACAATTTTGCGGGTTTCCTGATAGACCGGTGACCCCGGCGCTTTCACCCGTATCCACGCAGGCTTGCGCAACAACGGTGTTTCCGGCCGGTTGACCTTTTCAGGATGGCGCGGCCGATCAGTGTCAGAATTTATGTCGAGAACTGTAACCATGGTTTTCTGTCTCAGGAATGAATAACACGATCATAGGCATCCAGAACGGCTTCGTGCATCATTTCGCTTAATGTGGGGTGAGGGAATACGGTTTCCATCAATTCATGTTCAGTGGTTTCGAGGGTTTTGGCAATAACAAAGCCCTGTATCAATTCAGTAACCTCTGCACCAATCATGTGGGCGCCGAGCATTTCGCCGGTTTTGGCATCAAATACGGTTTTTATCATGCCCTCAGGCTCACCCAGCGCAATCGCCTTGCCATTGGCCTGGAAAGGAAAGCGCCCTACGCGCACCTTGTGTCCGGCTTCTTTGGCTTTTTCTTCGGTGAGACCAACGCTGGCGATCTGCGGATGGCAATAGGTGCAACCGGGAATGTTGCTCGTATCCATGGGATGAACATTCTTTTGTCCGGCAATCTTTTCCACACACATAATTGCTTCATGACCGGCTTTGTGGGCCAGCCATGGCGGCCCGGCAAGGTCACCAATGGCATAGATGCCGGCAACATTGGTATGGCACCACTGATCAATCACCACGTGGCCGCGATCAACCTTGATTTTCAGTTCCTCCAGACCGATATTTTCCACATTACCGGTAATACCAATGGCCAGAATAACGCGGTCAACCGTGACTTTTTCCTGTTTGCCTTTTTTATCCTTGATGGTCACCGTTACATTGGTTTTGAATTTCTCCAGCTTTTCCACGGTCGCACTGGTGAGGATTTTCATGCCCTGCTTTTCAAATGCTTTATGCGCAAAGGCTGAAATTTCTTTATCCTCAACCGGCAACACGCGGTCCATGACCTCAACCACGGTGACGTCCACGCCCATGGTGCGATAAAAACTGGCAAACTCAATACCAATAGCACCGGAACCCACCACCAGCAGGGATTTGGGCAAGGCTTCGGGAACCATCGCTTCCTTGTAGGTCCACACCAGCTTGCCATCAGGCTCAAGACCGGGCAGCGAACGCGCGCGCGCGCCGGTGGCGAGAATAATGTGTTTGGCCGTCACATCGGGCAAGGCCTTGCCGTCTTTAACCACCGACACCTGCCCCTTGCCTTTCAATTTGGCTTCGCCATCAATGATGGTGACTTTGTTTTTCTTCAGCAAATAACCAACACCACCGGCAAGTTTTTTCGCCACCTGACGACTGCGTTTGACTATCTTGGCGGCATCAAAAGAAACCCCTTCAACCTTGAGACCAAACTCCTCGGCGTTTTGAATAAGGTGGTAAATTTCAGCGCTGCGCAACAGCGCCTTGGTGGGGATACAGCCCCAGTTGAGACATATGCCACCCAGATGTTCACGCTCAATCACCGCTACCTTCATGCCCAGTTGAGCGGCGCGAATGGCCGCCACATAACCACCGGGACCGGCACCGATGACAATGAGATCAAATTGTGTATCAGCCATTAGTATCTCACTTTCGCTTAAACCAGCATCATACCCGGCTCTTCGATGAAGGCCTTGAATTCACCCAGTAAATTTGCACCCAGAGCACCATCAACAGCACGGTGATCACATGATAACGTTACCGTCATGACGGTCGCTACAGTCGGTGCCCCGTCTTTCACCACCATGCGTGGCGACCCTGATCCCACGGCAAGAATTGTTGCCTGGGGAGGGTTTATTACGGCAGAGAAATGACTGATGCCAAACATGCCGAGATTGGAAATTGCCGTGGTGCCGCCCTGATATTCATGCGGGGCGAGTTTGCGTTGGCGAGCGCGTCCGGCCAGGTCTTTCATTTCTGCCGAAATTTCGGCCAACCCTTTGGTTTCAGCCTTGCGAATGACAGGGGTGAACAATCCACCTTCAATGGCAACAGCAACACCGACGTCAGAATGTTTATGCAACAACATACCAGCTTCGGTCCAGGTGGCATTGGCTGCGGGGATGCGTTGCAGCGCTTGTGCCATGGCTTTGATGATGAAGTCATTGACCGAGATTTTATAGGCTCCGGGGCCGTCTTTGGGGGAGCGATCATTCATGCGCTTGCGTACCGCCAACAGAGCATCAAGTTCACAATCCAGCGTGAGGTAAAAATGCGGTACCGTTTGTTTCGATTCCTGCAAACGCTGGGCAATGATCTTGCGCATGCCATCATGGGGGACAATGTCGTAAGTACCCTCTTCGTACAGTGCCAGGATAGCCTGATCCGATGGCCCAGCTGCAAGGGCTACAGCACTCGGTGCGGGGGCAGCGCTGATCGTCGCACCGCCACTAGCCACAGCAGCTTCAATATCACGTTTGACAATACGACCGTTGGGACCGCTGCCGCTGATTTTGGCCAGATCCAGATTGTTTTGCTGCGCCAGACGTTTGGCCAGCGGACTGGCAAATACTTTAGCTGAACTTCGAGCTGGTGTTGCCGGAGCGGTTTGTTGCGCCTCCGGAACGTTTGCGGGGGCGGGTTCGGGCGCAACAGCCTTTGCCGTTTCTGGACCCCCACCAGCACCACCGACGCCAAATCCTTCAAGTGCGCTTTCATCTTCGCCATCTTCAAGCAGCACTGCAATCATCTGGTTAACCGGGACTTCTTCAGAACCTTCTGCCACGAGGATTTTAGCAATACGGCCTTCGTCAATGGACTCGACCTCCATCGTCGCCTTGTCGGTCTCTATTTCAGCCAATACATCACCTGAAGTGATCGTATCACCTTCTTTAACCAGCCATTTTGACAACGTGCCGGTTTCCATTGTCGGCGAAAGTGCTGGCATGATAATAGGTATAGGCATCGGCACTTCTCCTTATTAAGCGTAACAAACCGCTTTGGCGGCTACGACAATTTCCTCAACACTCGGCAGGGCCAGTTTTTCAAGATTGGCTGCATAAGGCATCGGCACATCTTCGCTCGATATTCTTGTCGGCGGCGCATCAAGATAGTCAAAGGCGTCCGAGACGACGCGGGCGGATATTTCAGCGCCGATGCCACACGTGGCCCAGCCTTCCTCTATGGTGACAATGCGTCCGGTCTTTTTTACCGACGCAATAATCGTTGCAATATCGAGCGGGCGTATTGATCTTAAATCGATAACTTCGGCATTGATGCCTTCGCTACTGAGTTCATCAGCGGCCCCGAGCGTATAGGTCAATCCATTTGAATAAGACACCAGAGTAACATCAGCGCCTTCGCGCAATATTTTGGCGCTGCCAAGCGGAATAATAAAATCATCAAGCACAGGCACATCAAACGAATGGCCGTATAACATCTCGTGTTCGAGGAAGATAACCGGATTGGGGTCTCGGATCGCCGCTTTCAACAACCCCTTGGCATCTGCTGCCGAATAGGGAGCCACCACCTTGAGACCGGGGATAGCGGCATACCAGGCCGCATAGTCCTGGCTGTGCTGGGCGGCAACACGCGCTGCTGCCCCATTAGGCCCGCGAAAAACAATCGGGCAGCCCATTTGACCGCCCGACATATAAAGTGTTTTCGCAGCCGAATTGATAATGTGATCAATTGCCTGCATGGCAAAGTTAAACGTCATGAACTCGACGATAGGCTTAAGTCCGCCAAAAGCAGCGCCCACACCCAGTCCGGCAAATCCATGTTCGGTAATCGGTGTATCAACCACACGTTTTGAGCCAAATTCATCGAGAAGACCCTGGGTCACCTTGTAGGCACCCTGATATTCGGCCACTTCCTCGCCCATGACAAACACCGCCTCATCGCGGCGCATTTCCTCAGCCATGGCATCGCGCAAGGCTTCACGAATAGTGAGAGATACCATTTCGGTACCGGAAGGTATTTCGGGATCAGCTTCAACGGGCATAACGTTAACAGGCGCTTCCGTAACAGCCGGTTCTATCGCCGCCGTTGGTGTTTCAGCCACTGTGGGTGCGCCACTTGTGGCCATATTGTCGATTGAGCTTTCATCCTCACCATCGGCCAGGATAACGGCGATAGGCGTGTTGATGGTAACATTGTCGGTGCCTTCTTCAATAAAAATACGACCGATTTTTCCTTCATCAACCGCTTCAATTTCCATGGTCGCCTTATCGGTTTCAATCTCGGCAATCACATCGCCAGAGGCCACCTCATCGCCCACTTTAACCAGCCATTTGGAAAGCTTGCCTTCTTCCATGGTCGGTGACAGGGCAGGCATTAAAACTTGTATTGGCATATCGTTATCTCTCCCCTGCCCTTTTAAGCGTCTAGTTCAATCAGAACATCGGTATAAAGTTCGGATGGATCAGGCAGCGCATCTGACTGGGCAAATTCGGCTGCTTCAGCCACAATCGCGCGAATTTTCTTGTCGATCTCTTTTAAATCGGCTTCAGAGCTGGTTTTCGAACTTAACAGCCGGGCTCTTACCTGTTCAATCGGGTCATGTTCTGCGCGCATCTTCTGCACTTCTTCCTTGGAGCGATATTTTGCCGGATCCGACATCGAATGACCACGGTATCTGTAGGTCATCATTTCCAGAATATACGGCCCCTTGCCGCTGCGGCAATATTCCAGCGCCCGTTCACTGGCCTCATTGACAGCACACACATTCATGCCATCAACCTTTTCACCGGGTATGCCGAAACTCGCGCCGCGTTGCGACAGGTCCATATTGGAGGATGCCCGGGCGATGCTGGTTCCCATGGCGTACTGATTGTTTTCAACCACATAAAGCACAGGCAGGTCCCACAACTTGGCCATATTGAAGCTTTCGTATATCTGGCCCTGGTTTGACGCGCCATCGCCATAAAACGTAACCGACACAGCACCATTTTCCTGGTACTTGTTGGAAAAAGCCAGGCCGGTACCAATCGGCACCTGGGCTGCAACTATGCCATGGCCGCCATAGAAGTTTTTCTCGCGGCTGAACATATGCATGGATCCGCCCTTGCCCTTGGAATAGCCGCCGCCCCTGCCGGTCAATTCAGCCATCACCCCCTTGGGGTCCATACCAAGGGCCAGCATATGACCATGATCGCGATAAGATGTGATGAACTGGTCGCCATGATTGATCGCCATGACGATGCCAATCACCACCGCTTCCTGGCCAATATATAAATGGCAGAACCCGCCAATCAGACCCATGCCGTACATCTGTCCGGCCTTTTCTTCAAAGCGCCGGATCATCAGCATCTCGCGATACGCTTTGATGTCTTGCTCGGGTGTGAAAATATTTGCAGTTCTGGCCTTCGACTTTTTTGTCGCCACTTTTGATTTTGTCGATGATCTGGACTTTGTCGCAGATGCTTTACGGCTTGTTGCCATGAAAAGACCCCCTGGGAAAATCAACTTCGATCCCGATGCATTCAAAGCGCAAGCAGAACCGTGGTAGCAGCTTATCTTAATTGAACCCATAAAGCCACCATATATAGCGCTGGGTAAACCAGGCTAACGAATTGAAAACATGTAAAAAATTATGTATTAACCGAGTTTCAGTTAATTAAAAACATTGAAAACTCAATCAGAAGTAAGCCTTGTCGGGCGCAATATGGTGATATCATTTGGATGGGCCATGTTCAAAATAATACGAGCGCGCTCATCCAGCATATCAGGGTCAAGACTTTCTGGGCGCACCAGGGATACTTTTTGCTCAAGCGCTGCCCGGCGCTGTTTGAGGCCGTCGAATTTCTGTTCAAGCTGTGCAACTTCGTCAGCCAGTCGCCATTTAGACAGCAAGCCACGATCCCCGACAATCACATTATAGCCAAAATAAGCCATAAGGCAGACATTCAGAGCCGCAAACCCAATACGCCGCCAGGGAATAGCTGATGTAATGATATGCACCTTAAAAAACCCACTGTTCTTTGATAGAACGTGAGCCTAGATGAACTTTGCTAAGAAAGCTTAAATGCAGGCAGGGGTGTCCTCGCAATATTTCAGCGTAAAACAGAATTTCCGGCATAGCTTGCCGAAGATCCCAACTCTTCCTCAATCCGCATAAGCTGGTTATATTTAGCCAATCTGTCGGACCGCGCCAGTGAACCGGTTTTTATCTGTCCACAATTGGTGGCCACTGCCAAATCAGCGATGGTGGTATCTTCGGTTTCGCCCGAGCGATGCGACATAACCACCGTATAGCTCGACCTGTGAGCGCAACTGACCGCATCAAGAGTTTCACTCAAAGTGCCAATTTGATTGACCTTGACCAGCATTGAATTAGCCACGCCCTTGGCAATGCCTTCTTCAAGTTTTGTGCGGTTGGTGACAAAAAGATCATCGCCAACCAGCTGTACTTTGCCCCCCAGAGCTTGCGTCAGGGCCTGCCAGCCGTCCCAGTCATCCTGATCCATGCCGTCTTCAATCGAAATAATCGGGTATCTGCTGACAAGATCTTCGTAAAATTTGATCATCTCGTCGACGCCGAGTTTTTTGTTTTCGCCAATCAGGTTGTAAACGCCATCCTTGTAGAACTCCGAAGAAGCGCTATCTAGTGCCAGGTAAAAATCTTCGCCAGGTTTGTAGCCTGCGCTTTCAATCGACATAATGATGAAATCGAGAGCATGAGTGGTCGATGACAGGCCGGGAGCAAACCCGCCCTCATCACCCACGTTGGTATTGTGTCCCGCCGTACTCAGCTTTTTCTTCAATGTATGAAATACTTCTGCCGACATTCTCACACCTTCCTTGAAGTTGGGCGCACCAACCGGCATGATCATGAATTCCTGAATATCAATCAGATTATCAGCGTGTTCACCGCCATTGATAATATTAATCATCGGCACTGGTAAAAGACACGAAGTTGCCCCACCAACATAACGGTAAAGTGGCAGGCCGGTAACGTCAGCTGCAGCTTTTGCTACTGCCAGAGACACGCCCAAAATGGCGTTGGCTCCGAGACTGCTTTTGTCATCACTGCCATCAAGCTCAATCATCGCAAAGTCGATGCCGATCTGGTCTTCTGCTTCCAGCCCGACAATGGCCTCGGAAATGATACCGTTTACAGCTTCAACCGCACCTTCAACGCCTTTGCCCAGATAACGCGATCCACCGTCGCGTTTTTCTACCGCTTCATATGCCCCGGTTGACGCACCGGAAGGAACGGCTGCACGCCCGAATGAATCATCTTCAAGCACCACATCAACCTCAACAGTCGGGTTGCCTCGACTATCAAGAATTTCGCGTGCTTTTATATCGACAATAACGGTCATCGTGGGTCCTGCTTAAAAAGTAATTGCTTTCTTCGGTGATTGTTAATAACGATCTGGACAAGCGAGAGCAAGGTATGAATGGCTGCCACAATGACTTCACCACAAGATAACGTTAAAATGCGCGCTTTAGTGCTGTTTTCAGGTGGCCAGGACTCCACTGTATGTCTCGCTTGGGCATTGTCGAACTACAATCATGTGGAAACAATCGGGTTTAACTATGGTCAGCGCCATAGTGTGGAACTCGATATGCGCACCCCTATTCGCAACAAGATAGCCGCAGATTTTCCCCAGTGGCAAAGCCGCCTGGGCTGCGATCATCTGCTCAACCTGGAAACCCTTGGTGCCATGACCCGGACTGCCATGACAGACGATGTTGAAATTCGCTTCGAACAATCAGGCCTGCCCAACACCTTTGTTCCCGGTCGCAATCTGTTGTTCTTCACCTATGCCGCAGCCCTGGGGTATCGCCGCGATATTTTTAATCTTGTGGGTGGTATGTGCGAAACTGATTTTTCCGGCTATCCCGATTGCCGCGATGAAACGCTGAAATCGCTGGGGCAAACACTGTCGCTGGGAACGGGTGCTGATTATTGTATTGAAACGCCGCTGATGTGGCTGGATAAATCCCGGACCTGGGAGATGGCGCAGGAACTTGGCGGCTCCAGACTGGTCGATCTCATAATCGAGGAAACCCACACCTGTTATAAGGGCGTACGTGATGAACGCCATGACTGGGGGTATGGCTGCACCGAGTGTCCGGCCTGCCAACTCAGAGCCAATGGCTATAATAAGTGGCGCGGGGCATAGAACTCCATGTATTCTATCAAAGAGATTTTCTATACATTGCAAGGCGAAGGCATAAATGCCGGTCGGCCGGCTGTTTTCTGCCGGTTTAGCGGTTGCAATCTGTGGACAGGCCGTGAACAGGATCGTAAGGCTGCAACATGCTCCTTTTGCGACACTGACTTTGTTGGCACCAATGGCATCGGTGGCGGGAAATTTGCCACAGCGGAAAAACTCAGTCAGGCGATTGCTGATTGCTGGCCTCGGTCCGGGGGCGGTAAAAAACTCACCGTACTCACCGGTGGAGAGCCCATGCTACAGGTTGACTCTGCAATAATCGACGCACTTCATGGCAATGATTTCGAAATTGCCATTGAAACCAACGGCACCATTGCCGTGCTGCCGGATATTGACTGGATTTGCGTCAGCCCCAAAGCAGGCAGTGAACTTGTGCAAAAATCCGGCAGCGAACTCAAACTGGTCTATCCCCAACCGGATTTTGATCCTGAGCAATTCAGGCAACTGGCATTTAAAAACTTCATGTTGCAACCGATGGACAACGACCATCAGGCCGCCAACATCAAAGCCGCCACACAATATTGTCTTGAACACCCGCAATGGCGTTTAAGCCTGCAAACCCACAAAATTATCGGCATTCCTTAAGACTACTGCAAATTTCTCTTGGCATTGGGGCAAAACATCCCTTAAAGAAGCGCTTATGCGTATCTATAAAAAATTCAACTTTGAGGCAGCCCATTTTCTGCCCACAGCGCCTGAGGGGCATCCCAATTCGCGCATTCATGGTCATTCGTTTGAAGTGGAAGTGGCAATTGACGGAACACCTGCTGCCGACAGCGGGCTGATTATGCACTTTGCTGACCTGGAAGGTAAAATTGAAGGGGTGCGTCAGCAACTTGATCACCATTTCCTCAATGAGATTTCCGGCCTCGAATATCCAACCCTGGAAAACATCACCTTGTGGATTTGGCTAAAGCTTGAACCTGACCTCAAGGGTCTGGCACAAATCGAAGTCAAACGTCCCACCTGCCGGGAAGGTTGCATCTATTCCGGTCCCGGGATTTAAGAGAACATCAAATGGCCAAAACACCACCTAATCTGGAACAACTGGGGCACCATACATCCCTGCCCGCGTCACCGCAGGAGGCCGTTTTGGAACGCCTCGCCAATCCCCATGAGGATACAGCTTATGTGGTGCGATTTACCTGCCCCGAATTCACATCACTATGTCCGGTAACCGGCCAGCCTGATTTTGCCCATATCGTCATTGATTATGTGCCGGGGAGTTGGATAGTTGAATCCAAATCCCTCAAATTCTATCTCGCATCATATCGCAATCATGGTGCTTTCCACGAAGATTGCACCATTGCTATCGCCAAACGCCTGATTGAATTGTTAAAACCGCAGTGGCTCAGAATTGGCGGCTACTGGTATCCGCGTGGCGGCATGCCCATAGACATCTTCTGGCAAACCGGCAATATACCCGAAGGCGTATGGATCGCTCCGCAAGGCGTTGAGCCCTATCGCGGGCGCGGATAAAATCACTTTTGCGGTTTTATTCTATACCGTAACTCTCAAATCCAATATCCCCCACCCATCCCCACAACGCCAGCAGAGGTTCTTTTTGCGTGCGCATGGCATGGGGCTGGCAGGATTTATGATGAACCAGAGTTTGCGGGCTTTGCTCAGCAAATCTCCCCTTGTCTTTTTGCCACAAAGCGGTGCCGCTGAGCACAAAGTAGACCTCTTCGGCATTGTGCCAGTGCGAGGGGTAAAAAACATCGGGTGCCTGAAAATAGACCCCCATTCTGAAGCTGTCGTCTTTAATTAGGCCTTCGGGTCCGATAATCTGGCAAAAGGTGCGCCCCGTGCCCATAATCCCCGGCGGCGGATGAGCGGCAAGCCGCCCCCATGGCAGGTGGTCAGCCACAGCATTAATATCAGCCGTAAAACTATGTGCTCCGGGCAAAAGCAGCGTCGCACTCAAATGCTTCAAAACCGGCTCCGGCGCATACCTTTCAGTAAAAGCATGATCAGGAACGTGGGGAAGTTTTTCAGCTAGCCGCTGGGCCACAGAATTTTCGGTGGAACGAAAAATTTCCAGAATAGATGAAAGGAGAAAATGCATTCAGCGTCCTTTCCTACCCTGTTTTGGCCACAGCATCAAATGCCATTAGGTTCTTAATTAACTCTTCTATCCGGTTAAGCGGCACCATGTTGGGACCGTCTGACGGAGCGTTGTCGGGATCCTGGTGAGTTTCGATAAAGACACCGGCAACACCGACGGCAACGGCTGCGCGCGCCAGCACGGGGACGAATTTTCGTTCCCCGCCACTTGTTGTGCCCTGCCCGCCGGGTTGTTGTACTGAGTGGGTAGCATCGAAAATAACCGGCGCACCGAAATCCGCCATGGTCGGCAGTGAACGCATGTCGGAAACAAGCGTATTATAGCCAAAAGAAGTGCCGCGCTCGGTCACCAGCACATTTGAATTGCCCGCTTCGGTGATTTTGCTAATGACATTTTTCATGTCCCACGGTGCCAGAAACTGGCCTTTTTTGACATTAACTGTTTTACCGGTTTCAGCCGCTGCCACCAGCAAGTCGGTCTGGCGGCAAAGAAATGCCGGGATTTGCAGGATATCAACAACTTCGGCAACCTTTGCACATTGGCCGATCTCATGCACATCAGTCAAAACAGCCAGCCCCAGGCTTTCGCGAATCTCGGCAAAAATAGGCAAAGAGGCCTCGAAGCCGAGCCCGCGCTTGCTTGATGTGCTGGTGCGGTTGGCTTTGTCAAAGGAGGATTTATAGATCAGATCAATGCCAAGGCGCACAGTGATCTCTTTTAGCGCTGTCGCCATTTCCATGGCATGATCGCGGCTTTCGAGCTGACACGGACCGGCTATCAGCGTCAGCGGCAGATCATTGCCAAAATTTGTTGAGCCAACAGTTACTACAGCATTAGGCATTTTGGTTTTTCCTGTGAATTCTATTCAAGTGGCTTCGATGAACTCAATAACACACCCGTGCGCCGTTTTGGCAGAGATAAATATTCCCGATTGTGATGGCCTAAAGGCGATATCGTTTTTTGACAAGCACTGTGTTGCTTTTTCAAGACTGTCTACAGCAATTGTAAATCCGGCCATTCGCGGTCCCTGCGACAGATCAGGGCTTTTTTCACCAATAAACCGTTGTCGCCATTGAGCTTGTGTCATCAAGGTGAAGATACCGCCACTGGTTGCAAAGGCAAGCAGGTTCTGGTCATTGCTTTTCACCGGTGAATTGAGCAGTTTGCCGAAAAATTCTGTATATCGGGCCGGATCACTCGCTACCATTATGGTTTCGACTATGCTCCGGGCGGTGTTTTCATGGCATTGATATTCCGGCTTCCAAAAATATTCCGGCGCATGTTGATGGCAGGTAAAAAAGGCTGATTCGGGCATGTCCGCATGAGAAACAAAAGCGAGTGAAAAGCTCACCGTCACCTGGGTGCCATCAGGCAACCGGGCTTTCCTCGAAAAATCGAACGGTTCATAATCACTGAGGCCTTTGGTGGCAAATTCGGCAGCATCTTGCGATGCATCTTCGCCTTGACATACCACCATGGAAAAACCTTCGTGATGTTCAAGAAAATCGCGATTAAAGCCGGAAAAGGAAAACCTGCGTGGCCCGTGATCAACGATCAACGAGGCATCATTAACAGACAGGACTTCGAGAAAACTTCCCTGTAACTGCGCCAGAGAATTATGCGTTCCAAACGGATGCACCGCCACAGGCGTCATGTTAAATCCGGCGCAGGTGTAAAAAATTCGTGCAGCGTCCAGATCATCCACACACAACACCAGGTGATCGTAAGTCCGGGCGCTACTCAGCATTTTTTTTACTTTGCAGGTTATCTTCAAGCCTATTGATATTACGAATATTGATATCTCTTTGCGGGAAGGGAATTTCGATGCCAGCGGCTTTTAAGGCATCAAAAATCTCGAAACGAAGGCTGCTGGAGACGCGAACGACCCGGTCCACATCGCGCAAATAAGCCCGCAGCTCAAAATCAAGCGAGC
Source organism: Alphaproteobacteria bacterium (assembly GCA_024278055.1). Lineage (GTDB taxonomy): Bacteria > Pseudomonadota > Alphaproteobacteria > Rhizobiales > JAJFHR01 > JAJFHR01. The sequence goes on along the minus strand of JAJRTY010000106.1, from coordinate 3,285 downwards.
TTGCGCCAAAATCTGAAAACACCACCCAGGGTGCGGGATCACCAAGCACATCATCATTATCCCGGGCGCAGTTAACCAGAATTTCCTCAACTTGCCTGGGGTCGGACCCGTAAGAAACTCCCACCAGGATTTTAACCCGCCCGATAGTATCGGAATGGGTCCAGTTCTGCACCGGCTCACTTATCAGGCTGGAGTTGGGTACAATTACGGTGGCGCGATCAAATGTTTCGATTTCTGTTGAACGTACCTTGATGTTTTTTACATAGCCTTCGCCACCGGAAACCACAATCCAGTCGCCGACTTTGATCGGTCTCTCAACCAGTAAAATCAGACCGGAGACAAAATTATTGACCACACTTTGCAAGCCAAAACCGATGCCAACAGAAAGCGCACCGGCGACAATGGCCACTTTTGAAAAATCAAGCCCGGTGAAGGAAACGGCAAATAGCGCCGCCACAATGAAGCCGGAGTAGCCCATGGCGGTTTTGATCGAATCCCTGACACCACGGTTCATCTGCGTGCGCGACAAAACCCGTGTATCCAGCCAACTGGTCAACAGTCGCGTTAGAACCAGCACACCAAGAAACGCCGAGGCGGCGATGAACACAACCGACAGGGATATGGTGACCCCGCCAATTTGAAAGCCAAAAAAGATTTTTGACACCCAGCTGTTCAGATCCACCCAGGTTAACGCCCATAAAGAAACGATCAGCGGCAGGCCGATAAAAACCAGGATGAAGTCAAATATGGTACCGCCAAGCAGGGCAATACGGGTGACGCTTGCATCGCTTAATTTAAGTGTTTTGCGTAAAAGGTTTCCAAGCACCCACCCCTGGGCAAGGCCGGTGGTGAGAATTTCGTCCATCAGGCAGTGAAGCATGTAGATGATGACAACAAGCACGGATGTTGCGATCAGTTGCTTGCTTAGCAACAGTCCCAGCGCCAGATGCCCGGTAAGCAATGAGATACCGGTGGCAAGAATTATGAGCCACAAAATACCTTTGGCTTTTCCTGCCCATAAGAACTGCCCGGGCCCGGGCATGATTGTGCCTTCCTGATCGTCGTGGCTCTCATATGATACTTTGATCAAAGCCAGCGTTGCCACCACCACGAGTGCTATACTTGAAACAGCACTTTGCACCTGGGTGAATTGAACCGGCATAAAAAGGGCAGAGCTGACATAGGTAAAAACCATGTCCAGAGCAAAGATCAATCCCATTAGATCAATATAGCGTTTGAGAGTTCGCGCCGTACTGTCACTTAAATTCGGCAGACGCCATAGTGGCTTGTCAGGGGCCAGAATTCCGCTGGTTAATGACCGGATCAAAACGTAGGCCATCACCGCATAGACAATTTCGATGTACAGGCGCTCCACCCGCAACGACAAAAACCCTGCCAGGTTAATCGCATGTCCAATAATGTAAAACGTCACCAGCGCCGAAAAACAGTTGACCAGAGGCCCGCGCACCGCCCGCCATTGCCGCTCAAGGTGGCTGGGAACGGGGTTGCTAAGATTTGGCCCAAGCCACCGCACCAGCCTGCGCCGCAGAAAAACTGAGAAAAACAGCGCAACCAATGCAGCAGCGGCAAGGATAGCTCCGGTTTTCCAGTCGAGAATGAGACTGACAGAGTCGAGCCACACATTTACTGTCCGCGCTATACGTTGCCAAAAGGCCTCAAATTGAACAGCACCATCTATCCACAGACGAGGATTGAGAACAGACCGGTTTGCCGTCAGCACACGCTTGGTAAACCGGGTGCGCTGCAATTCGGACGTGGTATGTGCAATCTGGCTGGTACGAACAGAAAAAACATCCAGTTGCTTCACCAGACCACGCAAGTTTCCCAGGCGTTCATCAAGAGCACTACGTTTAGCGGCAATTTCCGCGCTCTCTGAACCATTGTCAGGTTTGGGGCCAAGCTGACTATACTGCTGCTCCAGATTTTTCAATGCCGGAACAACCTGGTTTTTCAGTTCCAGAGCCTGGCCTCGAATAGTTTCGAGTTGAGTTTTGATTTTTGCCAGTCCGGCATCGCTGAGATCAGGTTGTTTAAGAGCGTCTTCCAGTTTGGTAAGTTGCGGTCGCCATGTTTCCAGTTTGCGCGAAACCTGGTCCTGATTGGCCAGGACCGGCAAAGCAGTCACAATAACCATCAATGCAATCAACAGCATGCCTGCAATAAGATGCCACTGTCTTTTCAGGGCATTTGATGTATCGAGTGTCATGGCCTAAACCAGTCTGCTTTGCTCAACCGCTGCGGCAATAAAAGAGGCAAACAATGGATGGGGATCAAACGGTCGCGATTTTAATTCGGGGTGAAACTGAACTCCGATAAACCAGGGGTGATCGGGCAATTCAACAATCTCCGGCAAAACCCCATCCGGTGATTTTCCTGAAATAACCATGCCGCTTTGGGCAAGTTTTTCCGCATACAGCATATTGACTTCATAACGATGGCGGTGGCGCTCGGAAATTGCCTGGCTGCCGTAGATTTCGGCCACTTTGCTGTCTTTATTTAAAACCGCATCATAAGCGCCAAGACGCATGGTGCCGCCAAGGTCACCACTTGATTTGCGAATTTCAAGTTCATTGCCCTTAACCCACTCGGTCATCAACCCGACCACTGCCTCATCAGTTGGACCAAATTCCGTCGAACTGGCATTTTCAATGCCAACAAGATTACGGGCGGCTTCAATCACTGCCATCTGCATACCAAAACAAATGCCGAAATAGGGCACAGATCTCGTACGGGCGAATTGTGCCGCCAGAATTTTTCCTTCCGCACCACGTTCGCCAAACCCGCCGGGCACCAGTATTCCGTTTACGCCTTCAAGAAACGGGGCTGGATCTTCCTGTTCAAAAACTTCAGATTCAATCCAGTCAAAACGTACCTTAACCTTGTTGGCTATGCCACCATGCACCAGTGCTTCGCTTAAGGATTTGTACGCATCAAGCATCCCTGTGTATTTTCCAACCACAGCAATGCGCACCTCTCCTTCCGGATTATGCACCCGCCTTGAAATACGCTGCCATTTGGACAGGTCCAGCGTGCCGTGTTCCTCAATGTCAAAGGCTTTGAGAACTTCCCTGTCCAACCCTTCCTCGTGGTAGGAAAGCGGCACATCATAGATACTGGCAACATCGAGAGCCTGAATAACGGCACTTTCACGTACATTGCAAAACAGTGCTATCTTGCGGCGTTCACTTGCGGGGATGGGGCGATCGCACCGGCACAGCAAAATGTCCGGCTGAATTCCAATCGAGCGCAATTCCTTGACCGAAT
>JAJRTY010000105.1 GCA_024278055.1 Alphaproteobacteria bacterium | reverse complement strand
TATGCCTAAGATCAATCTTTTAAATAGAAAATCCCAAGGGGTTTTGACCTGTGTGCTCTTTCGCGCCATAAGAAAGACTGAAATTCTTTAAAGACAGGACCGCCAAATGCCACCCGGACAGGTTCCCGAAATTTTTGATCAACAGCTTTTGCGTCACCGTCTCAGGCGGGCGGCAACCGGTGATATTGCCAATGATTTTTTGCGCCAGCGCATCGCCGAAGATATTGCCTCACGCATAAGTCTGATTAAGCGCGAGTTTGAGTTGTGTGCGGTGTTTGGTGATAAGTTTGCTCAACTGGCAGAAGCTGTGGAGAGCCTGCCCAATCTCGACACTCTGGTCTCAATCAACAGCATTGCTGGCAATAAAACAGTTTCAGCTCACCATATGCTTGTCGGCGGTGAAGAGCGCCTGCCATTGGCGAACGAAAGTATAAATCTGGCAATTTCACCTCTAACGCTTCAGTTTGCCAATGATCTGCCCGGCGCCCTCATTCAACTCCAACGCTGTTTAAAACCCGACGGGCTGTTTATTGGGGCCTTTCTGGGCGGCGATACTCTGGTTGAATTGCGTGATGCTCTATTGAGTGCGGAAGTTGACATTCGCGGCGGGGCTACGCCGCGTATTCATTCGCGCGTTGATATCCGCGATCTCGGCACCTTGTTGCAGCGAGCGGGTTTTGCCCTTCCAGTGGTTGATAGCGACCGCATGACGGTAACCTATCGTTCAACCCTGCACCTGATGCACGATTTAAGGGCGCTCGGACTTACCAACATTCTTGCCCAAGGTGCAAATTCAAGCCTTAACCGACGCATTCTTGGAAGGCTGGAAGAGATTTATCACGACCGTTACCCGGCAGCGGACAGCCGAATACGCGCTACTTTCGAGATTATTTATCTGACCGGATGGGCACCACATGAAAGCCAGCAAAAGCCGCTCAAACCCGGTTCAGCTAAAACACGTATGGCAGATGTTTTTAAAACTCAGGAAATTTCGCTTGCAAACCAACCGAACGACTAGAAAAATCAGTTAAAAGCTGACTGGACAGTGGTGAACAACCCGGTGACATCGACACCGATAGCTATCACAGCTCCAACTATCACGACACTGATTCCGCCAGCAATAAGCGCGTATTCAATAGCCGTTGCTCCGCGCTCTGAAGCAATAAAACCATGCAACAAAGAAAAATTTTGCATTCTTTTTTCTCCAGCTAATTTAATGCTTTTCATATCTGTATTTTTGTACATCACCACAACACATCAATCCACAAACGTTACACCTACAACAGGTCAATTAACGGGGCAATCAGGGGTATATCTGCAGCAGGCATGGGGTAATCCCTCAATCTGACCGGCTTCACCCAAGCCAACTCCTGGCCTTCACGCCCCCTTACCTGTCCCTCCCACTTTCGACATATATACAGTGGCATCAAAAGGTTAAACTCATCGTAACAATGACTGGCAAAAGTCAGCGGTGCGAGACAGGCTTCCGTCACATCAATCCCCAGTTCCTCGTTCAACTCCCTGATCAGGGTTTCTTCAGGCCGCTCGCCCGGCTCCAGTTTACCGCCAGGAAATTCCCACAATCCCCCCATAGATCTGTCCAGCGGCCGCTGGGCCAGCAATACCCGGCCATCAACATCAACCAAGGCGCAGGCAACTACCAGTAGAAGCGTCATAGGTTCAATTTCAACTTTCACTTTAGGGCAATCCTGTTAAACATTGCCTAGGCGATGGGGTTAACAAAAGAATAATGGCGGATTACCGCAGTTTAACTGCGATAATCTGCGTTGATATCAATATAGGCGTGGGTTAGATCGCAGGTCCAGACCGTGGCAGCCCCCCTGGCAATGCCGACATCAACCTTAATCATAATCTCATCGCCCTTCATATGCGCCTGCGTCACCTGTTCATCATAATCGGGGTGGACATAGCCTTTTTGCGTGACTTGAGTATCGCCAATCCAGATAACCAGACTATCCCTGTCGGCTGCTTCGCCTGATTTGCCTACTGCCATGACAATTCTGCCCCAATTGGGATCTTCCCCGGCTATGGCTGTTTTAACCAAAGGAGACTCAGCGATGGATTTGGCAATGACTTTAGCTGCCCGGTCATTTTCGGCCCCGCGCACGGCAATGGTGATAAATTTAGTTGCCCCTTCGCCATCACGGACAATCTGATGGGCGAGATCAAGTGTCAATGCGTTCAGGGATTCCCTGAATTGATCGAGCTGTGGATCGTCGGCAGCAACAATGTCTTTCAGTTCAGCATCGCGGGCCTGTCCGGTGGCAAACATCAATACCGTATCGCTCGTGGAAGTGTCACTGTCGACCGTGATCGCGTTAAAACTGTGCTCAATGCTCTCGCACAAGAGCTTTTGCAATATTTCGGCGGGTATGGGTGCATCCGTAAAAATATATCCCAGCATCGTTGCCATATCCGGGGCGATCATACCCGAGCCCTTGGCAAAACCGTTGATCGTCACGGACAAATCACCAATGGACGCCGTGGCTGTGGCAAGCTTGGGAAATGTGTCGGTGGTCATTATCGCCCGGGCGGCTTCCAGCCAGTTATCGGGATCAGCTTTTGCAATCGTGTCTTTGATCACTTTGGCGATAGCATCGGCATCAAGCGGCTCTCCGATGACACCGGTTGAACTGGCAAAGACTTCGGTTTCGGGACACTCAAGCACAGCGGCTGCTTCGCCCACCACGGTTTCAACCCCCGTTACGCCCTGTTGGCCGGTAAAGGCGTTGGCATTGCCGGCATTGACAATAACAGCGCGCCCGCGCCCGCCAGGCACTTGGGCGCGACACCAGTCAACTGAGGCGGAAGCTGTTTTTGACGTGGTGAAAACGCCGGCAACCGCAGTGCCGGCATCACATACGGCAATCATTACGTCATTGCGGTCTTTATATTTGGTGCCACTGCACCCAACACCGAGCCGAACACCGGCAATTGCCGGCAATTCGGTCCGTATTGCAGGTGCAAGTGGTGAGGTGCTGCTACTTTTTGATGATTTCAATTTTTGCTGCTTCCCGCAATTTCCCTACAGTCTCAATTGCCTGGTTGCGAAGCAGAGCCAGACGCATGGATTCGCGAATGTCTTCAAAGGTCGGAGCCGGTTTTTCGCGAACATCCTCAACCTTGATCACATGCCAGCCAAATCTGGTTTTAACCGGTTTGGACACACCGCCAGCCTTGAGAGCAAAGGCAGCCTCGGCAAATGGCGGAACCATCTGATCTTTGCCAAAGTACCCCAGATCACCACCCTTGACATTGCTGGGGCCGATGGACTTTTTCTTTGCCAGTTCAATAAAATCAGCGCCGCCTTCGAGTTCTTTCGAAATTGCCTTGGCCTCATCTTCGGTTTTGACCAAAATATGCCGGGCGCGAACTTCAGATTCCGGCTCAAGCCTGGCAAGACCTTCCTCGTATGTCTTTTTAAGCGCTTCATCAGTAATTGATGCTTCAATCACCTTGTTAAGATAGACCTCCTGCAAGGCCCTGAGGCGGTAAAAATCCTGGCGCGTTGCAAACTCTCTGGTTTTTTCAAGCTTCAGCTTTTCGGCTGCCTGGGCAATAAGATGACGGGCTATCATCTGTTCAATCAGAATTTTATCGCGCTGTTCTACAGGCACGTTGTTTATTCTCTCTCCCAACTCGGAGGCAAAATAGTTGAGCTGGGCTCTGGTTATGGCGGTGCCGTTAACTTTAGCAACGATTTCATCTTCAGCTGCAAAACCGGTGACCGGCGCACTTAACAAAGCAACTCCCAGCGCCAGGCTCGCGCAAAGCGTTTTTATGGACATCAACATTTTTCCTTCTTTTTTAGATCACCCTTATGTCCAAAACGCCCAAGAAAGTGCGTCTAAATCACATGAGATCATCAACAATCAATACTCTACAATAGCAAAGCAAACCACTTGCTCCAATAGCTGAAACGATAATGGATGGCAACAGGTCACGATGCAACCACCACAAACATCAGCCATGTGTTGAAAATGAGAATACCCAAGCCACATTGACATTAGCCGTAGTGGCGCTTATCTCTCATTTATCACAAACCGTTATAGTCTTGTGGGGGCGGAATTTCTGCTTAACCATAAGATCATAATTTTAAGTTGAGTACAGATTGCCTTCCATAAGATTAAGCATTGAAAAGGGTCATTGCGCTTTAGAACGGCTTGATAAGGACAAATTTCTATGATCAGTTTTGGTAACCTTGCGTCAAAGCTTTTCGGCTCTTCCAACGACCGGTTGCTAAGTGCCTATTATCCCAAAATTGACGCCATTAATGCGCTTGAGCCTGAAATAGAGGCCTTGAGTGATGAAGAATTAAAGGCGCGCACGGAAAAATTTCGCCAGGCTTATAAAGAAGGAACGAGCCTCGATGACCTGCTGGTTCCCGCATTTGCCACTGTTCGCGAAGCCGCCAAACGCACATTGGGGCAACGTCACTTCGATGTCCAGCTCATGGGTGGTATGGTTTTACATGAAGGTAATATTGCTGAAATGAAGACCGGCGAAGGCAAAACACTTGTGGCAACACTGGCGGTTTACCTCAATGCCCTATCGGGCAAAGGCGTGCATGTGGTCACGGTCAATGATTATCTCGCCTCTCGCGATGCTGAATGGATGGGGCAGATCTATCGCTTTTTAGGCCTGGAAGTCGGCTGTATCATCCACGATCTTGACGACGAACAGCGCAAGGCAGCCTATGCAGCTGACGTCACCTATGCCACCAACAATGAACTGGGTTTTGATTATCTGCGTGACAATATGAAATACCAGCGCGAGGCCATGGCCCAGCGCGGGCATAATTTTGCCATTGTTGATGAGGTCGATTCAATTTTAATCGATGAAGCCAGAACACCGCTGATTATTTCCGGGCCAATTGAAGACAAATCAGATCTTTATAACCAGATCGATACGCTCATTCCCGTTTTGGTCGACGATGATTTCGAAATTGACGAAAAACAGCGCACCGCCAGCCTGACCGAGCAGGGCAACGATCATGTTGAGGATCTGCTTGAAAAAAGCGGCCTGCTGGAAGGTCGCTCTTTATATGACGTTGAAAGTGCGACACTGGTTCATCATGTCAATCAGGCTTTGCGGGCCCATAAACTCTATGCCCGTGATACCGATTACATTGTTAAAAACGACGAAGTTATCATCATCGATGAATTTACCGGTCGGATGATGGAAGGTCGGCGTTATTCAGAAGGATTGCATCAGGCTCTCGAAGCCAAGGAACATGTGTCAATCCAGCCTGAAAACCAGACGCTTGCCTCGGTAACATTCCAGAATTATTTCCGCCTGTATGACAAGCTTTCAGGAATGACCGGTACGGCAATGACCGAAGCCGCAGAATTCCATGATATTTACAAGCTCGAAGTTCTTGAAATTCCAACCCACATGGCTATTTGCCGCGATGATACGGATGACGAAGTCTACCGCACCGCTACGGAAAAATTCAACGCCGTTATCGAACTGATCAAAGACTGTCACGAGCGCGGCCAGCCCATCCTGGTAGGGACCACGTCAATTGAAAAATCCGAGTTACTGGCTGAAATGCTTAAACAGCGCAAAGTCGAACATACTGTCCTCAATGCGCGTTATCATGAGCAGGAAGCCAAAATTATCGCAAAAGCCGGTTTTCCCGGAGCTGTAACCATCGCCACCAACATGGCCGGTCGCGGCACCGATATTCAGCTTGGCGGCAATCTGGACATGTTGATTGCCGAGGAAACCGCCGGCCTTGAAGACGAAAAAAAGATTGCCGAAATCAAAGAAAGAATTACCGCTGAAGTCGCCGCACGCAAAGCCAAGGCACTTGAAGCCGGGGGCCTATGTGTTCTGGGCACCGAACGCCATGAAAGCCGCCGCATCGACAATCAGTTGCGTGGGCGCTCAGGCCGTCAGGGTGATCCGGGACGGTCACATTTTTTCCTCAGCCTCGAAGATGATCTGATGCGTATTTTCGGCACCGATCGCATGGACGGCATGTTGAAAAAACTGGGTCTGGAAGAAGGTGAGGCCATTGTTCACCCGTGGATCAACAAGGCCCTGGCAAAAGCCCAGCAGAAAGTTGAGGCGCGCAACTACGACATTCGCAAAAACCTGCTTAAATTCGATGATGTGATGAATGACCAGCGTACGGTGATTTTTGAACAGCGGCTGGAATTGATGGATGGTGACGAAGTTGCTGATACCGTGGTGGATATGCGCCATCAGGTGATCGAGGAAATGGTCAGCGCCCACATCCCTGAGCGCGCCTATGCCGAACAGTGGGACGTGGCGGGACTTAAGGAAAAAGTCAAGGAAGTCCTTAATCTTGATTTGCCCATTGATGAATGGGCGGAAGAAGAAGGCATAGCGGATCTGGAAATTCGCGAACGCCTGCTGCAAAAGGCAGATCAGGCAGCCGCCAACAAGGCAGCGGACATTACACCCGAAGTCATGCGCGACGTGGAAAAAGCAGTTTTACTGCAAACGCTTGATCATCTGTGGCGCGAACATCTGGTGATGCTGGAGCATTTCCGGCAGGTGGTTGGCCTGCGCGGCTATGGTCAGCGCGACCCGCTGAACGAATATAAAACCGAGGCTTCACATTATTCGAGAACCTGCTGGTAAAAATGCGTGAAATGGTCACCACGCAACTGTTGCGCATAGAGCTGATGGATGAAGCAGCGCCGAGCCTGGATGATGCGGATTTCTCCGAAATGGAAGCGCAACATTTGAGCCCGCTTACCGAGGATGATAAATTTGACGATGACAGCGTGCGGCTGGCGGCAAGTTATGGCTCTACCGTGCGCAATCCATCGAAAGAAGATTTAAACCCGGCTGATCCTGAAACCTGGGGAAAAATCCCCCGTAATTCCACGTGTCCGTGTGGTTCAGGGAAAAAATTCAAACATTGCCACGGACGCCTTGCCTGAGTTTGAAGGCGATGATCAACTTTCCCGGTTGGTTTACTCGGTTCATGGGGTATATTTGAGCCTATGACCACTGAACAAATGATTCTCTTCGCTTTGCTGGCGGGCGTTTTTGTCTTTCTTATCTGGGGCCGCTGGCGCTATGATCTCGTAGCCTTTCTGGCGCTCATCATTGCGCTGATTGTTGGGATTGTGCCTTCGGATCAGGCCTTTAGCGGATTTGGCCACCCGGCGACCGTCATCGTTGCACTTGTGTTGATCATCTCACGCGGTCTATCAAATTCCGGGGCGATTGAGCTGATTGCACGCTATCTGGTTGATTCCACACGTTCATTAAGTGCGCATATTTCCGTTATGGCGGGACTGGCTGCCGGTCTATCGGCATTAATGAATAATGTGGGCGCACTGGCTTTGCTGATGCCGGTTGATATGCAGGCAGCAGACAAGGCCAAACGCAGCCCGGCTCTCACTTTGATGCCGCTGTCATTTGCATCCATTTTAGGCGGCATGATCACATTGATCGGCACACCGCCAAATATCATTATTGCAGCTTACCGCGAAAAGGCGCTGGGCGATGCGTACTCCATGTTTGATTTTGCACCCGTGGGTCTGGCGGTAGCGCTGGCGGGTGTTATTTTCATTGCAACTATTGGCTGGCGCCTGATCCCAACAGCCAGTACAGATCGCAACTCGGCTCAGGAGCTGTTTAATCTCGAAGGCTATATTGCTGAAGCCAAGGTTATCGAGACCAGTTCCATTATCGGCAAGCGCATCAATGAGCTTGATGAAATGAGTGAAGAAAACGACATCGTTATCATCGGCATGGTGAGAAAAGGCAAAAGACTGCCCGGCATGGCGCGGCGTCAGGTGTTGCAAAAAAACGATGTGCTGGTACTTGAAGCATCGCCGGCAGCATTGGAAAAATTCATTGGGGCTGCCGGTCTGGAATATGCTGGCGCACATAAACATTCAAGCGGCCTTCTGGGCGGCGGCAATCTGTCACTGGTGGAAGTTGTTGTGCCCGAAGGTGCGCGCATTGAAGGGCGCTCATCGCTGTCGGTGCGCCTGCTCTATCGCCATGCGGTGACCTTGCTGGGCGTATCACGCAAGGGGCAGAGATTTCGAGACCGGGTACGGGATTTAAAAATTGAAGCTGGTGACGTTCTTCTGCTCATCGGCCCGGCCGAGCGCATGCCGGAAATCATCAAATGGCTCGGCTGCCTGCCGCTGGCAGAACGCGGCCTGCAACTGGTGCAACGGCAAAAAGCACTGCTTGCCGTCGGGCTTTTCGGCTCGGCTATCGCACTGGCAAGCTTTGGCTATCTCTATCTGCCGGTTGCTCTGGCGGCAACGGCGGCACTGATGGTTTTGTTTGAGATTGTTCCCCTGCACCAGGTCTATGATGCGATTGAATGGCCGGTCATCGTTTTGCTCGGCTCGATGATCCCGATTGGCGGGGCCATGGAAACCACCGGGGCAACCGCTCTCATCGCCAATGGTATTGTCGAAATTTCAGCCGGGTATTCCGCCGCAGTCGTCTTAACGCTGCTGATTGTGGCCACCATGACCTTGTCTGATCTTTTGAATAATACGGCCACCGCCATCATCATGGCACCGATTGCAATTTCCATTGCCAATGGTCTCAACGTCAATCCCGATCCGTTTTTGATGGCGGTTGCGATTGCTGCATCATGCGCATTCCTCACACCCATCGGGCATAAGAACAATACACTGATCATGGGCCCCGGCGGCTACAAGTTTGGCGATTACTGGCGCATGGGACTGCCACTGGAAATCCTGGTGATTGTTATTTCAGTGCCGATGCTGCTATGGGTGTGGCCGCTTTAGGGCACTTCTGGTATATGTATTGAAGGATAACCACTTAGCAGGCATCTGATGAACCTCCAAAAATTTGAACGCTATCCTCTCACCTTTGGCCCGACACCGATTGAACATCTGCCCCGTTTATCTAAAGCGATGGGTGGCAATGTGGAAATCTATGCCAAGCGCGAAGACTGTAATTCCGGCCTTGCCATGGGTGGCAACAAATTGCGGAAACTGGAATACATTGTGCCCGACGCAATAGCTCCACATGCCGATACGCTTGTTTCCATTGGCGGGGTACAATCCAATCACACGCGCATGGTCGCAGCGGTGGCGGCAAAAATTGGGATGAAGTGCCGATTGGTACAGGAAAGCTGGGTGCCTCATGAAGATGCGGTTTACGACCGTGTTGGCAATATTTTGATGACACGTTTAATGGGTGCCGATAGCCGGGTCATTGAGGATGGCTTCGATATTGGCATTCGCACGTCCTACGAAGAAGCCCTTGAAGATGTGAGGAGAGAAGGTGGAAAGCCCTACGGCATTCCTGCCGGTGCATCTGTACACAAATACGGTGGTATCGGTTATGTGGCATTTGCCGAAGAGGTTCGGCAGCAGGAAGCCGAGCTTGGTTTCAAGTTTGACTACATTATAGTCTGCGTTGTAACCGGCTCCACTCAAGCTGGTATGATCGTAGGTTTTGCCGCCGACAATCGCGCAGATCGTGTCATCGGTATTGATGCCTCGGGCACGGTTGAGCAAACACGCGCACAAGTGCGCGACATCGTTGATAAAACCGCGGAACTTGTAGAACTCGGCCGTAAGGTAAGAGATGATGAGATCATTATCAATGCAGACTACGCATATCCTGCTTACGGGATTCCAAGTGAAGAAACCAACGCGGCAATTCGTTTGGCAGCCCGGAGCGAAGCAATGATCACAGACCCGGTTTATGAGGGCAAATCGATGCAGGGTATGATAGATTTGAACAAGAAGGGTTTCTTCCCCGAAGGATCAAAAATCCTCTATGCACATCTGGGCGGTGCCCCTGCTCTGAACGGTTACAGCTACACTTACCGAAACGGATAGCGCGATTTGGTTCGCCCTTAAAGATTGCGTCCGATCCGCAAAAACTTTTCACGCCGATGTTCAAGAATTTCTTCCCGGCTCATATCGGTGTATTTTTCCAATGCCGCGGCAATAGCATCGCCGGTGGCAGCAATAGCCTTGGCAGGTTCGCGGTGGGCACCGCCGACGGGCTCATCAATGATAGTATCGACGACGCCAAATTCCTTGAGATAATTTGAACTTACTTTCATTGCCGTTGCCGCATCCTGCGCGCGGGCGGGATCGCGCCACAGGATAGAGGCCGAAGCTTCGGGCGAAGCGACCGAGTAAATCGAATGTTTCAGCATCAAAATTTCGTTGGCGGTGGCAATCGCTACCGCACCACCGGAGCCGCCCTCACCGATAATAACAGAGATATGGGCGACTTTGAGCGCCAGGCAGCAATCGGTTGAACGCGCAATGGCTTCGGACTGGCCGCGTTCTTCAGCACCAATGCCGGGATAAGCCCCGGCGGTATCTATAAAGCTGATCACCGGGATATCAAACTTGTCGGCCATCTCCATCAAACGCACGGCCTTGCGGTAACCTTCTGGCCGCGCCATGCCGAAATTATGTTTGAGACGGGCTTCGGTGTCAGAGCCTTTTTCATGGCCTATCACCAGAACCGGTTCGCCACGGAAGCGGGCAAACCCGCCTACCAGCGCCTCATCTTCAGCATATTTTCTGTCACCGGCAAGGGGGGTGAATTCGTCGAAAAGACCGGCTATATAATCGAAAAAATGCGGCCGGCCAGGATGGCGCGCCACCATGGTTTCCTGCCATGGATTGAGTTTGGCGTAAATCTCGGTCAATCTTGAGACGGCTTTTTCCTCAAGCTGCTTTACCTCTTTTTCAAGGGCTAAACCTTCTTCACCTTCACCAAGTACTTTTAACTCTGCAATCTTGCCTTCAATATCGGCAACCGGTTTTTCAAAATCCAGATATGTCCGCATAATCCATCAACCAAAAGAATAAAATAACGAGTTCAAATTTCCCTGCGGACACTGACCGTGAAGCGGTCATATGTCAACAGTTGTGGAGTTGAAACGTTAATGGTTTTTTGTTTACGTGGTCCCGGCCAGCCCTCTCCCCCGCCGAACCACCCCCAGAGTATCCTTATCGGGTGGTTGGGCGGGGGAGCGGGCTGGCCGGGAACGTTTAACCCGAAAGCGGGTGATGATCGTGAACAAGTTGTTTGAGACGTTCATCAAGCACATGGGTATAGATTTGCGTGGTGGAAATATCGGCGTGGCCAAGCATTTGCTGCACCGATCGTAAATCAGCACCATAGGCGACCAGATGACTGGCAAAGGCGTGGCGCATAACGTGGGGAGACAGGTGGTGCGGGTCAATTCCCGCCTGCAATCCCAGTTGTTTTAATTCCTGACCAAAACGCTGCCGGGTCAGATGTCCGCTGCGCCCGCGTGAGGGAAACAACCACGCCTGATCACCTGCCCTGCCGGCCATTTTGACATTCAGTTCGCGCAAATATGCGTGCATTGCCTGTTTCGCCGGCTGGCTCAGCGGCACCAGACGTTCTCTGCCGCCTTTGCCGCGCACAAACAAAAACCGGTCATCGGATGTAGCCGCCGTTACCGGCAGGCCGACCAGCTCCGACACGCGCAGGCCGGTGGCATAGGTTATTTCTACCAGGCAGTTCAGCCTGAGTGCGGCGAGTTTTCTGGCCGGCGTTGCTTTTTCAACCAACATTCGTGAGTGTTTGAGTAATTGTTCGACATCGTCGACACTCAGGGTCTTTGGCAAGGGTCGGCTTAATCTCGGGCGGTCGATGACCGTTGCCGGATTATCGCTGCGCGTGCCTTCGACATAAAGAAACCTGAAAAACTGACGCACGGCTGAAAGCTTGCGCGCGGTGGAAGATGCTGCCAGCCCCTGGTCCGACAGCTTTCCCAGATAGTGGCGAATATCATCCGGGGTAACTTCGATAACAGATGTGCCGCTTTTTGTAATACTGGCTGAAAAATCGGTCAGATCGCGTCGATAGGCATCTATGGTATTTACCGCTGCACCGCGCTCGGCACTGAGCATTTCCAAAAAAGCTTCAATGTGATGAAAATCATTCATTGAGGACATTTTAGGTTGTGGAAACAAACAAAGGATTACTGATTTTTGAATTTGTCCGATGGGACCGGAACAATGATTTCTTCATTTGGCGGATCGATCACCTCAGCCAGAACATACAAAATGCCATATCCGGCACCGCCAAGCAGTCCCAGAAAAAATATAAACCGCAGCAATGCCAGCATTAAATCATTCCATAAAATCAATTATCAGTCTTAAAACGCGATAAAACTTGAGCAATTGTCACCAAACGCGATAGATACTAAAAGCTCAGGGCAAAAATCAGGCGACCGCATGGATTGTATCGGTAAAGAGATTAAAAGGCTACAAATTGAACGCAGTAAAAACAAGAACCAGTCGCATTAAAAAAATTACTTCCGAACTCGGTGATCGCAGTATTGTTCTGATCGGTCTGATGGGGTGTGGAAAATCCAGTATTGGCCGCAGATTGGCGACGCGCCTCAAGCTGCCCTTTGTCGATGCCGATAGCGAGATTGTGGAAGCTGCGGGAAAATCCATTGCGGAAATATTTGAAGAAGACGGCGAAGAAGTTTTTCGCGACGGCGAGCGCCGCGTCATCGCCCGGCTTTTGGACGAGCCCGCCCAGGTTCTTGCCACCGGTGGCGGCGCTTTCATGAATGGCGAAATTCGTGACAATATCCATGACAAGGGAATTTCCATCTGGCTGCGCGCTGATCTCGACTTGCTGATGGAACGCGTTGCACGCCGCTCTCACCGCCCGTTGCTGTAAACAGAAAACCCGCGTGCGGTGATGCAATCCCTCATGGATGAACGCTACCCGATCTATGAGCAGGCCGATATTATCGTCGACAGCCAACAGGCCGCTCATGATGTTATTGTGCGTGACGTTGCAAAAAAACTTGCAGATTATCTAACCACAACGCGTAATCAGCATTGAAATTGCTCAAAAACTGAGTATATCCTGTTCAATGTATATGTGCCGCCTTTGATCGGCACAACCTTTGGACCGAAAAATGACCATCCAGGCCGCTGTGCGCCCTTCTGAAAATAATCCTGAAAATAAAAATGTCACCATCAAGGTGGGCCTGGACGATCGCAGCTACGACATTGTCATCGGTACGGGTCTGATTAGCAGTGCTGCTGATTTTATTGCACCTTTTCTTCCCCGGCCCAAGACTGCGATTATCACCGACGAAAATGTTGCCCATCATCACCTGAAGGCCCTCACCGGCAGCCTTGAAGCTGCAGGCATTGCGGCCCGTTCAATTATTGTGCCGCCAGGCGAAGCCACAAAAAGCTTTGCATCACTCGAAACTGTCTGCGATCAACTGCTTGATGCTGACATCGAACGTAATGATGTCGTCATCGCATTTGGCGGCGGTGTTATTGGCGATCTCGCCGGCTTTGCTGCATCAATCTTGCGCCGGGGCATCAGCTTTATTCAAATTCCAACCTCCCTGCTGGCCCAGGTTGACAGTTCTGTTGGTGGTAAAACCGGGATCAATTCGCAGCTTGGTAAAAATCTTATCGGGGCGTTTCACCAGCCGGTTTTAGTGCTGGCCGATATTGATGTGCTTAATACATTGCCGGATCGCGAATTTCGTGCGGGCTACGCCGAAGTGGTCAAATACGGCCTTATTGATAAGCCCGATTTTTTCGGCTGGCTCGATCAAAACCACAACACATTATTTGGTGGTGAACCCGATGCACGACGTCATACGGTTGAAACCTCCTGCCGCGCCAAGGCTGCCATTGTTGAAGAAGATGAGTTTGAACACGGACGCCGTGCCTTATTGAACCTGGGCCATACGTTTGGACATGCGCTGGAAGCGGCAACAGGATATTCCCAACGCCTCATTCATGGTGAAGGGGTGGCTATCGGCATGGTTATGGCCTTTGATCTGTCGCATCGTCTTGGTCTTTGCCCGGCGCAAGATCTGGAAGCGGTGGAGGCCCATCTAAAATCTGTCGGCTTACCAACACGGGCCTCACAGATTGACGGTGATCTTCCCGGTGCGGAAGAATTTTTCAAACTGATGTCCCAGGACAAAAAGGCCAATGCAGGTGTCCTCACCTTCATCCTGACCCGGGGTATCGGCAAAGCTTTTACCACATCAGATGTTGCAAAAGACGATCTCATGTCATTTCTGCAGGAGCAATTACCACCACAATGACCATAGGCATCCTCGTTAGCCTCGGCGCCATCGTAGCGCTTCTTGTTTTGTCAGCCTTTTTCTCGGGATCAGAAACCGCCCTGACCGCCACTTCGCGCGCGCTCATGCTCGAACTTGAGCGCAAAGGCAACAAAAAAGCCGCCATCGTTCAACAGTTAATCTCCGCCAAGGAAGCACTTATCGGCGCCATTCTGCTGGGCAATAATTTTGTCAATATTTTAGCTTCAGCTCTGGCTACCAGCCTTCTGGTTGGTCTGTTCGGTGAAACCGGGGTGATTTACGCCACACTGGTCATGACGGCGCTGGTTCTGATTTTTGCCGAAGTTCTGCCCAAAACTTACGCCATAGCCTACCCCGAGCGCATGTCGCTTGCAGTTTCACCATTCATCCGGATTATTGTCGCTGTTTTCGGACCCGTCACACGCGTGGTGCAGATTATTGTGCGCCAGGTCTTGTCGCTTTTTGGCATAAATCTGGACGAAAAAACCGCTGTATTATCAGCGCATGAAGAAATTCGCGGAGCTATAAACCTGCATCATCTCGAAGGTGGTGTGATTAAAGATGATCGTGACATGCTCAGCGGCCTGCTGAACCTGCGGGAGATGGAAGTCTCAGACGTGATGATTCATCGCACCAAGATGCTGACGGTTGATGTGGCGCGGCCTGCGGGCAAAATAATTTCCGAGCTGCTGGAAAGCGGTTTTTCACGCATACCGGTGTGGCGCGACGATCCCGACAATATAATCGGTATTCTACACGCAAAAAATCTGCTGCGCGCCCTTAGCGAAGCCAAAGGCCGGGTGAGCAAGATAAATATCGAAAAAATCAGCACCAAACCGTGGTTTGTACCCGACACCACAAACCTGCAGGACCAGCTTGACGCTTTCCTCACCCGCAAAACCCATTTTGCTGTGGTGGTGGATGAATATGGCGAGGTCATGGGGCTTTTGACTTTGGAAGATATTCTTGAAGAAATTGTCGGTGAAATCGCCGATGAACATGACGAAGAAGTGATCGACCTCGAACCCGACAAACAAGGTGCCATAAAGGTGGCTGGAACTTTGCCGGTACGCGATATCAATCGCACCATGGACTGGTCATTGCCCGATGACGAAGCCACCACAATTGCCGGGCTGGTTATCCATGAAGCCCAGACAATTCCCGAGCCTTCTCAAGTATTTACATTCTATGGCTACAGGTTTGAAATTCTAAAACGCCAGCGCAACCAGATAACTTTGATCAAAATCAGTCCGGTGAAGGAATAGGTAATAGTTTCTGTCTTGAAAAGACTGGAGCCTGTCCCGATACATCCTGTCGGGTTTGATTGACACCAATTGCTCTTAGGCAGTTCTTAATGCTATAATCGTAACCACATGTATCCGACATTTTTTTTATTTTCGAGGTAGGGAAACGAAGTCATGCGAAAAAGCGGATCAAGTATAGCTCTGGCAAGCCTTCTGGCCGGAGTATCTTTCACCGTAGCACCAAATTCAGCGATAGCAGATGTACATGATTTTTTCAAGGAACTCATGGATGCACCTCCTATTTACCGTTCACAGGGTGATGGTTATCGCCAGGGGTTTGCCGAACCCGTTGAAAGAGCGCCCAGTCATTCTCACTCTGTCAGAGACACTGCCCTGCTACCGGAGCCGTACATCGTACTCAGGCAAAAAGGCCTCAACCCGGCTGAGCAAATGGATACAATTGCAACAGCTGTATATGACTATTTAGCCGCGCCCGGAGGCGTGCCGGTCCGCGTTCGCGCCACTCAACGCAAGCCGATTATTGATTTTTATAAGGAAAACGGTTTTGCGCCCCTGTGGGTTACACAAGATGGCCTCAGTGACAAAGCCAGGCGCCTGCTGACACTGCTCAGCAAAGCTGATGAGGAAGGCCTCAATGCGCAGGATTATCTGCCTGCATCGCTTTCCGGTTTTGATGTTCCCAGTGACAGTTTGGAAAAATCACCCGGTGATCTGGCCAGGCTGGAAATTGAACTTACCGCCGCAGCTCTTGAATATTCCCATCATGTGTCGGCTGGCAGGGTAAAACCTATTCGGGTGTCCGAACTGCACACCATTAAAGCTGTACCTGTGAAGCCGTCAGAGGTTCTGGTTAAATTTAAAACTTCCGCTGAACCTGATACTTATCTTGCTTCTCTGCAGCCCTTTATGCCGCAATATCAATACCTTAAAAAAGCTCTTGCCAAATACCGCGAATCGACCGGTGGAAAAGAGCAGGCGATAATTATTCCGGGCGGCAAGCTGATTAAAGCCGGCGGTTCTGACGAACGAATCGAACTTGTAGCCAAACGACTTCAACAACTGGGCTATTATAATATTCCAGCTGAGCAGGGTGCTGACAATAAAACCTTCTACAATCCCGAACTCGTGACAGCGGTAAAGGATTTTCAGAAGCAATCCGGCCTCAACAATGAAGGAATTATCGGAAGACAGACGCTGGGCGCCCTTAATGGCAAATCAGACGCAGAAAAGATTAACAAAATCATCCTGAGCATGGAACGATTGCGCTGGCTGCCCCAGGATCTGAAAAGCAAATATGTTTTCGTCAATCAGGCGTTCTTCGAAACCTGGATGATGGATGGAGACAAGGAAGTCTATCGCTCGGACATTATTGTCGGCAGACCAAAATTTCAAACAGCGGTCTTTGCCGATGAAATGGAAAAGGTGACATTAAATCCAAACTGGTATGTACCGCGCACTATCATTTACGAGGAAATGATACCAAAACTGCTTCAAAATCCCTATTATCTTGCCGATCTGGGGTACGAAGTTACAGATCGCAACGGTCAATCCGTCGACAGCTCTACCATTGACTGGGGGCGTTACGGGCAAGACTCAATACCCTTCGATGTTCGTCAGCCTCCCGGCCCAAAAAACGCTCTTGGCAGGGTCAAGTTTATGTTTCCAAACGAACATTCAATTTATATGCATGACACACCTGCACGTGAGCTGTTCAAGAAATCAGTTCGGGCATTCAGTCACGGGTGCGTCCGGCTGCAAAAACCAATGAAGTTTGCAGAAATTATTCTAGGTACACAAGGATGGACCCCGGAAAGAATTAAAGCTGCTATCGCTTCGGGTAAAAACCAGACAATTTTCCTTGATCAAAAAATCCCCGTTTACCTTGGCTACTACACCGCCTGGGCTGATGCGGATGGCAATGTGAAGACACGCGACGATATCTACAGCCGCGATCGTACTTTGAACCAGGCGCTTGAGCAAAATATTCAAGCCCGGTCTTCAAGAAAATATGCATCAAGATAGGCACTGCCAAATCATATAATCAACACCTAAAGGCCGCACTTAAGTTGCGGCCTTTAGATTTCCTCCGGCGACAAAGCCTTGATGGCGAGAGCATGGACCGGGCCTTGCAATTCTTCCGCCAGAGCCTCATTGATCAGCCGGTGGCGGTTAACAAGTGTCATGTTGGTGAACCGGGAGGAAACCACTGTTAATCGGAAATGAGTTTCCCCTTCCGGACGTGCTCCTGCATGGCCAGCATGGAGATGACTTTCATCTTTCACAGAAATCCGGGTTGGTTCCAGAGCTTTTGTTATTTTTTCTGTGATTTTCTGTGCAACACCCTGTGACATATTATCTATTTATCCTGTATACTCATTTGCTTTGTTGATTTTAGAACCAAAGAGACCAGAAGTGAACGAAAAGTCCAAATATTTTGACAGCATACGGGTCAAGCCGGAGAAAGACCGTCTTAAATCCACCGCTGAACCGCAATGTGACGTCACCGGATGCCAGCAACCTGGCGTGCATCGCGCGCCTAAGGGACGCGGCCAGGATGGCCAGTATCATCAATTTTGTATAGCCCACGTGCGCGAATACAATAAATCTTTCAATTACTTCAAAGATATGTCGGATACCGACGTGGCTGATTATCAAAAATCAGCCCGCACCGGACACCGGCCCACATGGTCTTTGGGCACCAACAGTGGGGCGGGCGGCCCCAATGACAAATCGGCTAACGGTCGGGGCAATCCCAAATTCGCCGATTCGTTTGGTTTTTTTGGTGAAAAATATACCGATGGAAAATGGATCAAGCGGGAAAAGCGCCAGATTCGCAATGCCGAGCGCAAATCCCTGGCAACCCTTGGCCTCGACATTGATGTTAAACCTGCAGAGGTTAAGGCGCAATTCAAGATGCTGGTGAAACGTCACCATCCCGATGCCAATGGCGGCGGCCAGGAATTTGAGGAAAAACTGCGTGAAATAATTCAGGCATATGACTATCTTAAGGCATCTGGATTTTGCTAGAGTGCAGCTGAAAATCGAAAAAAACTTTGCCTTGCGCCTGAACGAATAATCCCTCAAAACTGACAGCCGCGAAAATTTACCACCCCCTGGTGCCAACGCCCGGGAAAGAAAGACAAAAAACATGACGACACAAGCGTATGATGAAGCCACTTTGCCGGATATGAAAGTATCCGTAAATCAGGTCTTTGGCATTGATGCGGACCTTGAAGTGCCGGCGTATTCTGAAGCCAATGCCCATGTTCCCGATATTGATGAGGATTATCTTTTCAATCGCGAAACCACTCTGGCAATTCTGGCGGGCTTTGCCCACAATCGCCGGGTGATGATCCAGGGCTATCATGGTACCGGCAAATCAACCCATATCGAACAGGTTGCAGCGCGTCTTAACTGGCCTTGTGTACGTATCAATCTCGACAGTCACATCTCCCGCATTGATCTCATCGGTAAAGATGCGATTGTCATTCGCGACGGCCAGCAGGTGACCGAATTCCGCGAAGGTATTTTACCCTGGGCGCTGCAAACCAACACCGCTTTGGTGTTTGATGAATATGATGCCGGCAGGCCTGACGTTATGTTCGTTATTCAGCGGGTTTTAGAAGTTTCCGGCAAGCTGACGCTGCTTGATCAAAACAAGGTTATCCGCCCGCATCCCGCTTTTCGCCTGTTTTCAACCACC
Organism: Alphaproteobacteria bacterium; assembly: GCA_024278055.1. Lineage (GTDB taxonomy): Bacteria > Pseudomonadota > Alphaproteobacteria > Rhizobiales > JAJFHR01 > JAJFHR01. Next base: position 20,299 of record JAJRTY010000105.1, on the reverse strand, counting down.
AACACTGTTGGCCTCGGTGATACCAGCGGTCTTTATCACGGCACCCAGCAGATCAACCAGGGCCAGATGGATCGCTGGTCGATTGTGGCGGTGCTAAACTATCTGCCGCACGATCAGGAAACCGCGATTATTCTGGCCAAGGCAAAGTCTTTTGACACTGATGAAGGCCGCGAGACCATTTCCAACATGGTGCGGGTGGCGGATCTCACCCGCAACGCTTTCATAAATGGCGATATCTCCACTGTCATGAGCCCGCGCACGGTTTTGACCTGGGCTGAAAATACCGAAATCTTCAAAGATACCGGTTTCGCCTTCAGCCTGACTTTTCTCAACAAGTGCGATGAACTTGAGCGTGGCATGGTAGCTGAATTTTATCAGCGTTGTTTTGGTGCAGAGCTTAAAGAATCGAGTGCCACTATTCTGGCAAGTTAGGAGAGGTCATGTCGCGCGACATTGAAGGACCTGTCAACGCGTTTAAGCACGCCTTGTCGCTGACCATGCGTGCGATTGCCGAAAACAGCGAACTTGAGGTGAGCTATGGCGGAGATCGCCCGCACCTTTCAGGCAATCAGGCCCAGCTTCCCAATATCGCCCGAGATCTCAACCGGCGCAGCGTGGCGATATTGCGCGGCCAGTCTGATGCCATGGCATTGCGCTGTGTTCAACATGACAATTCCATACATGATGCCCTTTTGCCCGAAGGCCCCAATGCACGCGCACTGTTTGAAGCAGTTGAGCAGGCGCGCATCGAAGCCATCGGCTCGTTAAAAATGCAAGGATGCGCACAAAACCTCAATGCCGCTCTGGAAGATAAATACGCAACACCGGAAATGGCGCGGATTAAAACCCGTGAAGATGCACCGCTGGAAGATGCTGCCGCATTGATTATTCGCGAGCGCCTGACCGGGGCGCCGCCACCGGAAAGTGCCGCCAAGCTCGTTGATTTGTGGCGGCCGTGGATTGAAAAAAAGGCCGGGGAAGAATTGCGTCAGCTTGACAATTTTACCGATGATCAAAAACAATTTGCCAAATCCATCCGCGAACTCATTCAGGCTCTCGATATGGGCGATGAACTGGGCGAGCCACAAGAACAAGATGACAGTGATGGTGAGGACGGGTCTGAAGAACAGGGTCCCGATGATGAAAACCAGACCGGGGAGACCCAGGAAGACGAAAGCGCCACAGCGGCTGAATGTGACGAAAGTGACAGCGATGGTGAAGACGGCGAACAACAGGCGATGGATCTTGATGCCGAAGATCAACCCGAAGATGGCGAGACATCCGATTTGCCGGAAGGACAACAGCCATGGCGCCCGGACCTGCCGTTTTCCAATCATCCTGATCTCGAATACAGCGTTTTCACGCCAAAATTTGATGAGGTTGTTCCGGCCGATGAGCTGTGCGATCCAGAAGAGCTGCAACGGCTGCGCAGCTATCTCGATAAGCAGCTGGGCCAGTTGCAGGGCGTTATTGCACGGCTGGCTAACCGCCTGCAACGGCGCTTGCTGGCGCAGCAGAACCGCTCCTGGGAATTTGACCTTGAAGAGGGCATTCTCGATGCCGCCCGCCTGAGCCGGGTGGTGACAGACCCGCTGCATTCGCTGTCGTTTAAACGTGAACTCGAAGCTGATTTCCGCGACACGATTGTCACCTTGCTGATTGACAATTCCGGCTCCATGCGCGGCCGCCCGATTATGGTGGCCGCCACGTGTGCTGATATTCTGGCGCGCACGTTAGAAAGGTGCGGGGTTAAAACCGAGATCCTCGGCTTTACCACCAAAGCCTGGAAAGGTGGACAGTCGCGCGAACAGTGGCTGGCGGCGGGCAAACCTGAAATGCCGGGGCGGCTGAATGATCTGCGCCATATTATCTATAAAGACGCCGATATGCCGTGGCGCCGCGCCAAGGGCAATCTCGGGTTGATGATGCGCGAAGGACTGCTGAAGGAGAACATTGATGGTGAGGCTTTGTTGTGGGCACACCAGCGCTTGTTGGCCCGGCACGAACAACGGCGTATCTTGATGGTTATTTCCGATGGCGCACCGGTGGATGATTCAACTCTTTCGGTCAATTCAGGCAGCTATCTTGAACGCCATTTGCGCCGTGTCATTGAAGATATTGAAACCCGTTCGCCAATTGAACTGATTGCCGTTGGTATCGGCCATGATGTCACGCGATATTACAAACGCGCTATAACCCTGGTGGATGCTGAAGAACTTGGTGGTGCTTTAACCGACAAGCTGGCCGAATTGTTTGAAGAAAATCCGGCCCCCTCACGCAGCGCGCGCACAACGAGTTCGAAACGAGCCGCCGGGCGATGACAGGTCCTCAAACCGGGTCAAATGCCAATAGAAGATTGATATCCCGGATTTTACCGGAAATATTTTTTTTAACCGGCTTCATAGTAGCCTTTTCATCCCCGCTGTATTCAGATTCAATCCCCAAGACCCGCGCCATCAAGATTCAATCCGTTCCTATAAATTTCAACCTTTTGGACAAGGCTCAAACGACATTTGGAAAATTGCTGTGGCGCGGCGGCATTGAAATAATTGGCTCAGATGAAGATTTTGGCGGCCTGTCAGGCATCGCAACCGGACTGGATGGCATTAAGTTTGTCGCCGTCTCAGATAAAGGCATGTGGCTAACCGGTGAAATTCAGTATGAAAATGAAAAGCTGACCCGCGTTACCGGCCTCAAAATGGCACCAATACTTGATGGCAAAGGCCACCCCCTCAAGGGCAAGTCGCGTTTTGATGCGGAATCGGTTGCCCCCTTTGGTGCCAAAGGTGTTGAGGGAAAGCTCCTGGTGGCCTTTGAGCGCAAACAGCGTATTGCCAGATACAGGTTTGGCAAGAAGGGGATGATGGCGCGCGAAAAAACCATCACTTTACCGAAGGAAGCAAAAAATGCGCGACGCAACAAGGAACTCGAATCCGTTGGCCGTTTTCCTGTCGGCACGGAGCTGGGGGGAACTATTATTGCAATTTCCGAACGTTTTTTGGATACAAACGGTAATATTATCGGCTGGCTCATCGGTGGGCCGACACCGGGACGGTTTACCGTTAAGCGATCCGATAATTTTGACATTACAGATTTGACCATCACGCCCGATAATGAACTGATCATTCTGGAGCGGTATTTCAGCATACTGGGCGGGGTAAAGATGCGCCTGCGCAGAATTAATACTGCGGATATCAAACCCGGTGCTGTGCTGGATGGCGAGATTTTACTGCAAACGGATCAGAGAAACACAATTGATAATATGGAAGGTCTGGCCTCGCACCGTACCGCTAGTGGCGAAGTGCGGCTAACGTTGATCTCGGATGATAATTTCAACATATTTCAACGCACATTGCTGCTGCAGTTTGCATTGCCAAAATGACGAAGAAAGATGATATTGAAACGCTGCGAGCTTTTAAGAAGCAATCTGAGCTTTTACCAGGCGGCGCTTAAAGCGGCGGGCTTTGAGGGAAAGCTCACCATCGCGGGCTTTCAGCAAAAACGCATCCAGACCACCGCGATGTTCAACCGTACGCAATGCGTGGGCTGTTACTCTCAATCTGATTTTTTGACCCAACGCATCACTCAACAGATTAACTTCGCACAGGTTTGGTAAAAACCGGCGACGGGTTCTGTTTTTCGCGTGGCTGACATTATTCCCGGTCAAAACATCCTTGCCGGTCAATTCACAACGCCGTGCCATAGTATTCTCCATAGATTTAGGTGTCTGAACCCTGGTTCAGCACCTGATAAGCCAGATCAGGCAATCGCCCAAGCTGATAATTGATAATATTTCGCACACCTATAGGTCTCTCTTGGCCCGGGGTCAAGCATGCGTTGGCAACAATTTTCCAAAGCGATAGTGAAAGTTAACCTTTACAGGTGATTCTATGATCGCTCTGCCGCCCTTTATAGCCAGGTTTCGGTTGGTTTTAAAGGCGTTTTCGAGCAGCTCCAAGCGTAGAGCATGGTTAATTGAGTGGTTTGTTTTGTCAGGGTTGAGTGTATGGTTGAGACAGGTCGGGCGTATAAGAAGGTTGGCATGGTATTCTGCCTGGGTTTAACGGCACTCTCCGTGCCCACGCACTCATCAGCGCAGGAGCAAAAACCAACACAGATTTCAATTCAATACAAGGCTACACTGGCCGGCATTTATGTGGGCTCGGCACGGATGCAGATTGCGCTCACCAAACAGGCCTATAATATTGCCGCATCGGGCTCGTTGAGCGGTGTTCTTAAAAGCCTGGTCGGCTTTCGGGTAGACGTTAAAACCTACGGCACCCTGGCAAATGCTGTGATGATACCGCAACGCTACAGCACCGAATATGGCACCGCCAACAGCTTACGCTCAATCGAAATCGACTATAGCGCCAATCGCAAGGCTGCGGTTTTGGCCAACCCGCCTTTTTTCCCCAGCCGCACCAGAATAGCCCTCAAACCAGCCGACCTTAAAAACACGGTTGATCCGCTGAGCGCGTTATTTCTGCCGGTGAAGAAAAACCGTAACACTTTGTCACCAGATAACTGCCAGCGCCTGATGCCGGTTTTTGATGGCCGCATGCGCTATAATCTGAAGATTTCCGCCAGCGCCACACAAAAACCTGATCAAAAAATTCGCAGTTTCAATGGCCCCGTGCTCGTTTGCCGGATCAAGGTTGAGCCGATCGCAGGATATTCACCGCAAAAAAACAAGGCGGGAAAACCACCGAAAAACAACGCAATAGAAATCTGGCTAACACCTATGGGTTCAACCGGTCTGCTCATTCCGGTAAAAGGCCGCATGCCGACACCATTTGGCATGGCAGAAATAAGTATCCGCCGGTTGTATCTGAATGGACAAAAAGTCGCCGCACTTTAACATCAAATTGCATTTTTCAATTTGGTGGAATAGATTTGCGTATGACCAACTCCGTCACTACCTTCCCGGCCTTATCTTCGATAATCGTGCTTGGCGTCCTTATGACCACAGGCACGGCTACAGCCCAGACGGCCGAAAACAGGATCAACCTGGAATATGATTTCACCGGTGCCGGCATTCGCATCCTGGAAGCGACATTCGATTTAACGTTTGATCAGAAAAACTATCTGGTAAGATCGCGATTAAACACCAAAGGTCTTGCCAGTATTTTTTCAAAAAGCGTTACCTACCTTGGTGCGCGCGGCACACTTGGGCCTAAACTGGCGCAGCCGGAAGAATTTCAGTCACGGACTGAAAAAGGCCAGAAACAAAAAACCGCCAGTATTACCTGGCTGAAAGAAAATCAGCTGAAAATTGATGTATTGCCGCAGCCCAACAAGTCCAGGCAGGCCTCGATTAACAAGTTTCTCAAACCCGGTTTTCCCGATCCGCTATCGGCGCTGGTTGCCATTACATTTTCAGCCGATAAGCTGTGCCGTAATAAAATCAGATCCTTTGACGGTCGCAAAATTTTTGATTTCAAGCTGGAATATCTGGGTAAGGAAGAGTTGCAAAAAGGTGATGCCGGGGCATATTTCGGCCCGGCGCACAAATGTTCGTTCACAAACACTCCCATCGCCGGATACTCCAAAAAGCGGATGAAAGCCCACCGCACCAAACCAACACCCGCCTATACCATCTGGTTTGCCCCCATAGAGGCTGCCTCAAAGAGCAGAACCATATTCGTGCCCGTAAAAGCAACGGGAACAATTAACTGGGCTTCTGTGGGCGTTGTCCTCACCAAAGGCAGCATTAACGGTCAGCCGCTTCGCGCTCTGCGTTAAGACATTTGCAGCCTGGGTTACCAGCCGGGTGATCCGCTGTATCAAATCGGGACATTCAAGTTAATTTCCATACGATTGACTATCACCTTGGCCGTCCTGATCAGGCAAAAACCTGCAACAATGCGGAAAATTTTTCCTGTAACCGCTACATTTGGCCATGAACGAAACATGAAAACTCACCGGTCAGTGATTCGGGCACTCTTTGTTCATGGTGTATTCCGGTTATTAACAATCGGACAGCTAATCTGCGGCTGGGCGAATAACAAATCCTTCACCCCCCAACCCATAAAATTAACCTTTAGGCACCGGTTTTCAGTTGCAGAAGATGTTTCGCCAGCTGTTTCGAAACCACAAATAGATTTCCATCTACATATAGCCGTGAACAAACCCTGAATCTGCGCAGGTAAGTGATTCGGTCACATTTTGTTCCGCTGGCGTTCCACAGCTTAACGCCCTGTGGCAATATTGTGTCAAATTGAAACATTATGCCTCATCGTTAATCTCATCGTGCTTTCCTGCTTGCATTCACAATTCCAACAACCCATGAAGGTGACGCACCGTCAAAAGTAATAACCTCGAACGGCCCGATGACAGAGACACAACACCAAAGCTCAAATTCGCGCGGACGCCACGTGACCGCCGTTCTGGGTCCGACCAATACCGGCAAAACCCATTTGGCGGTTGAACGAATGCTGGGCCACCAAAGCGGCATGATCGGCCTGCCCCTGCGGCTGCTGGCGCGTGAAATTTATGACCGGGTTGTGGACATAAAAGGTGCAGGTGTTGTTGCACTGATTACCGGGGAGGAAAAAATTGTCCCCCAAAACCCGCGATATTACATCTGCACCGTCGAAGCTATGCCGCGCAGTGTCGAAGTCGAATTTATCGCTATTGATGAGGTGCAACTGGCCGGTGACGAAGAACGTGGTCATATTTTTTCCGATAGATTGCTGAACTGGCGCGGCAGCCGCGAAACCATGCTGTTAGGGGCTGAAACCATCCGGCCTTTGTTGCAACAGATATTGCCTGCCGCCAATTTCATTACCCGGCCGCGATTTTCCAATCTCTCTTATGGCGGGCAGAAAAAAATAACCCGCATGCCGCGGCGCAGTGCAATTGTCGCATTTTCCAGTGAAGCGGTTTATACGATTGCTGAATTTATCCGCCGCCAGCGCGGCGGTGCTGCCGTTGTCATGGGAGCCTTGAGCCCGCGCACCCGTAATTCCCAGGTTGCACTTTATCAATCGGGCGAGGTTGATTTTCTGGTGGCAACGGACGCCATTGGCATGGGGCTGAACATGGATGTGGGCCATGTTGCATTGGCCGCAACACGCAAATTCGGTGGCAGTCGCAACCGCGATCTGATGCCGGCCGAACTGGCGCAAATTGCCGGTCGTGCCGGTCGCCACATGAATGACGGCACCTTTGGGATTACCGGTGATGCAGCAGCCCTGGACGCGGATGTTGTGCAGCAGATTGAAAACCACAGGTTTGATCCGTTAAAGCGCTTGCAATGGCGCTCAACCTCACTGGATTATTCTTCTCTGGCAAATCTCAACCGCTGCCTGGCACTATCACCCGACCTGCCGGGGTTTACCAAAGCCAGGGCTGCCGGTGATGTGCTGGCACTTGAAACCCTGGCCCGCGATGCTGCGATAATCGACATGGCCACAAATCCCGCCGCTATCGACAAGCTGTGGCAGGTCTGCCAGATACCCGATTACCGCAATACCACCAGCAATGATCACGCATCGTTACTGGCTTCGGTATACAAGTTCCTGATGTCTGAAAGTAGCGTAATTCCTGCAGACTGGTTGCAGCAACAGCTGGATTACGCGGACAAAACAGACGGCGACATTGACACGCTGGCAACAAGGATTGCCCACATCAGAACCTGGACCTTTGTTGCCAACAGGGGCGACTGGCTGGACAATGCCGATAAATGGCGCGAAAATACCCAGGCAATAGAAGAACGGCTTTCCGATGCCCTGCATGAAAAACTTACTCAACGGTTTATTGACAGGCGAACAAGTGTTCTTATGCGCCGGTTGCGTGAGAAGGACACTTTGATGGCTGAAATAAATACAGCGGGTGAAATAACGGTTGAAGGCGAATTTGTCGGCAGGCTCGACGGGTTTCGTTTCATTGCCGATAGCCATGCAGGCGGTGCCCAGGAAAAAGCATTGCGGGCGGCATCATTAAAGGCTGCGGCAGAAAAAATAGCTGAAAGAGCTGATGGATTTGCCAAGTCCGGTGACAGTCAAATTTCCTTTGACAGTTCCGGCCAAATCATCTGGCGCGAACAGGTCATTGCCCGGCTTAAGGCTGGAACCACTATCCTCAAACCCGATATTGAAATCTTTGCGGATGAACAATTGCCCGGCCCTGAATGTGAGCGCGTGCAAAACCGCCTGAAAACCTATGTTGACGCCCAGATCGCAAAACACCTCGAACCTCTCGTCAATCTGTCAGCGGCTGAAGATATTGAGGGCCTTGGCCGCGGTGTGGCGTTTAGACTGTGCGAAGAACTCGGGGTTTTAAAACGCGAGGACGTTGCCGCTGACATCAAGCTGCTGGATCAAAACCTACGAAAACAGCTGCGCAAATATGGCGTACGCTTCGGGGCCTATCATGTTTTCTGTCCAGCGCTGCTCAAACCGGCTGCGGTCAGATGGACAATGTTATTGTGGGCGCTAAATCAGGCCAAAAACGGTTCTTTGTCTCTTGATGACATTCCCCAGCCGCCCCAGCAGGGCCTTACATCTGTTGTCGCCGACAGCGCTACACCAGCCGGGTTTTATCAATCCGTAGGCTTCAGGCAATGCGGCAAACGCGCTGTGCGAATTGATATGCTTGAGCGCGTTGCCGATATGATCAGGGTGCTGATTTTCTGGAAACCGGAAAAACCAGACGATGAGCGGCCCGCCGGATCGATTGAAGGCGGTGGATTTAGCGTAACAGCTGATATGATGTCTCTGGTCGGCTGCTCCGGCGAAGACTTTACCGCCATTTTGCAAACCCTGGGCTATCGCATGGAGCAGCGCACAATCGCCGCACCAGCGCCAACGGCAGAACCTGCCAGCAAAGATGTGCAGACCAGTGCTGAAAACAGCAAGGACAGTGTTGATCTCAAAGAGCCTGATGTTTCCGAGCATCCACCAGTCGAGACACAAGAGACAACTGTGGAAGTCTGGTTGCCAAAGCGTCCGGCAAAAAGCCGACCAAAACCATCCGGCCAGCATAAAGACAAACGTAAAAAGCGAAATAATCAGGACAGAAACCCGTCACCAAATCGCTCTTCCAGCAAACGGTCCAGGCCTGAGAGGAAGACACCTGACATCAAGGATTCTCCTTTTGCTGCCCTGGCTGAATTAAAAAAATCCCTCGAAAAAACGCAAGGTAAAAATAATTCGAAATCATGACTGATGCTCACCAGCGCATTGACAGATGGCTGTGGTTTTCACGCCAGTTCAAAACCCGCACACTGGCGGCCAAAATGGTGGCTTCAGGGCATGTTCGAATTAACCACAAGCGCATAACAAAAGTCAGCTATCTGGTTCAGGTTGATGACACAATTACCTTTGTTGCCAACAAAAAAGTGAAGGTTTTGAAAGTGGCGGCTATTGGCGCAAGACGCGGGCCCGCTGTTGAAGCAGCAACCCTTTACCACGACCTTTCTCCGGTTGAAATTCCCCAAACCAAAGAGGCTCGAATAGCGGCTGCATCAGGCCAGCGCGAGGAGGGGGCGGGGCGACCGACGAAAAAACAGCGCAGAGAGATTGACGCCCTTATGGATCGTGGCGCATAAGGGCCCTTGCAGGTTTTAAATCAATCCCTATTTATCAGTAAATTTGAATCCTTTGCGTGGTTCAGGAGACCATTAATGACCTATGTCGTCACCGACAACTGTATCAAGTGTAAATATACCGATTGCGTGGAAGTGTGTCCGGTAGACTGTTTTTATGTGGGTGAGAACATGCTCGTCATCCATCCCGACGAATGTATTGACTGCGGTGTGTGCGAACCTGAATGCCCGGCCTAAGCGATTAAGCCGGACACTGATTCCGGTCTGGAAAAATGGATCGAGATTAATGCCGAATATGCCGATATCTGGCCCAACATCACCCTTAAACAGGAGCAGCCACCCGAAGCTGCCAAGTTTGATGGTGAAACCGGCAAATTTGAAAAATACTTCTCTCCCAAACCCGGCGAAGGTGATTGAGTGCTGAGCTTCGTTAAGCTTGTTGAAGCTTTGAAATCAGTGCGCTTTTCTTTTAGCTGAATTTGTGCTATACAGGTGTGAATATAGAGAGAGGCTCTATTTTGATATAAAGCTGGTCCTGTTTGGGCACGGGCTTTTTTTTACGGCTCACACCGTATCAAGGCCTGGAGAAGATTGCTCAAATATTCAGATCTCAGAAAGAGACTGACCAGCATTTGAAAGTAAACACGGTTTAAATATTTATCGGCAGGCAATTGACTGGGGCAGCTGGCGTCTTTTGATGCGAGGTGTCGTAATGATGTTGAGGTGTCGTTGGCCGGGGCCTGACAGATCTAAAAGGGTAAATTAAAGTATGGCTGCACAGAAAAAAACAACCAAGAATACCGGATACAAAACCGGCGAATATGTTGTATATCCAGCGCACGGTGTTGGTAAAATTATCAGAATTGAAGATCAGGAAATTGCCGGTGCAAAACTGGAGCTTTATGTCATTGATTTTGAAAAAGATAAAATGACCCTTCGCGTCCCCACAGCGAAATCAGATGCTGTTGGCATGCGCAGGCTTTCTGATTCAGCGGCAGTTGAGCAGGCATTAAAGACCCTCAAGGGGCGTGCGCGCGTCAAACGCACAATGTGGTCGAGGCGGGCTCAGGAATATGAAGCAAAAATCAATTCCGGCGATCTTGTGCTGATAGCCGAAGTGGTGCGTGACCTGTTCAGGTCTGACCGCCAGCCAGAGCAATCCTACTCAGAACGCCAGCTCTATGAAGCCGCTCTTGACCGCATGGCACGAGAAGTTGCCGTGGTCAAAGAACTGAGTGATGCTGACGGTATTTCCGAGATTGAAGCCGTGCTCGAAGAAAGCGCTCAAAAGGCTGAAAAAATTGCTGCTGAAAAAGAAGCCGCCAAAGAGGCTGAAGATGAAGCAGCCGCATAACTGAAGGCCTTTTCAGACACCCAATATCAAACCCGGCTGAGTTTACCTGAGCCGGGTTTTTTGTTGTGTTCAATCCAGGGGCACCGCACCGTCCCGGTGCGGGGAAAAGGGGCAAAAAAGGCCTGACTAATCCAGACCTGCTCTTGCCTCCACCAACGCCACGATATCACCCATGATATCTGTAAGTTGAAAATCCTTGGGCGTATAGATAGCGGCCGCTCCTTTGGATTTCAGGTTGAAGGCATCTTCGGGCGGAATAATGCCACCAACAACGACGGGAATGTCTTCAAGGCCTGCTTTGTTCATACCTTCGATAATTTCACTGACCAACGGAAGATGTGAGCCTGAGAGAATGGACAGACCGACAACATCAACCTTTTCTTCTACCGCCGTATCGACAAGATCGGCCGGAGTAAAGCGAATGCCGTCATAGACCACATCAAGCCCGCAATCGCGCGCGCGCACGGCTATTTGTTCGGCACCGTTTGAATGACCGTCGAGACCCGGTTTTCCTACCAGAATTTTTAACCTGCGCCCGCGTTTTTGCGTCAGTTTTTCAACTGCCAAACGCACCTTGTCAACCTCGCCATTATCGCCAGAACGAACCTGTGCGCCAATGCCTGTAGGCGCACGAAACTCACCATAGACGTCGCGCAAAACCTGCCCCCATTCGCCGGTGGTAACGCCGGCTTTGGCAGCAGCAATTGAGGGTGGCATGATGTTTTCACCATTTTGTGCGGCATTTCGCAAATCTTCCAGTGCAGCTGCAACGCGATCTTCATTGCGGTCCCTGCGCCACTGCTTAAATCTCTCCACCTGACCAGCTTCAGAGCCGTGAACTTTGGTGACAACACCTTCATTTCCCTGGGCGAAAAGCGGGCTGTTCTCGCTTGCTGTCCAGGCGTTGACACCGACAACAATCTGTTCGCCTGCTTCGATGGCTGCCAGACGTTTGGCGTTGCTGTCGACCAGTTGCTGTTTCATGTAACTGGTTTTTACCGCTTCTACCGCACCACCCATTTCATCGATGCGTGATAATTCTTCTCGCGCGGCCTCGCAAAGCTCATTGACTTTTCGCTCAATTTCAACCGAGCCATTAAAAATATCGCCAAACTCCAGCAGGTCGCTTTCATAGGCGACAATCTGCTGCATGCGGATTGACCATTGCTGGTCCCAGGGTTTTGGCAAGCCATAGGCTTCATTCCACGCTGGCAGTTGAACGGCGCGCGCACGGGCATCTTTGGACAAAACCACAGCCAGCATTTCCAGCAGGATACGGTATACATTATTTTCCGGTTGCTGCTCGGTGAGGCCAAGGGAATTTACCTGCACACCATATCTGAAGCGGCGAAATTTTGGATCTTCAACACCATAGCGCTCACGGCAGATTTCATCCCACAATTGAACAAAGGCGCGCATTTTGCAGATTTCGGTAATGAAGCGCACACCGGCGTTGACAAAAAAGCTGATGCGGCCAACCACGCGGGGGAAATCCTCGTCGGCAATTTCACCACTGGCCTTGACGGTATCAAGAACGGATATGGCATTGGCAAGGGCAAATGACAGCTCCTGCACCGGTGTCGCTCCGGCTTCCTGCAAATGATAAGAACAGATATTAATCGGGTTCCACCTGGGCATTTCAGCAAAGGTGAAGGTGATCATGTCCTTGATCAGGCGCATCGAAGGCCCCGGCGGATAGACATAAGTGCCGCGTGACAGGTATTCCTTTATGATGTCATTTTGCGTGGTGCCGGTTAAAACACAGCGTTCAACGCCCTGTTCGTCAGCGACAGCAATATAAAGTGCTAACAGCCATGGGGCGGTGGCATTGATGGTCATCGACGTGTTCATCTTGTCGAGCGGGATGCCATCCATCAGTGTGCGCATGTCACCAATATGGGAAATCGGCACACCAACCTTGCCAACTTCGCCGATGCTTAAAGTATGATCCACATCCAGTGCGGTCTGTGTCGGCAAATCAAAGGCGATGGACAGGCCGGTCTGGCCTTTTTCCAGATTGTCGCGATAGAGCCTGTTTGAAGCTTCCGCGGTTGAATGACCGGCATAGGTTCTGAAAATCCACGGGCGGTCGCGCTGTGTCGATTTTGAATCTTCGTCCATGTTGATGCTCTCCCCCTTAAGATCCACAACGCAAATGCGAAAAAATCTGCAAGAATATGTTGCACCGCAACAAATTACTTGTCAACATGCAAGCGAATGTTGATAGTGTTCAAAATCAGGGTGCTGGGGGTTTAATTATGACAACGAACGACGCAAAGACAGAAAAGACTGAAAAAACTGAAATCCGTAAAGATCTGTATGAGCTTGGTGAAATACCACCGCTGGGCCACGTTCCGAAACAAATGTATGCCTGGGTGATAAGGCGCGAACGCCATGCCAAGCCTGACACGGCGATGCAGGTTGAAGTAGTTGATACCTGGGAAATCGATTCCCACGAAGTGCTGGTTTTTGTGATGGCCGCCGGGGTCAATTACAACGGCGTATGGGCATCTTTGGGCGTGCCTTTGTCACCGATGGATGTTCACAAAACTCCGTTTCATATTGCCGGATCGGACGCATCAGGCATCGTCTGGGCGGTTGGCTCAAAGGTCAAACGCTGGAAAGTCGGTGACGAAGTTGTCGTGCATTGCAATCAGGATGATGGTGATGATGAGGAATGCAACGGCGGTGATCCGATGCTTTCTGCAAGCCAACGTATCTGGGGTTATGAAACCCCTGACGGCTCATTTGCCCAGTTTGCCCGGGTTCAAACCCAGCAGTTGTTACCGCGCCCGAGGCATCTTACCTGGGAAGAATCCGCCTGCTATACTCTCACCCTGGCCACGGCATACCGCATGTTATTCGGCCATCGCCCGCATATCCTCAGACCCGGACACAATGTGCTGGTGTGGGGGGCGTCAGGCGGTCTTGGTTCGATGGCGGTGCAATTATGCGCCACAGCCGGTGCCAATGCCATTGGTGTTGTATCCGAAGATGACAAGCGCGATTTTGTCATGTCCTTAGGTGCCAAAGGCGTTATCAATCGCAAGGATTTTGACTGCTGGGGCGAGTTACCACCGGTAACCGGCGAAGGCTATGGCGAATACCTCAAGAAAACCAAGGAATTCGGCAAGGCCATCTGGAATGTTACCGGCAAGGGTGTGGATGTTGATTTCGTCTTTGAACATCCCGGTCAGGCAACATTTCCGGTGTCGTGCTTTGTGGTAAAACGCGGCGGCATGGTGGTTTTCTGTGCCGGTACAACCGGATACAACATCACCTTTGATGCGCGCTTTGTATGGATGCGCCAGAAACGAATTCAGGGCTCACATTTCGCCCATCTCAAACAGGCCTCTCAAGCTAATAAACTGGTGATTGAACGGCGCATAGACCCGTGCATGTCAGAGGTTTACAGTTGGGATGATATACCGCAAGCCCACATGCGCATGCTCAACAATGAACACAGCCCCGGTAATATGGCGGTGCTGGTCAATGCGCCGACCACGGGTTTGAGAACATTTGAAGATGTGATTGAAGCCTGTGAGGAAGAAAGCTAACCTCCAGGGATCCTTAACCAACAGGGCTGGTGGAATTTTTCATGTGGACTCCCGAGACCCTTGGCATCATCATTTTCACCTTTGTTGTTGCAGGTTTTATCAAAGGGGTTACAGGTCTTGGGCTGCCAACGGTGGCACTGGCGTTGCTGACGGCATTTTTAGGGCTGGGTCCGGCAATTGTTCTGATGCTGGTACCATCCTTGGTTACCAATCTCTGGCAGGCCTTTGCCGGCGGTGCGATTGTTGAAATTCTGCGCCGTCAATGGCCGGTTTTGATCACCGGCAGTCTTGCCACATTGGGTTTTTCGTACTTCTCAGCTTCAGTTGATACCTCGTACCTGTTGATGTTGCTGGGGATGGTTTTGTGTCTTTATTCCGGCATCTCCCTGTTTACACCTCAAATCGTTATGTCCACAGAAACCACAAACCGTCTGGCTACCGTGACCGGGCTGATAACCGGTGTCCTTACCGGCCTCACCGGGTCTTTTGTTGTTCCTGCCGTGCCGTATTTTCAGGCTCTGGGCCTGAGCCCGCGACTATTGGTGCAAACCATGGGCGTGTGGTTTACCATTGCCACATTGTCGCTAGGCGCGGGCCTTAGCAGCACTGGTCTTTTGTCCGGCGAACTGGCGCAGCTTTCAGTGGTTGGTCTTGCCCCGGCACTGGCTGGCATGTGGATCGGCCAGCGGGTGCGCGACAGATTACCGGCGAAAAAATTCAGAGCAGTCTTTTTCTCTACCCTGTTTGCATTGGGCTTCTATATTGCGGTTCGCGCAACCTTGAGTTAATGAATATTCTCTCTTTTTTCAAAGACAGTCTATGCCTGCACCGCAAGCCCCCAACTCTGCGCCTGACAAAGCAGCCTTCCTTACCCTGGCACCTGCTTTGTTCGTTGTGCTGTGGGCGACCGGTTATATTGGCGCCCGGCTGGGCGCACCTTATGCTGAACCCTATACGTTTTTGACATATCGTTTCAGTATCGCATTCTTGTTAATGCTCGCTTTTGCTCAATTTTCCGGTGCAAAATGGCCCGGCACTTTGAAGCTTGCCGGGCACAGTTTTATTGCCGGGGTTCTCATTCATGGGGTCTATCTTGGCGGGGTATTCCATGCGATTGACCTTGGTATGCCCACCGGATTAACCGCAATCATTATAGGATTGCAGCCACTTCTCACCGCCATTGCTTCAGCACCTTTATTCGGTGAGCGCGTCACATCTAAACAATGGCTGGGCATTGGCCTGGGCTTTGTTGGCCTCATTATTATTGTTAATGGCAAAACTGCGGTTTTGGAGCCGCAGGCGCGGGCGCTGGAATTATTACAATATGGCTTGTGCATCATATCTTTGCTGGCAATTACAGCGGGATCATTTTACCAAAAGAAATTTTGTGCCACACAGGATTTGCGCAGCGGCAATGTCTTCCAGCTTCTCGGCGCCACTGTCTTTGTTTTGATAATGGCATTGATCCTGGAAGACGGTCAGGTGGAGTGGACAGGGGAGTTTGTTTTCGCGCTTGGCTGGCTCATTGTGGTTATGTCACTGGGCGCCTTTAGCTTGCTGATGGTGATGATCAGGCTGGGAGCCATTACCAAAGTTGCCAGCCTGTTGTTTATGGTGCCGCCGATTACTGCGATTATGGGGTACGTGATGTTTGGTGAGGTGCTGAGCGGTTTTCAGATCTTTGGAATGGTGCTTTCAGCCGGTGGTGTGGGATTGGCCAGCAGCAATCTACTTAAAAAGAACTAGACCATAGAGGGTCGGCTTGATACCATATTGCAGTGCAGCATAAAATTGTAACCGGAAATATATATGTCCTCTCCACCGACAGGTTCAGCCACAGTTTTCAAGGATAAAACCACCCTCATCGATACCTGCCATCAGACCGTCAATGCAATCAATGTGTTGTTGGACAAGGCGTGTGAATTTATACGCCAACAGGTAAACCCGCATGGCGGCAGATTTGACAGTGCCAGGCTGAATGCAAATCAGCACAGTTTGCATGGCCTGTCATGGCTTGCAACCTACGTTGAAGCTCTGCGTCAGATGGCTGAATATGCTGATCGCATGAACGCGCAAGGCCGGTTTGGTGAACTCGAGCTGCTGCTTAGTCAGGTGGCGTTTGGGGAATATCTTAACCAGATTGCCGGTGGCATTGCCATGAGCCAGACGGAGTTTGTGCGCGCCCATGAACTCGGGCTTGGTCAAGATGATTTGGCACCGCTCTATCAAGGCAATGTTGACGAGTTGTTGCGCAATGGCAATAGTCCTGCTGCGCGCTCGGCAATTTTGCAACTGATGTGTGATCACGACGGGGCGGCAACCGTTGGTGATACCGGGCTGGATGAAACATTAGGTGCTGTGCGCGAACAGATGCGGAGATTTGCTGACGAGCGCATTGTTCCCCATGCTCACGAGTGGCATCTGGCTAATGAATATATCCCGATGGACATCATCACCGAAATGAGTGAACTCGGTGTCTTTGGCCTGACGATACCGGAAGAATTTGGCGGATTGGGCCTGGGCAAAGAGGCCATGTGCGTGGTTTCCGAAGAACTTTCACGCGGCTATATCGGTGTTGGCTCTTTGGGTACGCGTTCAGAAATTGCCGCTGAATTGATACTTGGTTGTGGTACTGAGGATCAAAAAAACCGATGGCTGGAAAAACTCAGCTCCGGCGAAGTTCTGCCCACTGCGGTTTTCACCGAACCCAATACGGGCTCAGACCTTGCGTCACTGAAAACCCGCGCGGTGCTTGATGGGGACACCTACCGTATCACCGGCAACAAGACCTGGATCACCCATCCGGTACGTGCTGATCTGATGACATTGCTGGTGCGCACAAACCCCGATGAGACCGGCTATAAGGGTCTGTCGATGTTTCTGGCGGAAAAGCCTCGTGGCAGCGATGCCGCCCCCTTTCCCGCCACGGGCATGAGTGGCAGTGAAATTGAAGTGCTGGGCTATCGCGGCATGAAGGAATATGAAATCGGCTTTGACGGTTTTGAGGTTCCGGCCAGCGCGCTTTTGGGATCAACGCCGGGTGAAGGTTTCAAGCAATTGATGCAGACATTTGAATCAGCCCGCATTCAAACGGCAGCACGCGCCATCGGCGTTGCGCAAAGTGCCATGGAATGTGGTTTCAGATATGCCCAGGAGCGCATTCAGTTTGGCCATCCCATCCTGGCGTTTCCCCGGGTCTTTGACAAAATCGTGCTCGGCGCTGTAGAGATAATGCTGGCGCGGCAATTGACTTATTTTACCGCCCGTGAAAAAGATCGCGGTGCGCGGTGTGATCTTGAAGCGGGCATGGCGAAACTGCTTGGTGCGCGCGTTGCGTGGTCAATGGCAGATAACGCGGTGCAAATTCATGGCGGCAACGGTTTTGCTCTGGAATATCCAGTCAGCCGCATCCTGTGTGATGCCAGAATTTTGAATATTTTTGAAGGCGCGGCTGAAATTCAGGCACAGGTCATTGCGCGACGCCTGCTTGAGGAGTTAAACTAGGCCCATGAATATTTTTGACTATCTTATCCCAATCTCCCTCGGTGCCGTTCTCATAGTTCTGCTCATGGGGTTGTGGAACATGAAACGCGGCGGCAACGCCAATCTGTCACAAAAGCTCATGCGCTGGCGCGTTGGCCTGCAGTTTCTGGCGGTAATTATCGTTATGACCAGCCTCTACTTTGGTACAGGATGGTAATTTACCACAGGTTACAGCCGATTTTTTATAGAACCGGGTTGCCAAAAATGACTCTTTGTGAATAGATTTAGTGAGCCTGCTGGTATAGGTTCAGGTTAAATTACAATAATTCTTAAAATAACAACGTCTCGGGGGGTACCTTGGCAGTTGAATTTTCTGGGAAACCGGCAATCGGCCGAATATTTAGCGCAGTAATTTTCGCAGCTATTGCTGGGTTTAATCCGGGCACGGCTGTAGCGTCCAGCGACGTTCCAGACGTTCTTTTTTCTTCATTCGTCGATGAGTTTCGTTTTGGCGTCATGTACAACGATCTTCATTTGTCGAGAAAGCGGGAAGAGGGCGGGGTTAATATCAATGCCGAAATGCTTTTTCGCCGACCCAATGTTTATTACGACAACAAGCTTTTGTTATTCGCCCTCAATCCGCGGCCACATTTAGGTGGCAGCTTTAATACTGCAGGCGATACCAGTCAGGCCTATCTGGGATTGACCTGGGATTACCGTCTGACCAATAATATGTTCGCTGAAATCGCACTTGGGGGAGCCATTCACGATGGCAAACTCAACTCAACCGCTGCTCCGGGTCTCGCCACTTCTCTTGGCTGCCGGGTTTTGTTCCGCAGCGGGTTATCAGCAGGTTATGAATTGACTGAAAAAATTCGATTAATTATCACCTATACTCACATTGGTGGCGCAGGACTGTGCAACAGTAGTTCCGGCCTGAGTACGATTGGCGGACGTATCGGTTATAAATTTTAGCGAATGGTCATTTTAAACAAGATTTACACCCGTACCGGCGACGAGGGGACAACCTCGCTTGGGACCGGCGAGCGGGTGAAAAAGCATAGTCTGCGCATTGCAGCCTATGGCACCATCGATGAGACCAATGCCAGCATCGGCCTGGTGCGCCTGCACACACAAAACGATGCCAATATAGACAGTATGCTCGCCCGCATTCAAAATGATCTGTTCGACCTGGGTGCTGATCTGTGTGCGCCGGATAATGGTGAGAAGCTCGAATATACACCGTTGAGAATTACGCAGGCCCAAGTTGATCGTCTTGAAAGTGAAATTGATCAGCTCAATTCTGAACTGTCGCCATTGCGATCATTTGTGCTGCCCGGCGGCAGTGCGGCAGCTGCCAGCCTTCATCTCGCCCGCACGATCTCACGCCGGGCCGAGAGATTGATTGTCGAGCTGGATGAAATGGAAAATGAACCCGTGGGCGCAGTCGTGATAAAATACATCAACCGGCTTTCCGATTTTTTCTTTGTCGCCAGCAGATACCTGAATCAAAAAGGCGAAAGCGACGTACTATGGGTTCCGGGACAAAATCAGTGATGCGTAATCTGGAGATTTTAACAGGTGATTATTCCGTTCAGTGATGACAATCCGTTAAAGTATATTGCTTTTCAACGCGTCACTGTCTCGCTGATTGCCATCAATACCCTGATCTTCGTAATTTTCCAGTCCGGAATTATTCCCTCTCCCGACCAGGAGATGTTTCTGGCCTATGCGATTGTTCCAAAAGAACTGATAACCGGGCAGAACGTTTTTATAAACGTAGTCTCGTGGCCGGAAGGGTTTACTTTATTCACTTATATGTTTCTTCACGGCGGCTGGTTGCATCTGATTTTCAACATGATCTTTCTCTGGGTGTTCGGAGATAACATCGAAGATGCCATGGGCCACAGCCGTTTTCTGGTTTTCTATTTATGTTCCGGCATTGCGGCGGGTATGGTCTATACATTGATCTCTTCAGAAAATAACGCCCCTTTAATTGGTGCCAGCGGTGCTATCGCCGGTGTTACCGGCGCTTATCTCATGTTGTATCCGCGGGTAAAAATCTGGGTACTCCTGTTCATGCGCATCCCTTTAAGATTACAGGCCATGTGGGTGTTGGGAGCCTGGTTTACTTTTCAGGTTTTCAGCGCGGTATCCGGAGACGCGTCAAACATCGCCTGGTGGGCTCATATTGGCGGATTTGTCGCCGGTGCAGCCCTTGTGGTTTTATTCAAACGACCCTCGGTCCCTTTGTTTGGTGCGGCTCCGCCTTCTCCATGAGTGAAAGTTCCGGGCCAGCCCGCTCCCCCGGCCCAACCACCCCTCAGGGTACCTTATCGGGTGGTTGGGCCGGGGGAG
>JAJRTY010000104.1 GCA_024278055.1 Alphaproteobacteria bacterium | reverse complement strand
TGCATGAACTGGCGGAAGCGCCCCGGCCCCGGCTTTTCGTTACGGAACACCCAACCGGCACGATAGGTGCGGTAGGGCATGTGAATGTTGTTGATATTCTGCGCCACATGGCGGGCGAGCGGCGCTGTCAGGTCATAGCGCAGGCTCATCCATTGTTCATCTTCGTCCTGAAGCGAAAACACCCCCTCGTTTGGTCGGTCCTGGTCGGGCAGGAACTTGCCCAGCGCATCGGTATATTCGAACATCGGGGTTTCGACGGGATCGAAGCCGTAGCGCTCGAATACCTCGCGGATCTTCGCCATCATGGCCTCGGTCGAGCGAATTTCGGCTGCACCACGGTCAGCGAAGCCGCGCGGCACACGTGCCTTAGGGCGAAATACCTTGTTCTTTTTTGCCATGATTCTCTTCTTGCGGCGAAAAGCCGAAAACGATTGCTGTCGGCGCCGGTTCTAGCGCATTTTCACCAAGTCCGGCAAGGCCTTGAAACGCTTTAATCGAAGAGAGCGTCGATATCATCTTGTGAGGCAACGTCGATGGCATCTTCCATCGCCGGGCCATTGAGCAGATGATCATCAGAGGTTTTGCCCGCCAGTTTTTCCGGCTTGATACCGGCGAAGCTTTCTTCGCCGCCCCAGATCGTCATCATGTAATCAACGCGCTCTTCAATAAACTTCAATGTATTGACCACCTTGGTGATGCGCTGGCCGGTGAGGTCCTGAAAATTGCAGGCTTCAAAAACGGCAATCGCCTGCTCCTGAATATCGAGGGCGACATCATGATCGGCGCCAGATTTGAGAGCGTTGGCGAGATTGGCTGCATTGGATTCGATGATTTCAGCGGCTGTCAGAATTTTCTCGGTCGCATCTTCCGTGCCTTTGACCACGGCATCAAGTTCATCGCTTGCGGTTGCCTGATCTTCGCCGACAAACCCTGAGTGATGCAAGGAAGTTATTTCGCGTTTGGTATCAACGATAGAGGTGCGGATTTCGTCGAGCTCAGCTTTAAGCCTGTTGGATTGCGCCAGTTCCTTGCGAATGCTTTCGAGAACTTCGTTGGGAGCTTCAATGTTTTCCCGGGCAGGCTCTTTTGCAACACCGGCTCCCTGAAGACGCGCAATTGCATCCATTACCTCGCGATGGCGAATTTCCTCAATGTCCTGACCACCGTTATCATACCCCGCAGGCATTGCTCTTTCTATACGAAAAACCTTGTTCACCACTTGACGCTCTCCCCTAAACCAATAAAAGCTCGTACGAAGGACACATACCTACCCTGAGCAGCTTGACCATACGAGGCAATTCCTAAGATTTTATTCACTTTAAGGGTGTGTTTTCAGGTTTTACCCTTATTTGATCAACTCATAGGCCGGCAGGGTCAAAAACGGGATAAAGGTTTTGGCAATCGACATTTGGCGAAACAGGTCTATGGCCTCATCAAACCGTCCTGCATTGAAATTTTCAGCTCCCAGACTGCCCCGCAAATTCACCATCTCGTCTTCAAGAAGTTGATTGAAAAGTTCAGGAGTTACCTTGCGGCCATCGGTCAATTCAACATTGAAGCGTATCCATTGCCAGATTTGCGCACGGCTGATTTCGGCAGTGGCAGCATCTTCCATGAGATTATAGAGCGGTACGGCGCCGCGGCCCTGCAACCAGGCTTCAATATACTGGATGCCGACACGGATATTCTCGCGCAGACCGGCTTCTGTCTTTTCACCACGGTGAATTTCCAGCAGGTCGGCCTGGGAAACTTCCACATCGTCACGCATATTCCCAAGCTGGTTTCCATCCGGCATCATGCGATCAAACACTTAGCGGGCAACCGGCACCAGACCGGGATGGGCGACCCAGGTGCCATCATTACCGTCGCGGGCTTCGCGTTCTTTATCGGCCTTTACTTTGGCAAAGGCTGCGTCATTGGCGTGTTCGTCGCCTTTCACCGGAATTTGCGCAGCCATGCCGCCCATGGCATAGGCACCGCGCCGGTGGCAGGTTTTTATCAGCAATCGGGCATACGCACCTAAAAACGCCTGCCCCATGACCAGTTGGGCGCGATCGGGCAGGATGTAATCGGGGTTGTTGCTGAAGGTTTTTATAAAGCTGAAAATATAATCCCAGCGGCCGATATTGAGACCGGCCATATGGTCTTTCAATTCAAACAGGATTTCTTCCATCTCGAAGGCGGCTGGCAGGGTTTCAATCAATACCGTTGCCTTGATGGTGCCAACGGCAAGGTTAAGCTGATTTTGAGCGTGGACAAAAACATCGTTCCAAAGCCGGGCTTCTTCGTGACTTTCAATTTTTGGCAGGTAAAAATATGGCCCCTGCCCCTGGTCCAGGGTTTTGCGGGCATTGTGGTAAAAGTACAGACCAAAATCAAACAGTGAGCCCGATACAGGCGCGCCATCGACAAGCATGTGAGCTTCAACCAGATGCCAGCCGCGCGGGCGGACAATCAGCACCGCCGGGTTGTCATGGACTTCATAGTGCCTGTTATTACGCGGATCGGTAAAGGCAATTTCACCGCTCCACAAATCGAGCAAATTCACCTGGCCATCCATCATATTTGACCACAGGGGCGAAGAAGCATCTTCAAAATCGGCCATGAATACATCAGCACCGCAATTGAGCGCATTGACGATCATTTTGCGATCTACCGGGCCGGTTATCTCGACTGCGCGGGTTTGCAGCGCTTCGGGAATGGGGGCAATGTGCCAGTCACCAGCCCGGATGTCTTTGGTGCTGTCCAGAAAATCAGGCAATACGCCGGCATCATATTTTTCTTGTTTGTCGACACGGCATTGCAGCAATGCCAGGCGTGTTGCATCGAATTTACGATGGAGCTCAGCTACAAAACTCAATGCTTCCGGGCTAAGCACGCGGGCATAGTCCGAGCTTATATCTCCACTGATCTCAATACCGTCCGGTAGATTGTTATTCTTAACCATTTTTTCCCCCTGTTTTTATTCGACGGTTGTTTCCACCTCGTTTAATGCCTTTGGTTTTGGCCCGCCACCAGCCCAATCGAGAAGTTCGATGGTATGGATAATCGGGATATTGGTGCCGGTGGCAATCTGGGTCATGCAGCCGATGTTTCCGGTAGCGATAATATCGGGCTGAACAGCTTCAATATTTGCAACTTTTCGCTCACGCAGGCGCGTTGAAATTTCTGATTGTAAAATATTGTAGGTACCGGCTGAGCCGCAACAGATATGACCTTCGGGCACGTCAACCACATCAAACCCGGCAGCGCGAAGCAGGTCTTTGGGCTGGTTGACGATCTTTTGGCCGTGCTGCATCGAGCAGGCGGAATGATAGGCGACTTTTATACCGAAATTTTTACCCGTGGTTTCAACTGGCACCGAGGCAAGATATTCAGTTACATCTTTGGCCAGATCAGAAATCATCCTGGCTTTTTCAGCGTATTCACCTTCATCGACAAGCAGATGGGCGTAATCTTTTATGGTTGTTCCGCACCCCGAAGCGGTGATGATAATGGCATCAAGGCCGCCGCCTTCAACCTCAGCCATCCAGGCATCCACATTGGCTTTGGCCTGGGTTATGGCTTTTTCCTCACTGCCCATATGATGCACCAGAGCGCCGCAACAGCCTTCGCCCCTGGGCATGATCACGTCAATTCCTCTGCGGTTCAACAAACGGATGGTGGCGTCATTGATACCGGGATCAAGTACGGATTGAGCGCAACCTTTCAGCAGGGCGACGCGGCCACGGCTGCCGGTAAAGGTTTTGTGGGGAAAAATCTCATCTGCCGAAGCGCGCGGCGGCAGTTTTCCCGGTGCCAGCGATAACATTGCCGCCAGAGGTTTGCATCCGGGAAGTCTGGCCAGCACCGGAGCGAGACCTTTAAAAAGCCGGGCACCGGTCAATGCCAGCCTGAAGCGTGCAGGATACGGCAACACCATCTGCAACATCTTGCGCACGAGAGTGTCCATGAAGGGGCGTTTGTAGGTTTTGGCCACATGCACGCGGGCGGTATCAATCAACCGCATATAATTGACGCTTGCGGGGCATGTGGTCATGCACGAAAGACACGACAGGCACCGGTCTACATGTTTGGTTATATGTTCGGTTGCCGGCCTGTCATTTTCCAGCATGTCCTTGATCAGATAAATGCGCCCGCGCGGGCTGTCGAGTTCATCGCCCAGCAACAGGTAGGTCGGGCATGTGGCCGTGCAAAACCCGCAATGCACGCATTTGCGCAGCACATCATTGGCTTCGCTTAAAGCTCGTTTTTCAAGCTGCTCGGGAGTGAAACTGGTCTGCATCCTTCAGTCTTTCATAGGTTTCGATACATGCGCCCGGGATTAAGGATGCCTGAGGGATCAAAATTATCTTTAAGGTTTTTCGTCAACGCCATGAGGCCGGGCTCAAGAGTGTGAAAAATATCAGCGGTTGAGCGCACTTCTTCCGGCGCCCTGAACAATGTTGCATGCCCGCCGCAAGCTTCAAGGCACTTGCGGATAGCGGTTTGAGACGCATTGTTCAATCCCGGCACTGCTGCCCAGATCAAACCACCGGCCCAGTCGAAAAAATACTCCACACCAGGAACCTCGTCGGCAACTGCCGAGGTTACCAAAGCGCCCTGGGCTGGGGGCACAGATAATTTCCACACCGCTTTTTCCTGATTTTCGGCAAAATAATGCACATCGCGCACATCACGCCAGATTTCGTCAGCACCGGTCTCTTTTGTTATGCTGCCGAGCGAACTCAAAAGAGTTTGCAGCTGTGTTGCCCGATATTCAACCGAGGGGGCAATTCCTTCAAGGCGCAGCAGGGTTGCTGATGTGCCAGAGTTTGCAATGTCTTTAAAGCATGACCGTGTGACGAGATTTGCCGGAATATGGGCGGCCCCTGATACTTCACACGAGCTGTTCATGGCCATCGACATGGCACTCATAGCCTCGACATCGCTCAATCCCGCCACGACCACAGTTGTCGTCTGCTCGGCTGCGGGCAGGACTTTGAGAGTTACTTCGGTCAGGACGGCCAGGGTTCCCCATGATCCGGCCAGGCCTTTGCACAGATCATAGCCGGTTACATTCTTGACCACGCGACCGCCGGATTTGAATTCTTCGGCGCGACCACTGATGGCTTTGAGCCCTAAAAAATGGTCGCGTGCAGCCCCGGCTTTCAAGCGCCGGGGGCCGGAGATGTTTGCGGCCATAATGCCGCCAATGGTGCCGGGTGCATCGGTTGCGCCCAAAAGCCTGGAAAAATCAGCCGGCTCAAAGGCAAGCTCCTGATTTTTTTTGGCCAAAACCGCCTCGATTTCAGCCACGGGCGTTCCGGCAGCGGCGGTGAGAACAAGCTCCTCTGGCTCATAGAGGCTTATGCCCTTGAGGCCGGAAAGGCTCAAAGTTGCTGCGCTTTGGGGCCTATGCCCGATTGCACGCTTGCTGCCAGCCCCCTGAATTTCCAGAGGCTTTTTATTGGCCAGCCCCCAGGAGATAACGTCGAGGGCCTGGGCGCTGGTTTCCGGTTTAAATCTATCTTGCATAAAAAGCCCTAGAACCTCGGAATGTCAGGAAACGGTACTTTACCATCATGCACATGCATGCGGCCAAGCTCGACACAACGGCGCAGCGTGGGAAAGACCTTACCCGGGTTGAGCAGGCCCTTGGCATCAAAAGCACATTTTATGCGTTGTTGATGATCAAGGTCACTGTCGTTGAACATGGTCTCCATCAAATCACGCTTTTCAACACCGACGCCATGTTCTCCGGTTAAAACACCACCAACTGCAACGCATAATTTGAGAATGTCGGAACCAAAATCTTCGGCCTTTTCAAGTTCGCCCGGCTTGTTGGCATCATAGAGGATGAGCGGGTGCAGATTACCATCACCGGCATGAAAAACATTGGCCACGCGCAGGCCGTAGTGCGCGGATAATTCACGCATGCCGGTCAGCACCTTTGGCAATTGATGGCGCGGAATTGTACCGTCCATACAATAATAATCCGGTGATATGCGGCCAACGGCGGGAAAAGCCGCCTTGCGCCCGGCCCAGAACGACAGGCGTTCTTCTTCGCTTGTGGAGACCTTGACGCTCACCGCATTGTGGGCCTTGGCAATTTTTTCCACGCGCTCGAGCAAGTGATCGACTTCTGCTTCGGGGCCATCAAGTTCAACAATCAACAGTGCTTCCACATCCAGTGGATAGCCCGCATGGGCGAATTCTTCGGCTGCGTGGATTGCCAGCCTGTCCATCATCTCCATGCCGCCGGCGATAATACCCGCTCCAATTACATCAGCGACGCAGGCCCCGGCATCTTCACTTGAGGAAAATCCTACCAGAACCGCACGCGCCGTTTCCGGGGTTTTTAAAATGCGCACGGTCACTTCGGTAATGACACCGAGCAGACCTTCTGATCCGGTCATAAGCCCGAGCAGGTCAAAGCCGGGAGCATCGAGATGTTTGCCGCCAATTCTGATTACCTCACCGGTTATCAAAACAACTTCCAGACCTAAAACATTGTTGGTGGTGAGACCATATTTGAGCGAGTGAACCCCGCCGGAATTTTCAGCAATATTACCACCAATTGTGCATGCTATCTGGCTTGAGGGATCGGGCGCATAGTAAAAGCCCTGGTGGGCGACTGCGTGGGTGATGGCCAGGTTGGTGACACCGGGCTGGACCACGGCACATCTGTTATCAAAATCAATATCGACAACGCGGTTAAACTTACCCAATCCGAGCAATACACCATCTTCCAGTGGCAGGGCTCCGCCAGATAACGACGTGCCGGCCCCGCGCGGCACGACCTTGATGCCTTCCTGGTGGCAATATTTCAGGACGGCTGACACTTCTTCAACCGTGGATGGCAATACGACAATCATCGGCACCTGGCGATAGGCTGTGAGACCATCGGATTCATACGGGCGCATTTCATCCACATCGGAAATTACGCCTTCACCGGGCACGCGTTGTTGCAGCGCATGAATAATTTCATCACGCCGCTTCAGTATCCCGCCATCGGGTTCCGGCATTTTAAGACCAGTCATTCAGATGTCCCGGTTTTCGATTTGAAAAAAACTGCAACCTGCCGTCACAATAATACAAGTGGCGATAATTGGCCTAATGAATTTGTGGGATCAATTTCCACCGTACGGAAAATTGTAGCATGTATTTCCAATACCCGGAAACTTTACAGGTCAGGAAGCTACCTTTGGCGGCGACCAGCCGGCTTTCCATTTGGCCAGCGGCAGAATTTCCGGGGCGATGCCATTGGCATGAAACCAGGAATCCACCACATAAGAGCTGCCGCTGCTTTTCTCGACGATGACGGCAGTATTGTGCGGCCAGCGGTCGATAAACTGACCGCGCCAGGCGGCCTGGCCGATGGTGTGGAACCGCAACAGGTTATCACGTTCAAGCAACCGCAGATAAGTTGTGGTATTGGCGGTTTCGTCAATGCAATCCTGTTGAAACGGGTTCTCGGCAAACAGTGAGGCACCGGCTTTATCAATATCAGTGCCGGTTGCAGCACCGACCTTCTTTTCAATGAGGGCGATTGCCCGCGCAATGGCCTGACGTTCCGCCACCGCACTTGCCGGCGCCGGCCCGAAAGCATCCTTCACCTGCTGCCAGCCGGCGGGGGACATATTGACCTGGCTTTGACTGGCGCAACCATAGCCGTAGCAGATTGTGAAACTGGCCGGTGTTGGCTTTACATCGGAATATTCATCAACAAATTCCTGACCGCGGGCACAGGCACTGACAAACAGCATGAGGGCGATGACCTGGACCGGTCCACTGAATGAGTGAACTTTTTCAGCCCGATCTGTTTTGTCGGAAACCTCAAAAACAGTCCTTGATACTCGCATAATGAATGCTTAAGTTCTCACCTTCACCACCTGAAGCCAGCGCCAAAAAAGGCGCGAAAGGTCCCGCCGCTTTTTATTTTGCTGGTGTAGTCAAAAGGAGTACCCACGGCCGACGTTCCCGAAACATCAATGGCGGGGCTCCAGTCGTAGGCCACACCTACACGCACGAAGGGAACTGACGCACCCGCATACCCTACATTAAACAGGCCAGGAAGGGGGACATCCAGATCGACACCAACAGTCAGGCCGACATCTGTCTCTGAATTGGAAAACTCCTGAAATCCAGTGCCCTGATCGGTTCTGAGCTTGATTTTGCGACGTTCGAGCCGGGGACCGGCAAACACCGTCAGGTCAGCAGGATTATTGGCAAGATTCATGCCGAATACATAACCAATATACGGCAGGAGGAAAAAGCTTTTCGAATAGGCCGAAAAAGTGTCGATACCGGGCGTGGGGTGCAAATCAAAGCCGGATTCGTTTTGATCATCACCACCGAAGAACACGCGTCCCCATAAGCCCACAACCGGGCCCATTGGTCTGAGGGCTGAGTTTCCGGCATATCCAACATTTGCGACATTCGCGACATTCCCGAGGTTAGCCAATGCCAGATAAAGCGGAACGCGGTAGTCGATGCCGATGGAGGTAATGTTTTTGCTGCTCGATCCACTGACGTTGGCGACTGGGGTGCCGGCATCGGTTTGAACAACGTTGCTCTTCGGATTGGCAAAGCTAACCCCGAGATCAACGCTTACCTTTGATTTGGGGCTGTTTCTGTCACTTTTCCCGGAATTGACAGTTTGAGCCGTTGTATCAGAATCCGCGAAAGCCGTATCAACTGCAACAAAAGACGATGTGACTAAACCTATTGCCAATATTGGCACTAAAGCACTGCGATGCATGACAGCCCTCCCTAAATAAGCTCACCTCGCCAGAAGCCAGAAAAAGGCGAACAAAGTAAGCCAGAACAACATAAGCGGGTGAATTATTGTTAAGCCAATATCTCACCACCCCCTAGCTTGTCGGATATCGTTGCCTTGATATTTGCACAACTTGCGGAAACTTTCAATTGTTAATCATTTATTAACCGTTTCCGGCGTCATTTTACTGCCTGGCCGCTCTTTTCTGTTGGATTTCAAAGCGCTGTTTCCAGTTTGTGAACATAGAATCAGCCCCCGAATGCACTTCTCGCA
Source organism: Alphaproteobacteria bacterium (assembly GCA_024278055.1). GTDB lineage: Bacteria > Pseudomonadota > Alphaproteobacteria > Rhizobiales > JAJFHR01 > JAJFHR01. The sequence continues at coordinate 2,444 of JAJRTY010000104.1, read as the reverse complement.
ACTGCGACGATGGGTCACGAAATGTTAAGTGGCGCCATTGAAAAGCACATGATATAGATCATTTGCACCAAAGAAACATGAGAGATCATTGATCTCAACGAATTTAAGGAGAGACACGTGAAGAAAGCACTGTTGGGTACTGCATTTTTGTTAATGTTACCGGTTACCGCTGTCGTAATGGCACCTACTCCAGCCTTGGCCTCGTCGGACACACCGGCCACAGCCGAGACTATGGCCGCAGAGGAACTGGCATGCGCTGCAGAAGACGTTGCGAAGGGTAAAAAAGTATACAAAAAATGCGCGGCTTGCCACGTGGTCAACAAAGAGAAAAACAAGGTTGGGCCACATCTGGTGGGCCTGTTTGGCCGCAAAGCTGGATCCGTTGAAAAATATAGGTATTCCAAGGCAATGAAGAAAGAGGCTGAAGGCGGTCTGGTATGGAACGTCAAGACGCTTGACACGTTTTTGACAAAGCCAAAAAAAATGATCCCTAAAACCAAGATGACATTCCGTGGCCTTAAGAAAGAAAAGCAACGCAACGCTCTTCTCTGCTACATCAAAAGTGTCAACGGATAACAATATCTAAAGCGACCACAGACACGCTTTAATGTTCAACAGCAAAAAGGCCGGTGAAAATTTTCACCGGCCTTTCCTATCAGTTTAATCTCTCACATCCAGATTAATTTCCTGCATATTTCAGGTTCATATTGCCGATACCGGCGGCAATATTAAATCCTTCCTGAACCTGCACACTGAGCGGCTGCAGGGTGATTGATTTATCAATACCACCTACCAGCAAATTGGCACCAACGCCGCCGCCTACGGTTACTTCAGCGGTGACACCAACATAACCGCCGGTTAGGGCCCCGGTGACATTTTTTCCTGACGGGGCAAAAACCAGCCATGAAATCTTGGCCTTTTTAGTCGTGCCAATGTCGATACCGAACTTGTTGATATTGCCGGTATAACGCTCACGGGCGCCATTCTGTTTTTTGAAGATGCAGGTAAGCCCTTTTGAAGAGCCCAGGATCAAACCGGTACCACCAGCTACTGTACATTTCAAAACACCGACCTGCACATTTGCGCCTTGAGCGCTGGCTTGCGGGCTAAAAGAAAGAGAAGCAGCGATCAAACAGGTGGCCAAAATCCCGGCATTCTTTTTATTAAAAACTAACATTTAAATTTCTATTCCTCTGTAAAAAGGTTTCCACGAAACTCCATCCAATAACGATTTCACGCATTCACGATGGTTACATTAATTTCACTGTGATTCAATATGGTAGGGCGGCAGGTCAATTACCAGTATTTCTCTTGAATGAGTGCGCACAAATCAAGCGCCAATTGACCTTAAAAAGGGGCACACCTTTTTGGCGTGCCCCTCCGGGAGAGTTGCATAGACATTTGCTGCCTATGCGGCCTCATTAAGACTGACGCCGGCACGCTCCAGCACCATGACCCGGTTGAGCAGCTTGACTAAAGCATAGACCGCTTCAATGGAGGGTGCGGAAATTTTGTTGAGTCGGCCAAGCTCGAGAATGGCACCGATAAGGGCTTCTGTTTCGAGGCTGCGTCCGGCCTCCACATCCTGCAGCATTGATGTTTTATGCGCTCCAACGCCTTCGGCACCGGCAATGCGTTTTTCAATCGTGTGGCGGAAGGTGATGTTGAGGGCTTCGGCAATGTTTTGGGCCTCCTTCATCATGTTTTCAGCCAGCTTGCGGGTTTCGGGAAACTGGCAAATGCTCTCCAAAGTGGCATGGGTCAGCGCACTTATCGGGTTAAACGACAGATTGCCCCAGGCTTTGAGCCAGATTTCAGAACGAATATCATCGAGAATGCGGGACCTGAAGCCTGATTGCGTAAACAATTCAAACAGTTTTTCAATCCGCGCAGAAGTTGAGCCATCAAGCTCGCCGATGGGAAAGCGGTCGCCTTCCACATGCTTGATCACCCCGGGTTCAATGACGGCGGCTGCGGGATAAACCACACAACCAATAATGCGGTCGCCGTCAATATGCCTGGTCAACAGTCCGGTGGGGTCGAGAGTGTCAAGACGGCGACCGTCAAATTCTCCGCCGTGATTGTGGAAATACCACCATGGAATACCATTTTGAACCGGCACAATCATGGTATCGGGCCCCATCAGGTTGCCAATGTCGCGGGCAACGAGTTCAAGAAAATGGGCCTTCAGTGCCAGAACCACAAGATCCTGGGGGCCGACATTTTCTGTTGTATCTGTGGCTGTCACTTTGGCGACAAGTTCGCTGCCATCCTCCCAGATCAGTTTCAGGCCGTTTTTCTGGATGGCTTCAAGATGCTTGCCGCGATCGATGACCGTGACATTGTGTCCAGCCAGGGCAAATTTCGCTGCCATCAGACCACCGATGGCTCCGGCCCCTACAACGCATATTTTCATCACTGTATCCTCTTGTTGGTTTTTTTCA
>JAJRTY010000103.1 GCA_024278055.1 Alphaproteobacteria bacterium | reverse complement strand
GTCACCATCGCCGCGGGCCTTCATGGCTTGAATGGCGAGGGAACGTGCCAACTCATTTGTGGCCGGATCCATCTGGTTGAGACGTTGCAGGAACTCTTCATATCCGTTTGAATTATTTGCCGCGTCCATTATCTGTGCGACAAGTGGCCCGAGGTCTGGCTCCCAATCGTCGATGCCCTCCTGGGCGAGCCTGTCAACCAGAGTTGGTTGGCTCTTGTCCTCGGCTGCCATGTGGACCTCGCCACAGTGGGGGCATGAATGCTGGCTGGCTGTTTCTTTTTCTTCAGAATTACCCGGATCGGGATTTGTTGTGGCCGGAACAAGTATTTCTTCATCATCGCCGGGTTTGGCAAAGCCTATTTTCTTGCACACATCGCTGGCGCTGATTTTAAGTCCCATGGGAACCAGTTTCCCCAGGGCTTCAGACATGGTTTTGATGTCTTCGGGGTCTTCGACCGGGAAGGTGGCGACCGGCACCGGAGCTTGCGGGCTGAAATTGAAGGCAACAAACGGTGCAATCAGGTCGCGGTTGATGGTGGTTGCCATCTGGCGGGCATCTGATTTCATGATGTCAATCTTGACATCCGCATGAACGTTTGCCTGAGACTGCGACGAGCCATCATCGGTTGTCATGGTCTGGCCGATGACGGCCTTGGAAACCTGCTTGTCGAGATAATCGGCCATGGCACCAAAGACCGCATTGCCCTGACCGCCCTTGGCTTCAATGAATTCGATTTCCATGCCCATGGGGATAATAGCGGCGGCATCTGAGCCGAGGTCGCGTACCGCACGCAGCAATGTGCGCTTCTCTTCAGGCCCGGCGAGCGGGTCATATTTCCCCACCCGCAGCGGCATGCCGAAAACTTCAAGAAATGCCGCCCAGTCCTGCAGCGTGAATTGCTTGAGCATGAAGCACCATGACACCAGGCGCGCCAGACCGGCACGCAGGGTAATGCCGGATTTAAGCCTGGGGCGATGCACAATCATTGAATATTGCGGGACCGGTTTGCCGTTTGGCCAGGCTTCATCCCTGATGCGCAGCTCCTGGGCGGTCTCGGGATCGAAACGGAAGAAGCGCGGGTCGCGGTATTGATAGGATTTTGGTGTCCACAGATTTTCACCGTGCGCCCAGTCAATTTCTGTCACGGCATAACCCTTGGCGATTGCGTCAAGCAGGTCATCCACCATGTCGGCGAAGTGTGGCGCTTCGACCAGGGCTTCAACGGCTTTGACAATCTCGGCATCACTGTCATCGCCGATACCGGTGACGATGGGCTCAATCAGCGATATCGCGCGCTTGCGCTGGCCGAGCACGGAGGCATAATGCGGATCGCGCTCTTCCATTTCTTCTGCCAGTACCAGGAACTGGTCGTGGTCGCCTTCGTCAGCTGCGCGCAGAATATTGCCGAGCTTGGCGGGATCAAGGCGTTTGGCGACATTCTCACGCCAGATTGAACGCACCCCGCCAACCGTGGGGCCCGCATGTTCCTGTGTCAGGACTGCACGTTTAACCGGGCGGCCATCGGGGCCGAGTATAGGTGAAAATTCCTGCATAGTCTTGTCCTTCTTTTCTTTCCGCCGTCGCGCCTGTGGCGCTTCCCCGGAACCCCCGCCGTTAAATTAATCCGCCGCCTTACCAAAGACCGCCATGGCGGCGGTAGTTGTCGGGATCGATATCGCCGGTGTCATTGTTGAGGCTGCGCGATGATTGGTAGCCTTCATGTTCAACCGCGTCCTGGCGTGAGGCAAACCACGCCAGCATGCCTGCAATTGCCGTATCACCATGGCGGTCAAATCCGTCTTCGCCTTTGTTTCGATGGTCTTTGGGAACGCGGATGATGCCGTCCACATAGGCCAGGGCCTGATGGTCACGAATGGTATCTTAATCAGCAGCCAGGGTCACGGTCTGATCGGTAATGGCTTCAATATAAGCGCCCGCGTTTTCCTGATACCAAAGAACTGAGAGTTTGACTTCGACAATCTTCGGACCCCAGCGCTGGGCACACACTTCTGCAAGGTAGGCACCATTGCCGGTGGCATCCAGTGCGCCACCGCGTAATCGTGGTAGTCTGTCACCGATAAAGAACATCACGTCACGTTGCTGTTCAAATGGCACGTTGCCAAGCTCGACTATGAGTTTGAGGCGGCGCACAAGATCGCGGCCAATTTCATAAATCATGATGGCCGTGCGGTCACCGGAACGTGCAAAGTCTTCCCCGAACACATGAGAACGCCTGGGATCCAGAGAACTGAGGATTGCCTCAAGTTTTTCCCGGCAGAAATCACGCGCAGCGGCTTCGCGCATGTCCTTTGAATAGTCCTTGAAATCATCATTCAGTTGCCAGCGGACAATTGGCACCGATTTGTCAGCAATCCGCTCAATTTGAACACGGGTGAGCACAGCCCCTTCGGCATCTGCCGGGATGGCGTCGAGCTCCTGTTTCATTTTGGAAGTTCGGGTGCCGTAGGAACCACGAATGAGGGCTTCCCATTCGTCCTGGGCTTCCTGCGACCAGACCTTGCCCTTAATCGCACAAACCCGCTTATAAAGACCGTTATCAATAGCTGTCTGAAGCGGGATGTGATGAACCTTGAACGGGCTTTTGCCCGACTTCGACTCACGGATAAGCTCATTGAAGGGTGACAATAATCCGTTGTGTGTTGAGATGATGCGGACTTTGCCTTCCCAAATCAGCAGGGCATTGACAGCATCGATGACTTCACGCACGTCGCGGTGATAGGCTGCCTCATCAATGACAACAATACCCTGAAGCCCGCGGATGTTTGCCGGGTTTGATGACAGGGCTTCGACGCGGAAGCCTGAGGCGAAACTGACACGGAAAGCAGATATGTCACGACTGGTCCCATCGTCGCGTTCATCCTTGAAGACGAATTCTTCAACCTCGACCAGCTCTTTTGCAACCACTTTGGCAAAGTGAGCGACATAGTTGATGAACTCCCGGCCCTTGTCTTTGGTGTCACCAATATAAAAAACATTATCACCACCGGCTGAACGCGCAGTCGCAGCAATAATGGTGTCGTCCAGCGCTTCAGCAAATGTGATGCCGGTGCGCCGGCCTTTTTCGGCAATCTTCAATTTTGATTTATCTGCCAGCCAATCTGACTGGTGTTTCATCAGAATGCCATCGGCAAACGGGTCCAGATCATCGGGTATCTCGGCACCGCGGGGCAACTCAGGCGGGAGCTGTTCGGGGTCGCGCGACAGTGCGGGCACCTCAAATTGGCCGGATTGTGAGACCGCGCTCATTTATATCTCTCCCGGCTGTTCGGGCTTCGCCCGGCCTGCGAGGCGCGGCACAGGGGTGCCGGGGTCGTCGTTGTGCTCCTCCGGGTGGCATTCTGAGAGACCGGAGTCCTGGTTCCCGGACGAGCGCAGCGTTGGACTAGCGGCCAAGGGCCGCGCAGCCCCAGTGGCGCTTGAACGCACAAAGATGGACGAGCGCAGCGTTGGACTAACGAGCGACGCGAGTGCAGGCTCAGTGCCGCTTGAACGCCTATAGAAAGCTACACTCATTTGACACCCAGAACTTTACGCCTGATCTCATCGGCCATCTCCGCCGACAAGCCAGCTTCCTTGCTGACGGTATCCAGAGCCGCATCGACTTTTTGTGCCAGTTCGGTTTCCACTTTCAACCTGCGATCACTTGAAATCTTCTGCGCGCCCGCAGCTGACTTCAAAGCGGATGCCATTTCCATCGCCGCTTTGGGGGAAAACCCGGCTTCGCCCGCCTTGTCCAGCAACTCGCCAAGCAGCGTCTTGATCATTTCCGCCAGCGTGATGGTGACATCGTCACTTTGCCCCGGCCCCATTTTCTCGGTCAGCACCGCGGCAATCTCGCGGGTCTGGTTGGCGCGCCTGATCATGTCGGCAATGCGGACTGAATGACGGTTGAAAGCAGACGGCGAAATCGGATCAAGGCCAATAACAGCAAGCTTCTCATTGAATTCGTTGCCGATATCCAGCTGCGTGCGTTTTTCCTCACGCAGCTCCAGCGCCGCCCAGCGTACAATTTCATCAGCCTCCGGTGGTAACATCTTGATATTTGAAAGACGGCCCCGGCCTCTGCGTTTTTTCATGGCATTCACTCCGGTGAGGGGCGCGAAATACTGTCGATCGCGATACGGTTTTTGACATGATCCAGCCCCGCCCTGGTGATAACCGCAATCATCACCGAGCCCGCCAGCCGGGTGGTGATGGCATCGAGACCGGCCATCACTTTCAGTTGCTCGCGCACCCAGTCACGGTCACGGTTAATGCCGAATGTCTCCAGCAGATCGCGCAAAATGGTTTCATTGAGTGAGTATGAATTTTCCTGTGCCAGTTCCTTGAGAATTGTCAACCGGGCATCCTCGGTCAGTATTTTCTGATAATCGCTCATGATTTATTGCCTCGATCCATCAATACTATTTCCATACGAGCTACTGTGTTTTTGGTTCCGGTGAGCGCTTCCGCCATCTGTTTCATGTCACCCGCCAATTCAGACATCGCCAGCTCCAGCCTATGTTGGCCTTCTTTTGTAGGCAGGTGCTCCAGTTCGCCTTCGATCTTGACGACGCGCCGATCGAGATCAGTGACCGTTTCTGTCAAGGCCTTGAGGCCCTTCTCATTGCCGCGGGACCGGGCGGTTAACCAGACGTAGAAAACTGCACCTAAGGAAATCAAAATATTGATCACATAAAGAGTGTCTTTAAAATCTGCGATGCCGCTCACTTGCTGAATTCCTTTTTGGTCTTGTCATAGGTTTTGACGGTGTCGGCCTGACGGCGCTTGCAGGACGCCAGTGCATTGCGGGTGCGGGCAAGTTCAATGCGGGCGTCCTTGCCCGCACGCACACCGGGGTCATAACAGGGCTGGCGCAGGCTGTCGGGCAGCTGGCCGAGCTCAACACCGGCCTTGGTGCGCCCCTCACTAGCGGATTGCGCGCAGGCGCTTAGTATCAGCAGGAGTGAGAATGCACTGGTTCTGCTTACCGATATCATTTTCATAGTCATCAACTTTTTTGCTGAGGTTTGCGATTTCTGATTCCCGAACCAACCGGTCTTTTTCTGCCTGTTCGAGAACATTCTGCCGGGCGGTATTCTGGCGCTTGAGCTCGGTGATCTCGGCCTTGAGGCTGGCGGCCTTGCAGGCGCGGGACGCCGAATTGTACCCGGCGCTGTAGATCCACAAACCGGCCACTATCAGAAGCACCGGTTTCCAGTAGGTGCGCGCCAGCGCCAATATGGCGATCATGATGTTTTCCCCGTGCGGTGATCTTGCGTGCGGGCGCGACCGGCGCGGATCGACTGCCACGTCATGAAACCAACCACGGCAAGCAGTGCGATCAACATAAAGGTTGTCGTACCGCCGAAAGGCTCTGCAATAGGCTCGATCTGGCTTTTCAGGTTCTGGAAGGTGTCGGAAAATTCGGCGGTGACGCCAGTCAGTAAGGCTACCGTTGTTGTCCCTCCGGCAGCAATGTTCTTGATTGAGGCATCGGCAATACGCGATCCGCCTTCGGCAAGTGTGGCCAGGGATGCGGTCTGTCGCGTGTCGCCAATCTGGCGGGGGAGCGCATCGTCAAACGCCTCCATTGTGGCGCTGCCGACAATACCATCGGTTATCAGATGATTGTCGGCCTGAAACGCCAGTACGGCAGCACGGGTGCGATTGCCAAAATTACTGTCGATTGTACCCACTTGATAGCCGAGCCTGACCAGCTGGCGCTGCAGCACTTCAACCTGCAAGCCTCTCTGGCCAAATTGCAATGATGTGACGGACATTTCGGGAGCCTGATGAGGGTCGGTTGCCGAGACATCATCTGGCGTTTTTATATCAATGCCTTTAGGACGCTTTCCGGCCAGAAAGCCTTTTTCCGATATGCCCAGGATTTTCTTGTAATCAATCACCGGGCAGGCCTTGTTGGCAACCTCACGATGACCATGGAAAGTGATTTGACCACCATAGGCATCATTGATCTGCCAGCACAGGTCAACCAGTGAGGCCAGTTCCGCCTTTGTCACCTTGTCAATTTTCAACCCGGAAATACAGATAGCGATGGTGCCGCGGTTAAACGGTCTTTGGGCGGCGGGTGTCTTTTCAAGATCGCGTCCGCGCTCGATCTGGCCGGATTTGCGGATGAAAAAATGATAGCCAACGCCCGCCCAGCCTCTGGCTTTGTGCCAGGCGTCTATTGTGGCCACATTATCATGATCGGGATTGTCCGATGCCGAGATGTGAATATAGACTTTTTTGACCGGACGAACGGGCCTGATAAAGCGCATGGGAAGCTCCTGAATTTAATCAGGAGAAAATACGGTCGATTTGTGGGATTTTCGCAGGTGAAGGGCTTCACCTGCTGCGATAATAATCAGATGTCAAACAGGTCCGGCAATGTCGGGGCGGCAAGACCATCGCGACGGCGCGCCTTGAGCTCCAGAACCCAGCGGCGCGTCACGTTCATGGTGGCTGCAATCTGATTGGAATTTTCACCAGCGTCAAGGAGCTTGTAGATTTCAACGTTGCGCCGGGCAGCTGACGACGTCGGCCCGAACGGCATTTAAATCGATATGCGTGAGCCGTTGGTGAAATACTGGCTCAGGCTGCGGGCCTTGTCCATTCCCAGCAACTCAACCAGCCAGTGGCCATCGCGAACAGTGCCGGGAATGGTGATGCGCTGCCCGCCTTTGGCCTCGGCCAGCTTCAACGCCGAGGCCAGACCAATAACGTTGCTGATTTCCTGCAACTGCGGGGGAAGGCTCAACATGGCATTCCCCCGCCATTGATGTCAGTCTGATTTTTTAAGCTTGTAAAAATCAGCCATCGCCTGGGCCATGTCCTCGTGGATGATCTCGACCAGAGTGGCCAGGCCCGAAGGCTTGACCATCGACAGGTCACTGTCGGCGCTGCACACCGATTTAAGCAGATCGCCGAGACCTTCAAGCCCGTAGATATTACGCTCAAGCCGCTCCAGCGGATTGTCGCGATAATAGCTGTCAAGGGTGTCCATGTCTGGCCGCCTCCAGCTGCTCGGTCTTGATCTTGGCTACCCATAGTTCGGTGCGCAGGCGATCGCGCTCCTGCATCACTGTTTCGCCAGCCCCCACATTGAATTTGGCCGGATCGAGCAGACCGCAGCGATCCATCTCTCTCACCTCCAGGTCGAACTGTTCGCTGGTCATATTGGAACGTTTGTAGACCAGGTACTCCCGCGCCCCGCCATTGAGCAGGCCAACCAGCTTGCCCCAGCGCGGAAATTGCGCCAGCAGATGAACGTGAGAGGCGGCCAACTGCGACTGGAGCCGGGACATGTCGCCGTGCAACTCGCCCGACCAGTGCCGCCACAGCACGTCGTCGCACTCGTTTTGATAGCGGATGACATCGTCTTTCAGGTCTGCCCGCACCTTGTTGGCGTTGATCGAGAACAGCCAAGCAGGCAATTTGCGCAGTGGAAGGCAGGTCATTTCGCGATTTTTGCCGTCTCCAGAGCCTCCAACCGTGTTGATAACAACACAGTTGAACCGCTCTGGAGAGCCGTTGAGCTTGCTGATTTGGCTGCTCCAAGACAATCCAAGACGCTCGCATATTGGTCTGACCGGCACATAGGGCTCGCCTTCGTGCTCGATCATCAGCACTTCCTCGTCGTGAAACGGCACATGGATCAATTCGGTGGTCATGGTTCAGTCTCCCATTTTTTCGATGAGCAGGAATGTCGCCAGTCTGGCACCAACCCGTATGAGGGCGTGGTGCAAGTCTGGACGATGACGCGACCATTCGATCAGATCGCGTTCGATCCGGGCGCAGTCGTTTGGCCAGCCGGATGACTTTTGGACTGTGGCCCATAGCAAGGCCATGGCATGGCCGTATTTGTTTTGATCTTGAGGTTGGGACATAAATGTCTCCTTGTGTTTGTATAAACGCCTTGCCACCCCCTGCTAAAAGGGTGGCCGGGCAACAACGGGTTAGCAGACCGTACACAAGGACACGGCAGACCCGAAGGTCTCCCATTGCACCCGACCATAAAAAAACCACGCAAGGAGCGTGGCGCATCGAGCGCCTTGTGATATTCGGACTGCTAAATCCGGCTTTACCTTGAGGGCAAAGCAACACTACGCTAAGGTGATTTGGTAAATTTGTCAAAGGGAGAGAGAAGTGCGGAAATATACAATGCTTTTTCTGGCCGCACTCCTCATTGCCGGTGGGGCTTATGCCGCCAGTTTTTATTTTGATGATAGACGGGGACTGGCAAGGATCATAGACGAAGATCCTGAGGGGTTCAAAGTGTGGAAAGAAAATATTTTCGGCCCCGAAAAGAATTACCTCAAGCCGCCAGCATAGGTTCGCCCAATGCCCACTGTCAGTTTTGGTCGTTTCGATATTAATATTGAACCGCACGTCAAGGAAGCTATCGACGCGCTTCAATATGTGAAAACTGATTGCGCATACTGGTTGACCGAAGAAGTGGCCAAATGGTTTTTTCATGGAAAATTTGGCTACGAAATTCGCCGCAATGGTACTGAATTGACGAAGAAAGAAAAGACGGATGCACAATTGGGTTATCAACGGATGAGCCGCGAAGTGTGGGATGCACTGACTTTTGAAGGGCGCAAAGACCCTGTAAATCGTTTTGACCTTCTCTGCCTTAGGATAACAAGAAACATATACCGTGAGAAGAACGAACGGGAAGTCATGGAATGGGCCGCGCCCGGTCGCGTGAAAGTAATTGATGCTTTGATTGTTTCTATCAGCACCATACATGTGTGCTCGCACTGCATTGATCTTGAGGGCAGGATATTCAGCTTTGAGGATAGGCCGAGTTTTCCGTTGCCCGGTTGCACTTCTTTGGCTTGTGGATGTGGATTTCGTGGTCGT